>JBEKTN010000152.1:0-18162 GCA_049516015.1 Isosphaeraceae bacterium | reverse complement strand
CCATTCCAGAGCTGCCAGGATCCGGGTGGCTGGCGGCGGAGCCGGAGGCGACGCCCCAGACGCACAGGCTTCGGCCCTGGGGCTTCCCTACGGTCAGCCCCAGCCACCCAAGCGTCTTTCCCGATCATGGGATACAACGAATCACGGTGGAATTCAGCAAAGAGTCTCGATTTTTCCGTAAAGATCGCCCGGTTTGGTGACATACTGGCATAGGGGGCCGCTCGACGAGATCCAGCCCCTCAGTCTTTGTCAATTTGGCTGTCGGTGGCAGGCAGTAGCCAGCGGGGGAGGATCGTAGGAGGTAGTGGCGAGTGGCGAGTGGCGAGTGGCGAATAAAGCGAGAATAGTGCCCAGTCAATGAGAAAAGAGGGAGATCAAGCTGGTGGAAAAGCGCCAGAACAAAGCCAATTGCCCGTGGTGTTAGCCGTTGACATGTTGTCACTTAAGTCGAACCAGGGCGGAATCGAGCCGGAAAACAAAGCCAATTTCCCACCATCGGCAGGGGGCGTGAAGCGGGGGACGTCTGGGGTCAGCCCCGCGCTCCGGCCGCCCGAAAGTGGGTAGGCCCCGAACCGCGCGCGAGCCGCGATTGCCCCGGACAAGTGTTTTGTGGCCAAAGCATTGCGTGACATTATCGTAAGCTATGTATGTCGGGAACGTGCCGACCATCTTTGGCAATTCGGTATGAGAAGCAGGCCCGCGTGTCGCCCACGCCGAACGGCGGTGCGCGGGTGGATGCTCATTGACACGAGGAAACCTGGCTGCCCGACATGCGGATTGCGCAAGACTTGTCGATTGGTCGGGTAAGAAATGCTGGCAAAAGCTTGACGGTGCGCAGCGCGGCCAAGTTCACCCGCGGTCGATCTGGCAGGACGCGGTTCGGGCCCGAGCGTGGTCACGAGAGCGAATGTGGGCCAGCCTTATTCCCTGATGCCAGAAACTGGCTGGTCCGGCCGTTTTATAGTCGACATGTAGCTGATATGTAGCAGGAAACGTAGCAGATATGTAGCAGATACGTAGCAGGAAACGTAGCAGATATGTAGCAAAACGTAGCAGGTTTGAGCCGCTTTTGGAAAGCATCAGCTCGATGGGCAATAACCACACAAAACCTTTGTTCGTTTAGAGTTACGCCAAGAACGCGGTGGTGACGCGAGGTCAGGCAAATTTCGGTCCAAGTCATTATCCATCAATAACTTGCGAGAACAAAAAGACGGGTCGCCATAATTTCAAAAACCCCGGAAAATGTAGCAAATTGTAGCATATCATGCATGCAAAATGAACCCGATTTCGGGCCGCCGAACGCGGAGTTCGGTAGGGTGGATGACAGGTGGCGAGCGCCACACATGATGATTGGCCTGTGCGAGGTGAACTGGGGTGGCTGCCATGAAGGTGAAAGCAGCGACCCCATGCCAGCGCTGGCACTGGGGCAGGGCGTGGAACAGAATTTCCAGCGTGTCATAAGGGATTCGACGAACGACAAGATTGGAATCTTGTCCCACGAGGGGAATGCACACGGCAACCCGACCTGGCCGAATGAGCGTGCTCAGAAAAGCGCCGAACGAAGCCAATTTGAAATTGGAGAAAAAGCTCAGTAGCACAAGGACTTAAGGTTGGAAACGGCCAGGACCGTGGCACGAAAACGAAGCCAATTTCCGGCCGTCGGCAAGGGCGCAGGGCGAGAAGAGAGTGACCAGCAGTCAAGGGACCCTGAATGCGAAGGGTGGGATGTCACGCCCCACGCCCCACGCCCCACGCCCCACGCCCCACGCCCCGGTGACGTTGCTCCATGAGGTGTTATGATCAGGAAAACCGATCAGAGGGAACTCGACCGACGACGAGGGACTCATGGCTCTCACCTTGCAATGGGACGAGATCGCCCTTCGGCTCGTCCTGACAGTCATCGCGGGTACGCTGGTCGGCATCGACCGCAGTGAACGCGGCCAGGCCGCCGGACTCCGAACCACGCTACTCGTCTGCCTGGCCGCATCCGTCGCCATGATCCAGATGAACCTGCTCATGCCCACGGCGGGAAAAACCCCCGACTCGTTCGCCACCCTCGACCTCATGCGACTCCCGCTCGGCATCCTCACGGGCATGGGGTTCATCGGCGGCGGTGCGATCCTGCGTCGAGGCAACATGGTCCAGGGCGTCACCACAGCGGCGACGCTCTGGCTCGTCACCGTGATCGGACTTTGCTTGGGAGGCGGGCAGCTTGCCCTCGGGATAACGACGCTGGCAATGGCCCTTCTCGTCCTCTGGGCAATGAAGCGGCTGGAACCCCTCATCCGTCAGGAACGCCACGCGACGCTCAGCGTGAGCCTCAATGCCGCGGGACCGACCGATGACGACATCCCGGCCATGCTGTCGCGGGCAGGATTCCAAATCAGATCCTGGGACGTGGTATCGAACAGAAGCGATGCCGCTCCCCTGCGAAAGGTCCGTTGCGAGGTCTCGTGGCGTGGACGCCGGGACGACATCCTGTCTCCACCAATCGTCGAACAGATCGCCCAGTTGCCCGGCGTGACGAGGTTGCGGTGGAAAGCATAGCAGCCCTGGTTGCGCGGATCTGGTGCCTGGCCACGTCTTTCCTACGGTTCTTTCTGATCTGCGTCGATCCGCGTTGGTCCGAGGCTAGTTCCCGTTCCTTTCCCTTTGTCAGGCGGGTGCGGGATTCGCTCTCCGAACTCGAAGAGCAGGCGAAACGGGAAGCGGCCGCATAACGGGCTCAGCACACTCGTGAAAATCGCCGCGACGTACGTCCAGGCTGCGGCGTTCATCACGCGGCCGACGACGGCGTCTTCCTCCTGAGTCATCAATCCGGTGGCGAGCAGTGTCTGCCGCGCCCGGCGGCTGGCGTCGAATTCGATCGGCAGGTTGATGAGCTGGAGAACCACGATCAGCGAGAACAAAGCGAGGCCCCAGATGATCAGCCGGAACATGCCGAGGAAGAGCCCGGCGAGAATCAAGAGCCAGCAGGCGATCGACCCCAGGTTCGCCATGGGAACGACCGCGTTACGAACGATGAGCCCTGGATACCTTGAGGCGTGCTGGATCGCGTGCCCGGCCTCGTGGGCCGCAATCCCCAGCGCTGCGAGCGACCGCCCCGCGTAAACGCTCCGTGAGAGCCGCAGCACCTTGCGGCTGGGATCGTAATGGTTGGATAGCTGGCCGGCCGCCGGCGTGATCTCCACCGGACCCACCGCGCTGGCCTGCATCAGGCGCTGGGCGGCTTCAGCAGCCGTGAGACCCGACGCTGCCGGAAGCCGGCTGGCGGCCGAGCACGCCGAAACGATTCGCCACTGGGCCCAGAGCGAGAGCGCGATTCCCGGCATGCCGAGGAGAATATAATCGATGTCCAGAAGCATGGCCGTCACCTCGACGAAGTTTCATGCTTTCAATCTGTTTTGCCAGAGCGTTTCCAGCTCGTCGAGCCGGTCCTCACACTCACGAATATCTTCACCTTGTGTGAACATCGTCATGATTGGCTCTCCGGCGGCGATCGCCGATCCCGGCCAGGGGACATCGGCGATGGCGGGAACCGCGAAAGGGTCGCGACATCGCGGATCCTCGATCTCGATCTCCGGGGCCACCAAGTTTCGCTGGGCGTAAAGAATCGCCTTGCCGACGACCGGGGCTCTCGTGGTGAAGGCTTGCGGTTTCCCAGGGGGGTTCGATTCCACCAGGTCCATTCCGCAGGCGCGGAGGTGTTCGATCAGGAGTGTCCGGTGCGTCGCCAGCTCGAAGATCTCGACCGAGGCTGTGTACCTGGGGTTGATCTCGACGAGCCACGGTTCCTCATTGTGCTGGATGTAATCGACTCCAAACAGTCCGACCAGACGAAATGCCGAGCACAGGACATTGCCCACCTGATGCAGACGAGACATCAAGGGCGCCGACACTAGGCTGGGGCCGATGTTCCCCCGATAAGCAAACGGTGAGCCGGGCGTACCCAGCAACTGGCGGGTCACGCCGACGAGCTCAGCACCCCCTTCTTGCGGAGCGAGGAACAGTGCTGAGTAGCTCGGGCCATCGAGGAATCGCTGAAGATAGCTCGGCTCGGCGAGAGGAACCGTGGCGTGGTCCAGGTGCTGGACGAGACGACCTCCTGCCGAGGCGATCGGTTTGACCAGCCAGGTTCCGTCGCGGGGTAGCCTCCGGGCGTCAGGCCGGGTCTCGAGGTAAGGCAGCCCCTGCCTGCGCAACACCTCGACCAGGCGAAAAGGATCGCGTGCGCCACGCAGGGGCTCGGCCGCGTTGCCGTACAGTCGATGGGTTCGTGAAATTCGCTCGACCCGATCAGGATGATTCTCGAGCGGACCGGTGTAGAGCCAGGGTCCCTGGGGCAAGCCGAGCGCCAATCGTTCCAGACCGGCAACTCCTACTCCGGATTCCACCCGATTGACTGTGCAGATCGCCACCAGGTCGCGATCGGCGAAGTAATCCAGGCACCTGGGCTTCAGCCCGGCCCGGAGAGCCGAGACAGCGGCGGCACGCGTGCTTGCCCCGATGATGAGGATGGTTTGCGTGGTGTTCATGAAAAAAGCCCCGCCCTGCACAGTGGCGGGACGAGGCTGACCTTTGGGTTTCGCCACGCTCTCGTCGGTTCGAGCAGCGAGGGCGTGCCGACAGACGACGGCATCTCGCCGCTTGGCTCAGTCGATCTTCTTGATCTTCTCGGTCAGGGTCAGCACCAGCTTGTCACCCTTCTTCTCGCAGGTGCCGGTCACTTCGACCTTGACCGGCTCATCCTTGGTGGCGCTGCAGAAACCGAGGCTCTTGTGAGCATCATCGGACAGCTTGCCGGCAAGGTAGTACGTGGCCTTCTTGCCGTCCTCGGTGACGATCACGACGTTCTGGCACTTCTTGGCGTCCTTGTCCTTCAGGCCGCACTTGGCACAAAGTCCGTCACCCTTGAGGGTGATGGCCTTGCCGCCATCGTCGGCTCGCAGTAGACCCAGGCTGGAACACAGCACACCCGCGGCGAGCAGTGTCAGAAGCTTGCGCATCGCTCGATCTCCCTAAAAAACAACAGGGCGAAAGTGTTTGAGAACAGGAATGAGGAGGCGATGCCAGGCGATCCGATCACCTCCGTACAAGAGTCATTGAACCACCTGGACTGTTCCGGGACAACTGGATTCTCGGCGAATCTCAGACAATTCTCCGAGGACTGCCGGGGGTTGCTCCGAACCGATGTGGCGTCTATCATGCGAGGTCGAGTGCCGGGGTCATGGCGGACATGATGCGGTTCGTTACCCTGCAACCCGACCGGGATGCGGGGGGTATTTTGAACCCTGACGGTGGACCATGCACCAATCACAGCACGGAGAATCGAAAGATGGCTACCGACATCGTCATGAACATTGGTGAGGCCTTGGCCGGCGAAGGCAACGAGGTCGCCCACATCGACCTGCTGATCGGCAAGAAGGAAGGACCGGTGGGACTGGCGTTTGCCAATGCCCTGGCCAACCAGTCGGCCGGGCACACCAACCTGCTGGCCGTCCTGGCCCCGAACCTGATCGCCAAGCCGGCGACGGTCCTGATCACCAAGGTCACGATCGAGGGGATGAAGCAAGTCCTCCAGATGTTCGGGCCAGCTCAGTCTGCCGTGGCCAAGGCCGTTACCGATTGCGTCGCCGAGGGGACGATTCCCGCAACCGCGGCCGATGACCTGGTGATCGTTTGCGGCGTCTTCATCCATCCCGCGGCCGAGGATAATGCCAAGATCGCCAAGTACAATTACGAGGCCACCAAGCTCGCCATCCAGCGGGCCATGAAAAACTCGCCGGCCATTGCCGAGATTATCGAACAGAAGGACAAGGTCGAGCACCCCTTCGCCAAGTGAGCGTCGTGAACAGCCGCGTCGGCACGAGGCGCCGGGATCGAGAAAGCCCAGCGCCCCGCCGCCGGCCGAACCGATCCTGCCCCGCCGTGGTCCCGAGCGATGCCGAGGGAGCCTACCACGATCATATCACCCAGCAAACCGACCATCCTGGTTCAGCTTGACACCGATGCGCAGCCCAGCGTGTTTGATGCCGTGGTCGCCGTGGACGCGGGCGTCCAGCACCTCTTTCGCCACGGCGGAGTTACCCCGGAGAACGTTCGCGACCTCGTTTATGGAACCATCTTCACCCGCGGTCCGGCCGACCTGAATAGTACGGCCATCTTCATCGGTGGATCGAACGTGCCGGCCGGCGAAGCGATTCTGGATATGATCAAGAAAACCTTCTTCGGCCCTTTCCGGGTCTCGGTACTATTCGATGGCAATGGATCGAACACGACCGCCGCGGCGGCCGTGCTGACGGCCCTGCAAGCCAGTGGCGGGTCGCTGCGAGAGACGCGCGTGCTGGTCCTGGCGGCCACCGGTCCGGTTGGCCAGAGGATCGTTCGACTGCTCGGCCGCCTGGGAGCCACAGTGGCCATCGGCTCGCGCGACCTGGGTCGCGCCGGCGCCCTGGCCAGCCGGCTGCACGAGGCCACGGGCGCCCAGATCCTCCCATTCGACATGACGCGCTCGGACAGCCTGGCCGGCGAGTTGCGGACCGCGTCAATCGTCATCAACTCGGGACCGCCCGGCGTCCAGCTCTTGCCGGCAGCTCTCTGGCAGAACTTCTCGCACCTCAAGGTCCTGATCGATCTCAATGCGGTGCCGCCCCTGGGTATCGAAGGCGTCGAGGCAACCGACAAAAACAAGGGTCGCTCGGGCGTTCAAGCCTGGGGAGCGCTGGGGGTGGGGGGAACCAAGATGAAGATCCACAAGAAGGCCATCCAGCACCTCTTCACCGCCAGCAACCAGGTCCTGGACGCCGAGGAAGTTCTGGCGCTGGGCCAAGCGCTTGGCTGATATCCTCATGCCGGTTTCTGTTCGATGAGGATCAGGGCGTGCTTCGCGTCGTCGGTACCGATCCTGGAACCTCGAGCCTCGATCTCCTGTTGCTGGAGGACGGTCAGGTCGTCGACCAGTGCCGGTTCAGGCCGGAGGAGTTGCGTGAGCGGCCCGGGGTGCTCGCGACGCTGCTTGACGGCTGGACTCCCATCACCCTCGTCGCCGGCCCCTCCGGCTACGGTCTTCCGCTGGTGCCGGCCAGCAGCCTGACGGCAGACCAGATCGACCAGATGTCCCTGGTCCGGCCCGATCAGCGAGGTGAACCGGCCGGGCTGCTCGGCTTTCGTTCCTGGGTTCGCGCCGTGGTTCAGACCGGCTTGCCAGTCGTTTTCCTGCCCGGAGGGTTCCACCTGCCGACGATTCCGCCCCATCGCAAAGCGAACTCGGTGGATCTCGGCACTGCCGATAAGGTCGCGGTCGCGGCCCTGGCCCTCTGGTTCGATGCTCGGGCACACGGCGGCTTTGACCGATCGACCTTCGCGCTCGTCGAGATCGGCTCGGCCTTCACGGCGATGATGGTCGTGCAGCACGGTCGACTGGTCGATGCGTCGGCCGGAACGAATGGGCCAATCGGGCTCCGATCCCGAGGCGTCTGGGACGGCGAAGTCGCCTACTGGAGATGCCCACTCTCCAAGCAGGACCTGTTTCGAGGCGGGCTGGAGGACCTTGGCCCGCTCGGTCCGGACGCTTTCCGCGAATCGCTTGCCAGGCACCTCGCCGGCTTGCGAGCTGTCACGCCGTTCGAGAGGATTTACCTCTCCGGTGCGGGATTGAACCGCCCGGATGTGGCCAGGCTCACAGGCGAAGCCCTGTCACCGTTTGGTCAGCTCGCATCCCTTCCCTCGCTGCCCGGCGCCTGGGTCAAGCACGCCGCCCAGGGATCGGCCCTGCTCGCCGACGCCCTGGCAGGGGGCGAGTTCGCCGCGGTGGCCGGTTCCCTCGAGCTGCGCTCGGCCAGGGGCTCGATCTGGGATGTCGTGAATCGGAGCGTTACATGATGAATTATTTTTTCGAATGAACAAACTTGTTCGGCGTTCCTTCCAGCGGGCCGCCTGGCGCCGGCCTCCAGAGCACGGTTCGACCGCCAGGACGCGCTGGTTCAGAAGCGCAGGGCCGAAGCCCGGCGCTCGAAATACGAAGAGACGATGTACATCCTCGACCTGGGCCTCGACACTCGGGCCGTGGACCTGCCCACAAGCGCCGTGCCGTGGGATCGGTTCGAGGCGATTCTGCCGGCTGCTGCCAGGAGGTGAGCCAACACTCTAACTGGAGCCGCTCACAGAGGAACCCGGTTCAGACTCTCATCTGTCGATCCGCGCGTTCGATCAGCTCGACGACGGGCAGGCCGTGGGGACACGCGGCGGCAGCGGCGTCGAGGTTGGCGGCCGCGAGGTCGCGGGCGACCGGCGGAAGCGCCTGGTAGAGCGCGCGGGCTTCTTGGCGCTTGCCGTAGACCTCGTAATACCGAAGGTAGCGGAGAACCGTGGCGACCGGAACGCCCCGGGCCGCGGTCTCGCAGAGGTGCCCGCAGCCGTGGCAATAAAGATGGGCCGTGGCCTGACGGTAATCGTCGAGCAGCTTCCGCTCACGCGACGACAGCGCCGGCTCGGCGGTTGCCGCCACGTTCTCGCGGAGATCGCTGCGGGTCGTCATCTCGCTCACGGCAACGTGGATCCGGCCGTCCATCCAGACCGACTTGACGGCCGCAACTTCCTTCTTGAATCCCTTCTCTTGAAGCTGCTTCATCTTGTCCGGGAAGTTGATGGCCCCGCCCTGGGTCTTCATGGCGATGAGCCCCAGGTTTGCCTTGGCGGCCTTGTCGATGGCCCTCTGGAGCTCGTCGTGCCGGTCCCGGCCGCCCACGTCGCGAAAGTTGTACTTGAACATCACCTGATCGATCCAACCGCACTCGGCCGCTGTGTCGAGGATCTCGGGAAGCCGGGCGTCGTGGCTGCTCAGGCCGCAGAAACGGGTCTTGTGCTGCTTCTTGAGGGTCTCGAACGCGGCCTTCACGCCGGGGTCGCGCAGCAGCTCGATCTGGTCGCCGGCCAGTCCGTGCAGGTAATAGCAGTCGACATGGTCGGTCTTGAGCCGCTCCAGGCTGGCGTTTAACCGTTGCTCGAACATCTTCGCGACGCCGGTGCCCATGCTCTTGCGATAGGCGGTGTTCTTCGTGACCAGGTAAACGTCCTTGCGCTGCTTGGTACGGTCAAGCACCTCGCCAACGATCTTCTCGGCCCGGGTGTTCTCGTAGACCTCGGACGTATCGATGTAGCGAACGCCGGAGTAAAGGGCGGCCTGGACGAAGCTG
Source organism: Isosphaeraceae bacterium (assembly GCA_049516015.1). GTDB lineage: Bacteria > Planctomycetota > Planctomycetia > Isosphaerales > Isosphaeraceae > Aquisphaera. The sequence continues at coordinate 8,968 of JBEKTN010000152.1, read as the reverse complement.
GGAGATAGGGCCCAGCTCGTTCCCATGCCAAGGATCGTTACCTTCTGACCGGTCCGGCCCAGGGTCACGGTCGGAACGCTGGATTGACTTGGCGTCGGTTCGTCAGCCATGCTGGCCTGCCCGGAGGCCAGGGTTCCCATCGCCCCGCCGACGGCGGCTGCTTTCAAGAAGTGCCTCCGGCTTGATCCGCCGCCGCAAACAGTTCGCGCCAGGTCACTCATGATTCACCCTTCCCGGTTGACGCGGCAAACTCGTTGCAACATATCCAATCCGTCAGCGCAGGTGGACGAACCCACACTATGGTCATTATTGTGCCGACATCCTCAGGCAATGGTCAACAAGGATTTAGCAGAACAGTAGGATAGGAGCCGGTGCTTCGCGGAGCAGCACCGGCCCTGGCTTTTGTCGCCGAGTGACGGAGGGCAATTTCCCGGTCTCTGCCGGGAGCTCATGTCACTTGGGCAGAGGAGGCAGGTCGATCTCCGCCGGCAGCGGGGGCAGTTCCTCCGCGGTTTCGGTCTTGTTCGCGGCCGCAGTAGGTGCCGGTGCTGGTGCTGGTGCTGGGGCTGGTGCTGGGGCCGCATCCGGGCCGCGAGCTGGCGGGATGTTGGTTTCGACGGGTCGCGAGTCTGACCCCAGGTTCGCCGGCAGGGCCGCCGGCGGCGCTCCGCCCATGGGGGCTGGTGTTCCGCCGGCAGGAGTCGTGGATCCGTCGATCGGTGGCCTGTCTCCGGCCACGCTGGCGGGCCCGCCCGGCGCCGGGGCGGGGATATTGCCGGGCAAGGGCTGTGCCGGATTCTGCGAGAGGATGGGTGCCTCGCCCGCGGGGCGGTACGGCGGCACGGCCGTGGGCGGTGGGCCGAGCGGGCCGACAGGGGCCGGCAGCGGCGGATGTCCACTTGGTTGCACGTCCGGCGGCGGATTGGCCGGGACGGGGTCGGGATTGACTGGGCCCGTCACTCGCTGGCGATACATCGGACCGTTGGGAGGAATCGGCAGCCTGCGGTGTGCGTCCTGGATGTCGCGGGCCTGGACATAGGCCTTCCGCGGCTGCGGGCCCTCTGCCACGGCGATGTTGTTGTAGGCCAGCAAGGTACCCTTGGCTTCCTCAAGAGCGACGATCGAGATGTTGTAGGTCATCTTGAACTGGGCCTCCTGGGCCACGGCCGAGGCATACTGGCTGACCGCATCGAGGAACCGGTCGATCGTGATCCGGCCTTCCTCGTAGTAGGCACGCTGGGCTTCGAGTCGCTGGGCGGCCGCGGCGCGGAGCCGGGACGCCGTCTTGAATTGCTTGTAGTTGGAGTCGACTTCCAGGAAGAACCGCGCCAGTGAGTGTGTCGTCTGGTGGACGATCTGCTGCAGGTAGGCGCGTTGCCGCAGCAAGATGTACTGGGCGTTCCGTGTGTTCGCCAGCGGCGATCTCATGCCCAAAGGCATCTGGAACGAGAACCCCACCTGCCAGGTGTGGAAGTTGTTGTAGTAGCCGGCATTGCCGAGCAAGCCGGCCGCTTGCTCCTTAACCCTGGTAACAGGATCGAGTGCCTTGATCGTCGCCCCGGTCATGACCGCCTCGGCATTGTCGAGCTGCTGTCCCAGGCCGTTGAGCTGATAGAGCAGGGTCAGGTTCAATTGCGGCAGCAACTGGTTACGGGCGACCAGAAGCTGGAGCTCGGCAATCCGGACCAGAAGTTGCTGCTGGACGATGTCCGGCTGAAACGTCACCATCTGTGCCAGGCTGGAATCCCAGTCAGGCTCCAGCCGGGCCTCGGCCGGCGGCGTCACCGGAATGATCCGCCGATTGTCGGCCGGCGGCAAACCGAGGATGTTGCGCAACTGCCGTTCCGTGGTGATCACGTCCGAGGTCTTGCCTACCAGGTCGAGGTTGAACTGTTCGAGCCGCTGCTGGGCTTCCGCGACGTCGGCGACCGTTCCCTTGCCGACGATCAGCTCCGCCTGTTCGCGATTGACGATTTCGCGGGCCAGCTCGACGGCTTTCTCGGAGCTCCAGAGCTGCACGTGCTGCTGGGCCAGGCTCCAGTATTGCTGCTCTATCGATCGAACCATGGCCAGGACCCCTGCCTTGAACCGCCAGACGGCGGCGTCCGCGTTGAGCCGGGCGATCACGATCGGTGCGCGGTTCGCTTCCAGACCCACCGGCCGAGGGGCTGCCTGGTTTGGCAAGGGCGCACTCCCCAAGAGCGGCTGCATCAACTGCATCTGGAGGTTCGTGGTGTAGACCGAGGGGTAAGTCAGGAAGGTGCTGTTCTGATAGAGCCACTGGACATTGTGGGTGATGTTGATCTGGCCTCCTGTCGCCGTGTACTTCTGCAGTCCCACCGCGAAATTCGCCTGGTCCTGTACCGAATCCACCACGGTCTTCGCCGTTAGCGAGCCGCCCTGAAGGTAATTGTTTAAGGGCTGCGAGCCCTTGCTCCACGTCAAGCTGGTTGTGAAGGCGGTGTCAAAGACCGAGAGCGCCTGTGCGATCAGAGTTTCCTGGACGGCCGGGTCGTAGACCGATTCCAGCGATCCTGCCCCCAGCGCACCGGCGGCGCCGGCGCCGGCACCAGTGTTCAACGCCGCTGGCTCGAATCCGCCAACCGGAATGCCCTGGGCACCAAAGGGAATGACGCGCACGATTTCCGAATTATCCAGGCCGATCCGGATGGCCTCCTGCAGGGTCATCGGCCAGATTTCCTCGGCCTCCGGGTCGTTGGTGGTCCGCGGCTTGTGCACTTTGGGCATCTGCATCGTCAAGCTGCTGCTCAGGAAATCGGCCTGCTTGACCTCCTTGTCCTCCAAGGCCGTCGCACCCAACGGGTCATGGGGTACGGTCTTGGATTGATCGATGTAAGGAAGCCTCTGGCAACCGGAGGAGAATACCCAGGCTGCCAGCATGGCCGCCTGAGTCCACCGGTTCGTGCGTAAGGTCAATCGCATGGCCCGCCGTCCTTGACTAAGTTCGCCATGTGACGCGTAATTCAAGCCGTGGGAACGCGCCGCGCCATCCTTGGCTTGGCCTCTTGCCAACCACTGACCCACGTCCCGAGCTGCCGCCGGTCGCTTCCCGAGACCCAGGCCGCGACTCTCGTCGACTCACCACGGGGCAGGCCATAAAGAGATGCCTTGCCTGTACCCCCGTGCCTTCAAACCTATGAACGAACGAACATGGCAACGAGGTCTTACCCCGTGACGAGAATGTGAAAACTCGACCTATCGAACTGTATCGGATCTGCCTGGCAGGGGACTTGAATCGATGAGGGGGATCTTACGGATTATTCCGTTTCTGTCCTAGATCAAATTTGCCCGTGGGAGGCCACAAGGCCGGTATCCCAGCCCCGTCTCTGCCCATCCGCGGCGACCAAGAGCAATGGGACAGACAGAGTCGCCGCATTCCTGGAAGATTCCCGCCGATACCGGGGCCGACAAAAGAATTGACTCAGGCTGCCGGCGAGGTATTCCGTGAGGGGTTCCTTTCCGGGGGAAACTCGACATAGGGCAAACCCAGCTTGCGCTTGAAGTAGATGATCTCGCCAGGATCTGTGCCTTCCAGTGCGTGGCCGGCGAACTGGAGCAGGTAGCCTCCCAGGAACAGCACAAGTGCGACCATGAAGACGGGCCGTGAGAACAGGCCGACGTAGATCGAAAAGAGCAGGACGCCCAGGATCGTCGGAGGAATGCCGATGATGTGCAGCATGAAGCTCGTCGGATTGCGATGGCGCTCGATCCAATGCTTGACGAGCCGGTTCGGGGGCTGGGGAGAACAAACCATGCGGCGATCCCCTTTCGATGACCGATCAGCGTCGCTTGACGATTGTTGGGGCGAGGGTTAGCCTTGCCCGCTCCCTCAAACTTTACCAGTCCCGGAGAGCGACTCGCAAGCCGGGGGGTCTGCTCGAACCCGGGGCCTTCGTGGCTGTCTGCCCGGACAGGCTTTTCAAGATGGATCAGACGGATTGAAGGCGATTGACGCGGACACGTTTCTCCGATTGATTCGCGGCCAGACCCGCGGGCCGGCCGCCGGCCTGGCTCGCCTGGGCCTGGGGCTCGGCTCTGCCGTTTATGGCCTGGGGGCCGCCGCGCGGAACACGGCTTACGACCGGGGCTGGAAGCGGTCGCAACGCGCGGCGGTGCCGGTGGTCTCGGTCGGCAACATCACGCTCGGGGGAACCGGCAAGACCCCGATGGTCGAGTGGATCGCCCGGTGGTATCGCCACCGGGGCGTCCGCGTCACGCTGATCAGCCGGGGTTACGGCCACGCGGGTGGAATCAACGACGAGGGCCTGGTCCTTGAGGAGAACCTCCCCGACGTTCCCCACCTTCAAGACCCGGACCGGGTCAAGCTCGCGTCCATCGCCACCACCGAGCTGGAGGCGGAGCTGATCATTCTCGACGACGGGTTCCAGCATCGCCGGCTGGCGCGTGATCTCGACCTGGTCATGCTCGACGCCCTCGATCCCTTCGGGCTTGGAAAACTCTTCCCGCGCGGGCTCATGAGAGAGCCGATCCGCTCGCTCCGCCGCGCTTCCGCGGTTGTTCTTTCCCGGGCCGACCTGCTCGAGCCGTCCCAGCGCGAGCTGATCCGCCGCAGGGTCCAGTGCACGGCCCCGGATTTGCCGTTTATCGAAGCACGCCACGCTCCCATCGACCTGATTGACGGCGAGGGACAGACCTACCCGCTCGACGAGCTGGCCGGCAAGGACGTTGCGGCCTTCTGCGGCATCGGCAACCCCGAGGGATTCCGGCGCACCCTCGTTCCTCTGTGCCGGTGCGTCGTCGACCTGAAGGTCTTCCCGGACCACCACCCTTATGGCGCCGACGACGTCAGATCGCTCACCGACTGGGCCGGCAGAATGGGGGCGAATCTCGCCTTGACCACCCAGAAAGATTTGGTCAAGCTTCGCACCGCGACTCTGGGGCCTGTTCCCTTGCGCGCCGTGCGCATCGGGCTGGAGATCATGGACGGTCTCGAGGTCCTCGAACGCATTCTCGAACCCCTCTTGCCGGTTCGCGACGCCGTTCCGCAGTCAACGGAGTGACTGGAAAAGCACGTCTCATCGATGAAGATCGCGGTTTTCTGTCCCAACTTGATCGGCGATACCGTCATGGCGACGCCGACGTTCCGCGCGCTGCGGGGCCTGTTCCCCGACGCACGAATCACCGCGATCATCCGGCCGCAAGTGGCACCGGTTCTCGACGGAACTCATTGGTTCGACGAGACGATCTTGTTTCATCATCGTTCAGACCGGCGCGAGCAGCGGACTCACGCGGTTGCCAGTCATATTCGCCAGATGCGAAACGACGTTGCGATCCTGCTGCCGAACTCGTTTCGCGCAGCCTGGGTCGCCTGGATGGCCGGAATTCCGCGCCGGATCGGTTACGTTCGATACGGCCGGGGGATGCTCCTGACTGACGGACTGAAGCCGCCCCGCGACGCCACGGGCAAACTGCTTCCCACCCCCATCGTGGAATACTACCTGGCCCTGGCCCGGGCGCTGGGATGCCGGGGCGGCTCGACCCAGCTCGAGCTGGCAACCACCCCCGGCGACGAAGCGGCTGCCGATCGGGCCTGGAACCAGTTGGGCCTGGCGGCGGCTGAGCGGCTGCTTTGCCTGAACACCGGCGGTGCCTTCGGGCCTGCCAAGAACTGGCCCGCCGCATCGTTCGCCGAGCTGGCTCGCCGTCTCATGAAGGAAACCGGCGTCGCGGTTCTCGTCCTCTGCGGGCCCGCCGAGCGCGCGGCGGCGGCAGAGATCGCTCGCCTGGCCGATCACCCGCGCGTGGTCAGCCTGTCCGAGCAGCCGCTGAGTCTGGGGCTCTCGAAGGCCTGCGTGCGGAGAGCAGCGCTCTTGATCACCACCGATTCCGGGCCTCGCCATTTCGCGGCGGCATTCCAAACCCCGGTCATCACGCTGTTCGGCCCCACCCACATTGCCTGGACGCGAACCTCTCATCCCCGCGCCCTGCACCTGCTTCACCCGGTGCCCTGCGGGCCCTGTCAAAGGCACGTCTGTCCCGAAGGACATCACCGCTGCATGCGCGAGCTGACCCCCGATCATGTCATGCAGGCTGCGCTTAGTTTCCTGGGGACAGAAGAGCGCACCAGGAACCGCAAGCCTCATGGTTCGGGAGACGGAACATCAGTCATCGGATCGGCGGACAGCGCCCGCGGCCACGGAGTCGTGGCAGGGGGCTCCGTCCAGAGACAATCTCATTTTCCGGGACAGGAGGCAGAGATCACGTCATGGCGACATGGTTGATCACGGGGGCAACGGGATTCCTGGGGCGACACGTGCTCGACGTGCTCGATTCCGAGTTCCTGCGCGAGGGTCGAACCGGCGATGCCGTCCTCGTGCTGGGACGGCGCTGTCCCCCGGGTTGGCCGGAGCACAGCTTTGTCAGCGCCGATCTGAACAATCCGATCGGCCTGCGAGAGGCCATCAGGAAAGTCGACCCGGACCATGTCATCCACACGGCCGGCCAGACCCCGCCCGCGGCGGACGAGGTGTTGTACCAAAGCAATTTCTGGGCGACGATCCGTCTGCTCAACGCCCTGCGCAGCTTGAACCGCCGGGTACGTGTGACGCTGGCCGGTTCCGCGGCCGAGCTCGGGCCTGTTCCTCCATCGGCCTTGCCGGTTGCCGAGTCTTATCCTTGTTCGCCGCTTGACGCCTATGGCCGCAGCAAGCTGCTCGCCACGATCGCGGGCCTGGCGGAGCGGCCGCCGCTGGAGCTGGCCGTCGCCCGCGTGTTCAATCCCATCGGCCCCGGACTGCCTCCAACCCAGGCTTTCGGAGAGTTTGCCGCTCAGTTGACGGCAGAGGTGGCTGACCCCCTGCCCCTCCTGGTTGGCAATCTCGAGGCCCGCCGCGATTTTATCGATGTCCGGGACGTGGCGCGGGCCCTGGTGGCAGTTTCGCTCCGCGGCCGGCCCAGGCTGGTGTACCATGTCGGCTGCGGTCAGTCGCGATCGGTCGGCGAGGGCCTCGACCTGCTGGTTCGCCTGAGCGGTCGGTCGGTCAAGGTATGCGTCGACCCGCGTCGCCATGTTCGAAAAGGCCCCGTCGATTCCCGCGCCGACATCCGGCGCATCGTCAGCCAAACAGGATGGAGACCGACAATCCCCTTCGAGCAAAGCCTGGCCGACCTGTGGAACGCCCTGAGAAAGGGTTGGGACAGATCCGGCCCCGAGGTCGCGACTCGATTGCCATTAACGGCGTAGCGAGGGGTGACGAAGTATTGGCCTTGCGTCGGGGCCCCTGGACTGGTGAAAAGTTGGTCTTGCACAAGCTGCGCTTTCATCCCGATTTCGTTGCGCTCTTTTCCCCCCCTTGCGACTGATCATTACCCACATCCTTTCCGATATATCCCGTATCGGCTAACCTGGGCTGATCCTGTGGTCATGCGAACACTTTTCAGGAATTCTTAAAGGGGATGGAGCCCCATGACCCTTACCAATACCGTTTGGGCCAGTCAGGTCGCGGCGGCGGCAGACCTGCCCGATAAGCGACTCGACAAGCGACTCACTGCGATTATTGTGGAGACGACCGAACATCCATCCGCCTCGATCCCCAAGGCCGCAGGCAGCGCCGGCGGGGCGAAGGCGACGTATCGCTTCTATGCCAACTCGCGCGTGACTGCCGGCGCGCTGCGACAGGGAATTGCCACCGAAACCGCGCGGCGGTGCCTGGAGGAGGACGTTTTGCTCGTGGTGCAAGACACGACCTCGCTGAACTTTACGGCGCTGCAGTGCATCATCCCGGAATTGGGCCCGATCGACTCGGGGGGGCTGGCGCGGGGTGTGCATCTGCACACAGCATTGGGCGTGACCACCGCAGGACGGGTCATCGGCATCTTGGACCAGCAGTATTGGGCGCGGCCCCAGCAGGGCCAGCCGGCTGCCGAAGAGAAAGAGAGCGGCAAGTGGATCAATGGGATCGAGGCAGCTCGCGACGTGCTGTATGTGGCTGCCGGGGACCAGCCGCTGCCGCGACTGATTGACGTGATGGATCGCGAGGGGGATGCCTATGAGGTCATGATGACGATCGTTGACGCGGGCGACAGCGCCATCATCCGTTGTGCTCAAAACCGTCGGATCGACGACCCGCTGAACAAAGCGCACGAGGCGGTGCGCAGTCAGCCGGTACTGTGCCGCAAGGAGATTCTGGTACCGCGTAAGAAGGGTGTCCCCGAGCGGTATGCGCAGGTTGAACTGCGGTCGATGCGGGTGACGTTGGTGCCGGACCTCGAGAAGTACCCACACGCTTGGCCGATGACCTGGAATCTGGTCGAGGTGTGGGAGCCCGCGCCCCCGCCCGGTGTTGAGTCGGTGCATTGGCTGCTCTGGACGCTCGAGCCAGCGGCGACCGCAGCCGAGGCCTTGGCGGTCGTGGCGAAATACAAGTGCCGGTGGCCGATCGAGGAAGTACACTTGGTAATCAAGAGCGGCTGCCAGGTGGAGCGTTTGCAGCTGGAGACATGGGAGGGACTGGAGAAGGCTGTGACAGTCAACGCGGCAGTGGCGGCGCGGATCGTGTCCCTGCGGGACCTGGCGCGGGAGACCCCCGAGGCACCGGCGACGGAGGTTTTGAGCGACGATGAGGTTGAGGTGCTGGTGTGCCGCTTTGGGAAAGGGATGAAGCCATCGGCACTGACAATTGGCCAGGCGGTGCTGTGGATCGGCCGTCTGGGCGGGCACCTCAACCGCAAGAGGGACGGGATGCCAGGCGTCAGGACATTGTGGAGCGGGCTTCATGATCTGACCTTGCTCGTACTAGGCTATCAAGCCGGCAAAAGACTACGCGAATAGTTGTGGGTAATGATCAGCCCTTGCGAAGGGGGGGCAATACTGTTCGGCACGAATCTTGCCCTCCGGCGCTTTCCGTAGAAATCTCAAGAAACTTTCGAAAAGCATGATAATTCCACTTGCGCGATCCCTGCATCTTGCGCATCTTATAACGAGTCA
>JBEKTN010000151.1:0-18300 GCA_049516015.1 Isosphaeraceae bacterium | reverse complement strand
TGCCGGGTCTTCGGTCGAGCGTCCATTCTCGCATCCCCTTCCCTGGAAAGAAGTAGGATGACAAAAATGCCGCCGGCCGGATACTCGGCATTTCTTCAATACCTGCAATCCGGTAGGGTCAGTAGAGTTGATACTGGAGACGAGCTGGAGACGAGGAGAATTGCGGGTCGCATCGTGAAGTTTCAATGAAAAATCTGGGATACTGAACATCCGCTTGCAAAGGACGCGGCTGGGTGCGATACAATAGCTGTTGGATCGCAGCAAGTCCGGTGAGGATTTGGCGTTTCGCGCAAACGGAGGCACCGGCCATGGCAAGGCCGAGCAAATCAGCTGGTAAGGTCGATGACCGGCATTTACGCTTAGAGTACTTGGGCGGTCGCTGTGTGGTCTGCCGCCGCAGCATTAAGGCCGTAGAGCGACGCTACCTCGACTCAAAGGGCACGTTCGAATTCAATCACATCGACCCGAGCCAGAAATCCCCCATCTACGAGAAGTTGATCCGCCGGGTGATCTCTGCAGCCCAACTCGATGAGCTGGACAAGTGCAACCTCCTCTGCCGCATCTGTCACGGCATCTGGACCAACCAACGGTTCAACGGCAAGTTGCAGGTCACCCTTTCCCTCCCCGATGGCCGGGTTGTCAAGAAGCGGTTTCGCCACCACGGACTGATGGAGTTCAAGCAAGGGAAGCCAAAGATCCACTTCTTCGCCGATGAGTCCTGCCATCTTGAGGTCTATGGGCACAGTCTCGGGAGCAGCCGGAGAGTGTATCGGGTCGGTTTTGAGCTGGAGAAGGTCCTTGGTAAGCTCCTGCTGGCGACCCGGCGGAGGCGAACACTGCGCATCTGGGACCAGAAGGGCTTGGTGCTCAAGGCCGAGCGTCTGGACCCCTCGCGCATGCGGTTCGAGTACTCCGTCCGCTTTTCGATCCCAAAGTTCGAGGGCAAGCCCGACAACCCAGAATCCCCTCAGGTCTGGGCTCGCAATGGCAAGATGGTTATTAGGGGGCGCGGTGTCCGGAAAACCGGTCTAGTCAGCGGCGAGATGGAGTACGCAGAGATGGAGCGTGCCCTGGCGGCTAAAGCAGCCAAGGGCTCCGCTTGATAGAGTTTCAGTGCCGCGACACCAAACCCCTACGGCGGAGGTGACACTACGGCGGAGGTGACACTGTATATTAACCTTGTTCCACGAGCACTTTACGACGAAATGCCAGCCTCCTGCCCCCCGGACTTGGGTGGCCGACCGCGCCGCCGTTGCACGGCTCTACCCTGATGACCCTGCACCCGCTTCTGGAACGACTCATCTCCCACCACCCAGTCTGCACGCCGGATCGACTGCTCCTGCGAGGGACGGGAACAGGGACGCAGCTAGTATTGACTGAGCCGAGAAACTAACTACGTCCCTGTTTCGTTCCCGTCGCTGTTTCGTTCCCAGAAGAACGTAAAGACCCGACGATGACACATTCACCCCCTGGGCTCCGATCTGACCGTCGTCGTGGCCCCCTGGCCCGAATTTTATGTGGCGTTCCACACCGGGATTCTGACTATTCTGGGACCCAGGATTGGCTCTCCGCATGGGTCGCCGATCAATGTCAACAGGTGGCATGGCCGATGCTAGCCGATCGGCGGGTCGACTATAGTTCCTGGTTTGATCTCAATTCGACGTATAACGGGTAATGTTAATCCTCCAATTTGTTCTCTCACGTGGTCCCGATCCTCAGAAGGATTCGCGAGGCAGATGCCCTCAACCAGTAAGTCAATTTGTCCTTCGATCGATACCAGGTACTTCTGCGCGCCCTTAGAGAGTCCGTTCGTGGGTTGGTTGATCATCTCCCCGAGGACCAATCCAATCACGTAACCTCGGTGTTTCTCCGGAAGGCCCTCGAGGTGCTTTGTTATCGTGTTATAGCTATTGTGCTTCCGCTCTATCCCCTCGTAAAAAGCTAGCCAACCTGGATGTTGAGGTGATGCGAAAGGCAAGGATACTGGACCAATCCTAATAACGTGGGGATTGGGGTCCTGGTTCGAAGACCGATCACTACTTCTTCGAGAAGTCATGGTCCTTCACTCCAACGAACTACTTCTGAGAATTCGTTCAAAAGAGTTCTCCCGGATATGCTACTCGTCAGGAGCTTCACTTGGCAACTTTTCAGCGATTGTCTTTCTCTTCCTTCTGGACACATCACGTAACCCTTTCGTAAGGAAAGGACTGACCAGATCTCCGTGGTGGCATCCCCGGGAAGGGATGAGCGTCTGATTATGATGCCGATGAGTGAGGAGCTGCCCACGCCTCTTGCTTAACCTGCCAACTTCGCCTGCTGGGTTCCTCACGCCACATTCCCCTCCTCCTGCCCCCGGGCTCGCTTGAGGTAGCGCTCGAAGAGCCAGTCGAGGAAGAACCGCGAGAACTTGGCGTCGTCGTTGATCTGCTTGTAGAACTTGAAGTGGGTGTCGATCAGCTCCTGGATCTTGTCGTTGGCGACGTGATCGAAGGTCAGGCGCGCGTTCTCGGGGACGTTGACCTTGACGCTGGTCTGGAGAGCGGCGTCTTCGTTGAGTCTCGATTCCAGGTGCTCGATGATCACCTTGTCGGCCTCGGTGAAGTCGGTGCCGAAGCGTTCGTTCAATTCCTTGAGGATCGCCGAGAGTGCCTCGATCTGCTCGAGCTGGGGGTCGAAGACCTGCTTCTCCTTGAGTGGCTCCAGCGGGTGCGTCCCCTTCTCCAGTGGCAGTTTGCCGGACGAGGTTTGCTGGAGCCGGTAGGAGTCCATGTCGATGTTTTGCTGAATCTCGACAGGGAGTTGCTCTCGGTTGACCGGGAGCTTGCGGAGCAGGAGGCGGCCGAATTGGTAGAGCTGCTCCAGGTCGGCGTCGGTGAACGTGATGATCTGCGAGAGAAACGCGTAGAGCCGCGCGTAGTCGCCGAGGTAGCTCCTGAACTCGCGCTGGTCCTCGGGCGTCGCGGCCCCATAGCGATCAACGACCGGCGCGAGGGCCGCGTGCAGGGAATCCTGGGTCGCCTTGGGGTCGAAGTAGATGCCGGCGAACCGCTCAATGTCTTCGGTCGTGTAGAGGTGGAACTCGCTGAGCTTGGTTTGCAGGTCGTAAAGCAGGTTCGGGTCGGTGGCCTCGCTCAAGAGGGTCCTGTCGTAGTAGGGAGCGAAGGCTTTCTGAATCTCCTCACCCTCGTTGGCGAAGTCCAGAACCATCGTGTCGTCCTTGCCCGGGTGAACACGATTGAGCCGCGACAGGGTCTGGACGGCGTTGACCCCGCCCAGCTTCTTGTCCACGTACATGGTGTGCAGCAGGGGCTGGTCAAACCCCGTCTGGAACTTGTTCGCCACGATCAGGAAGCGGTACTCGTCGCGCTTGAAGGTCCGGGCCGTCTGGATTTCCGGGAAGCCGTTCATGTTGGCCTCGGTGTGATCGATGCCGGCGTCTCTCACGGTGCCTGAAAACGCGACCAGGGCCTTGAAGGCGTAGCCCTTCTTCTTGATGTAGGCGTCAACCGCGTGCTTGTAGCGCACGGCATGGAGCCGCGAGCGCGTGACGATCATCGCCTTGCCCTTGCCGCCGATCTTGTGGTAGCCGTGCTCGGCGAAGTGATCGACCATGATCGCGACCTTCTTGTCGATGGTCGCCTGATGCAGGTCGACGAACGAGCGCAGCAGGCCGCTCGCCTTCTCCCGGTCGTAGCGGGGGTCGTCCTTGATCTTCTTGAGCAGGCTCCAGTAAGCCTTGTACGTGGTGTAGTTGGCCAGAACGTCGAGGATGAACCGCTCCTCGATGGCCTGCCGCATGGTATAGAGGCTGAACGGCACGAACTTGCCGTCGGGTCGCTTGGTGCCGAAGAGTTCCAGGGTCCTGGGCTTGGGCGTCGCGGTGAAGGCGAACAGGCTCACGTTCGGCAGCCGGCCGCGCTTCTTCATCTCGGCGACGATCCTGTCTTCCAGGTCGTCCTTGTCCGCGACGGCGTCGGCCCGCTCGGCTTCATCCAGGCTCGACACCGCGAGCACGGTCTTCCATCCCTTCGAGGTCTCGCCCGACTGCGACGAGTGGGCCTCGTCGATGATGACGGCGAAGCGCTTGCCCGGCAGCTCACCAATCTGGCCGGCGATCACAGGAAACTTTTGCAGGGTGCTGACGATGATCGTCTTCCCCTCTTCGAGCGCCTGCTTGAGCTGCTTCGAGGTCTGGTCAATGTTCTCGACCAGGCCGGGCGTTTGCTCGAAGTCTGCCATGGTGCGCTGGAGCTGGCGATCGAGCACGCGGCGATCCGTCAGCACGATGATCGAGTCGAAGACCCGTTGCGAGTTGGCGTCGTGGAGCGAGGCGAGCTGGTGGGCAAGCCAGGCGATTGAGTTGGACTTGCCGGACCCGGCGGAATGCTGGATCAGGTAGCGCTGGCCGGGACCGTCTTTCGCGGCCGCCTTGACCAGGCGACGCACCGCGTCAAGCTGGTGATAGCGCGGGAAGAGGATTTTGTTCTTTCCGGTTTTCTTGCCCTCGTCGTCCTCCTCTTCGACGACGTGGAGGAAGTTCTGGATCAGGTCGAGCACGCTGTCGCGGCTCCAGATCTGCTTCCACAGGTACGCGGTGGAGAAGTCCGTGGCGCTCGGCTCGTTCCCGGCGCCGCCGTACTTGCCGCGGTTGAATGGCAGGAACCAGGTCTTCGGCCCTTCCAGCTTGGTCGCGACGTAGACCAGGTCAGGGTCGATGGCGAAGTGACCGAGGCAGCGGCCGAACTGAAAGAGGGGTTCCTTCGGGTCGCGGTCGTGCTTGTACTGCGCGACGGCGTCAAGGACGGTCTGGCCGGTGAACGGGTTCTTGAACTCCGAGGTGAAGATTGGCAGTCCATTCAGGAACAGGGAAATGTCGAGGCTGCTCTCGTTCTTCTCGCTGTAGTGAAGCTGGCGGGTGATGCTGAACTGGTTGGCCTGGTAGAGCTTCTGGGTCTCGGTATTCAAGCCGCTCGCCGGGCGGAAGTGGGCGAGCCGGAACGTGCAACCCGAATCCTTGATGCCCCGCCGGAGCACGCTGAGCGTCCCCTGCTTCGCGACCTCGGAAGCCAGCCGCTGAAGAAACCGGGGCTTCACGTCGGCGCCATGCTGGACCTTCAGCTTCTCCCACTCCTTGGGCTGGGTCGCATAGATAAAGGCGAAGACCACCTCGGCGTCAAGACAGAGCTTCCTCGTGAAGTCGCCGGCAGACCTCTTGCGGTACCCGCCCGCAACAGGTGGATTTCCGTTCGGTGAGCCAGTCGCCGCCGGTTCCAAAAAGGGCTGGGTCAGGACCTGTCCGATCGTGGCTTCGAAGCTCTTCTCAGAGACGTCCACCGTCGTTTTCGCGGTTGCCGTCGCGGCGGTGCCGGGGGGCTGCTGGGGGCCGGGTTCCTTGGGCAAGCCCGAGGGAGCGACTTCCATGTCCCGCCCGGGAAGACGCGTTCGAGCCGAGCGGCCTTTCTTCAGGACGGACACGCGATAGCCCGACGCAAAAGTCTTCCACCAGAAGATGCACCAGGGCCCGATCGGCTCGACGATGACGACCCGGCCTGGCGTTTCCTCCTCAGCCTGTTCCGCAACGTGTCGGGCCTGATCGGCCGAAACCGAGTAGTAGATTAGCTCCTGCCCATCGTCGGAATCGACCTCGGCTGATGAAAAGAAGTCTGGCCCGTAAAGCAGATCGGCAAGGCTCTTGAACGTTGTTGCTCCCAGGTCTGTAAAGTCGACATCGCCCTCCATGGGAAATCCGTGGACCGGGTATGGCCACCCAGCCTTGGTGTGCCGTGCCGTCAACTGAGACCATCGGGCAAGATTGACGACCTCCAGCAGACCTCGTTTGATAAGACTTTCGAGGGTCTTTTGCGCCACGGAAACTGAGATCGAGCCCCGCGGATCCTTCTCGGACCGCAGCGACGCGAGCTTGGGGATTGTTGCTGCCCGGATAGGCCACTCCCCCACGATGCTGAGCACGAACCAGTCGGCGAGGGTGAACCCCCGCCCGCTCAGAATGTCGGCGTGTGACGATGGGTCAAGCATGGAAATATGCAAGAGTTTTTTAGCTGAATTCAGCGACCGCTCCCAGGTTCATGATACCGACACAGCAGAATTCTTTCACCTCCCGCACGCCAGCCAAGCTGTAGGTCGTCTCGGGGATCTTGCGGATCTGGTCGGCGGTGATCTCGTAGATGGCCATTAGTCCACATCCCCTCGGACGTCGATCTGGCCGGTGACGGCGGATGAGACCAGGGCGATGCGACGTTCTTGGAGGAGGCCGATGGCGCGCTGGGCACTCGCGGTGAGTTCGTCAAACCTCCGACTCCCCCGATCCGGCGTCCCCAGTGAATAAGGGGCGAGCCGTTCATGACGATGGCGACCCGCCCGCCCCCTTCCTCCTTCGGCTTCATGCGGTTGAGCATGTGACAGAGAAAGAGGAGCTGGCCGTCGCTGATCCTGGGCAGTCCGGCCCCGAATCGCCCCGCGTGACCCCGCTCGTACTCGGCCTCGACCCCCTTCTGGTCGATCTTCCACTCCTTGCCGTACGGCGGATTGGCGAGCTGGTAGTCGAACCTGAGGCCGCCGTGGGCGTCCCGGGCCAGCGTCGAGCCGAACTTGATGTTCTCGGCGTCCTTCCCGTCGAGTGACTTCATGTAGAGGTCGGACTTGCAGACGGCGTAGGTCTCGGGGTTGACCTCCTGGCCGAAGAGGTGGACCTGGGCCTGGGGATTGATCTCCAGGATGCGGTCCTTGCCGAGCGTGAGCATGCCGCCCGTGCCCGAGCATGGGTCCGAGACCGTCCGCACGATGCCGGCCTGGTGCAGCGCCTCGTGGTCGTGCGAGAGGATCAGGGCGGCCATCAGGCGGACGACCTCACGTGGCGTGAAGTGCTCGCCCGGGTTCTCGTCCATCGCCTCGTTGAACTTCCGGAGCAGCTCCTCGAAGACCTAGCCCATCTCCAGGTTCGAGACCTTGTCCGGGTGCAGGTCGATGTTCTTGAACTTCTCCAGGACCAGGAAGAGCAGTCCCGATTCGTCCAGCTTGCTGATCGTGTTGCCGAAGTCGAACTTCTCGAGCACCTCCCGCATGTTGTCGGAGAACCCGTTCATATAGGCCCGCAGGTTCGCCGCCAGGTGGGCGTGGTCCTGCAACAGCCGCTCGAACGTGAACGGCGACGTGTTGTAGAACGCGAAGCCCGATGCCTTGCAGAGCTGCGGGGTTAAGGTTCTCCGGCCTTCCCTTGAGCTTCGCGTGGGTCTCCAAAACCCTCCCCTTCGTCGGCTCCAGCACGCAGTCCAGTCGCCGCAGTACCGTCAGCGGCAGGATGACGTCCGGATACTTGGCCCGCTTGAAGGAGTCGCGGAGCAGGTCGGCCACCGACCAGATGAATGAGACCTTGTCGCCGAAATTGTTCATCGAGTGAGTCTCTGAGGCAACCAACGCCTGAAGCGGAATTTCAACATTCTAAGGCAATGTCAAATTGCAAGCAATCGACGGCAAGGTTAATGCACAACGGATCATGCACCTCGCACCCTTCCCGGGACGCGTGGCGTTGGTTGCCAACCACCTTTCCCGGGCGCGAGAAACTAGTCCGCAGATCTCGTGGGCGGTCCCTGCCTTCGACTCAAACTTGTTAGCGAAGATCTCGAGCACACCCAGGTCATCTCTCACGACAATCACGCTCTGGGAACGGCCCACGCCTTCGCCCGCGTCACAGGCAAGACGGACCTTGCCCAAGGCGGCGCACCAGCTCGGAGCGTCTTCACGGCGGCCGCGGTGGCGTCGCTGAGAGCAAGATTCAGCCACTCTTGCCTGATGAATGTCTCGCTGGCCAGTTTGGGCCGCTGCGCCAGAACGTGCGAGCGATACCACGGGCTGTTCGTGCCTGGCTCGCGGCCCACGGCTTCCAGCCAGACCTTGTCTGCAAGTCCCACTGGACTGCGGGCAAGGTGGGCGTGCGGGCTCATGGTGCTTGGGACCATGAAGCGTTTGCACGAGACTTGGAATGGTCGGTTTTCCAGTGCGTCGCGGTCCTCCTGGTCGCTCAGAAGAGCGAAATGGTCGCTCAGAAGAGCGAAATGGCCGCTCAGAAGAGCGAAATGGCCGCTCAGAAGAGCGAAATGGCCGCTCAGAAGAGCGAAATGGCCGCTCAGAAGAGCGAAATGGCCGCTCAGAAGAGCGAAATGGCCGTCAGGGCGGATCGGCTTGCCGATAGCCACAAGTCTTTCATACCCAAGCGATTAGATTGCGTCCCATGACCTTGTTCAACCCCGTTTTTAATTGCCAGACGCCTAAAGGCGTAAATCGATGAAAAACCCAGGCTGATGAGGGACCGACTACAGCCGAGGAAGCTGGCTATGTCTTTCTGCGTCAGCCCCAGGATGGATGCGTGGTGTCAGACTTTGTTTTTGGTTTCGAAGACGGCACGTAGTTACGCAACTCAAGCCGCCGCAGACACTTACTGTCCTCACAAGGCGCGTTTTTCTGGTTGCGCGAAACACCGAATACAAATCTAGACAATTTAGGGTGTATCTGTTCAGGTTATGCCAGGGTGACCCGGGTCCCCGGGTCAGACCATCGAAATCGACGCTTCGGCCAGGTGAAAGATTCCGGGGCGCTGCGGCGCGTCAGGGTGAAAGGAATCGTCCGGTTCCGCGTATAGCTGATTAGGTGAGCGGGCTGCCCGAGAGCCAAGACTCCCTGGTCTCGCGGAGGAATTTGATCTCCAGCCTGTTCTCGTCGTCGTCGCGAGCGGTTATCCTGGTGCTTGGGCGTTCGCTCGGGCGGACAGCCCGGCCGCGGGGGGAGGGGGGTTCGGGAATGGAAAACGGACGGCTTCCACTCAATATCGGCGAGCGACGACCGAAAAGGCATGTGGAGGAGGTATCCTGATCATGTCATACGGCGGAAATGCCGATCCCAATGGGATCCAGGTGACCTTTCTGGATCAGACCGGGTCCAAGTCGGTCAAGGCGGTCATCGCCTTTACGGTGCCCGTCAGCCGGATCATTCCCAATATCATCACCAAGATGAACTTGCCCGCGACCAGTCCCGATGGGCAGCCCATGAGCTACGCGCTCGACCATAAGGAAGGGGGCCGTCGCCTGCTGGAAAACTGGACGCTTGTCGAGGCCGGGATCCAGAACGGCGACCACCTGATCGTCTACCCCGAGGTCGTGGCTGGTTGCGGCTGACCGAGGTTCGCGGTTCGGATCAGCACCCCGGCCGCCTCACGACGTCCGCTCGATGGGACCTCGGACAGAGGGGTCATGTGCAAGCAGGGGTGTTGAACGCACGCGCTGATAACCCGGGAGACGCGACGATCCAGGCGAACGGTCTTGTGCCCTATCGCAACAGAGTCCAGCTTCCTTGACTCGATCCCACTATGAGGACGGCTCCGCGCTCGCCGCGGATTGCCGCGAGAGCATGCACGAATCTCCGCGAATCCGCCGCCTTAGAAACGACCTGACGGCACTGGAGAGGCTTCGCTCGGAAAGCTCCGTCTTCGAGTTCCAGGCCACCGGCAACCCTCCGCATCATTACCTTATCAACTTTAAAGGTAAAGGTTTGTGTCGTGATCGCGGGAAGGTCAAGATCGTCCATTACCATCGCGTGGAGATCAAGCTGGGTGCTTCTTATCCCCGGACGATCCCCGAGCTTCGCTGGCTGACCTCGATTTACCACCCGAATATCTCGGAGATCGGCATGGTTTGCCTGGGGGGTTACGGCACGCACTGGGTGCCGAGCGTCCAACTCGACGAACTGTGCATGATGCTCTGGGACATGGCCCGGTATTTCAATTACGACATCCGCAGCCCGTACAACCGCGATGCCGCCTTGTGGGTGGCCAACCAGACCTCAATCCTCTTTCCGACCGATTCGCGACCGCTCCGCGACCTGCGTGTGGCCCAGGGGCGCGTCGAAGCCTCGAACGAGAAGTCCAAGGGGAAATCGAATGGCTCGGCCGGCGATTCGTCGGGCCGATCGATGCGCGCTGGCCGGCCGTCCACGAACGCGTCGGGGACGGGATGGGACAGTCGCTCCCCGGTGGACCGGGTTCGTCAGTTCATGGAACGTTATGCCAGAGCGATCGGGGAAGGGTTGGCACAGCAGCCGGAACTGGGCGCGACGTTGGTTGGCCCGGAGCCCTCGACAACGGCCGGTCCAGAGCCCTCGACAACGCCCAGCGACGCTTTGCCGGTCTCGCCGAATGGGGAGAACGAGCCAGGCAATGTCGTCCTCAACACGCTGATCGGTCAGGCGAACGGCCATCTGGGTGAGGATGAGCGAGACGGAGTTGTCATTCTCGAAGCGACAAACGATGTTCCGGTCCGGCCGGCGCGGCGGTCTGAGGCCGACGACGAGATTGTTTTCATCGAATAAAAGCGACCGGGCGGGTCGTGGCGGGAACCGAGGCGATGGATCAATCACCCTTTTCGATCCGCGGCGAGCCGCAAGCTGCACCGGCTGGCCTCGACCGCGTATCCCTGGGCCCGGCGGGAGGTGCAACCGCCGATTCCGCGGACCCTGCACCGCTGCGAATCGACGACGATGATCGCTATGGCCGTCTCCGCCTGATCTCCTGGTGGCGGCAAGAGCGGCTCGCTGCGGCGAGCGTGCTGGTTGTCGGGGCGGGTGCCCTGGGAAACGAGGTGATCAAGAACCTGGCCCTGCTCGGCGTCGGGACCACCTACCTGATCGACCTGGACTTGATCGAAGCCTCGAACCTGTCGCGGTCGGTATTGTTCCGGTCCAAGGATGCGGGCCGGCCCAAGGCAGAGGTGGCCGCCTGGCGGGCGCGGGAGCTAAACCCCGAGATCGCCGTCGTGCCGATGCACGGCGACGTCCTCACCGACCTGGGACTGGGGCTGTTTGCGGACGTCGACCTGGTCATCGGCTGTCTTGACAACCGGGAAGCCCGGCTCTGGGTGAACCGCCAGTGCTGGAAGGTCGGCACTCCCTGGATCGATGCGGGCATTCAGGAGATCCAGGGGGTCGTCAAGGTCTTCGTACCGCCCGATTCGGCCTGCTATGAATGTGCGATGACCGAGCGCGACTATCAGCTTCTCAACCTGCGTTATAACTGCCCGTTGCTGAAACGTGACGAGATCCTGGCCGGCAAGGTTCCCACCGCCCCCACGATCGCTGCGATGATGGCGGCCTTGCAGGTCCAGGAAGCGCTCAAGCTGCTGCATGGAATGCCGGTCGCGGCGGGCACGGCCATGGTCTTCAACGGCGTCGGCAACCAGTTCTACACGACCCGGCTGCCCTTCCGCGAGAACTGCCTGAGCCACGAGACGTATCCCCGGCCAGTGGAGCTTTCGCTGGGCAAGGACAGCACGGTGGCCGATCTTCTGGCCGCGGCCCGACATGAGCTGGAAGGACCGCTCAGCCTGGCCCTGGACCGCGAGCTGGTCGTGAGCGTTCACTGTCCCCGTTGCGACTGGCGTGAGGAGATCATGCGGCCCCGCACAAAGGTGCGGCAAGCAGAGGCCGCCTGCCCGAACTGCCGCGAGCTCGGACGTCCCGAGTTGATCAGCGCGGTGGATGAAGATTCACCGCTCTCTGGCCGGACGCTGGCGGCCGTTGGTGTGCCCGCTTACGATATCGTCCGGGTGGATGGTTCTTCGGGTTGCCGATTCTTCCTTCTGGCCGGTGACCGGGGCGGCCGCTCCACGGGATGGGGGCTGGGCCGGTGAGCGGCGACGAGATGGTCTTCGAGGAGATCAAGTACCGCGAGCCTGTGCGGTTGCTCCGGCCAGACCGCGACCAGCGGTACGCGTGCCTGTCCTATCATGTTCCGGCGCAGGCGGACCTACCGATCTTCATCGATTACCGCGCGGCCGACGCCATCGAGAGGCACGCGCTACTCGACACGTCCGTCGAGCTGGGGGGAATCTTGCTGGGCAAGGAATGCCTTGACGAGGCCGCCGGCACACCGTTCGTCTGGATCACGCAATCGCTCGCAGCCAAGCACTACGCCAACACCCAGGCGAGCTTTACCTACACCCACGATTCCTGGGAAGAGATCACCCGCGAGCGCGACCGGCTTTTTCCCGATCTGGACATCGTCGGCTGGTACCACACGCATCCCAGCTTCGGCATCTTTCTTTCGCACCACGACCTTTTCATTCATCAGCATTTCTTCGCGCAGACTTTGCAGGTGGCTTACGTCGTCGATCCCATTCAGCAGACCCGCGGCTTCTTCCAGTGGCGAGACCGGAATCTCGCGCAGGTGGAGGGATATTATCTCACCGCCGAGCGCGGCGACCGGATCGCCCTCGCGAAGCTGGCCAACGACCTGGAGAACTTTCCCAGCCCCCCCGGCCATGGAGGCGCGCTATTATCTCCACGCCTCGAGGCGGAGCTCTTCAAGATGCTCAATCGACCTTCTTCCCCACAGTATGTCAGTTCCCCCGGCGACCGGGTGCAGACGGCCATGGTCTTCGGCATGCTCGGATCGTTTCTGGGCGTGCTCGGCGTGGCTGCCGCACTCTGGCTGTACCAGCTCCACGGCCGGATCCAGGATCAGGGTAATTCGCTCAAGGCTTTAGCCAACTCGGTCGATCAGGTCGCCGGCAGTCAACGGCTGACCATCGATGCACTCCTGGACAAGGCCGGGACAGATAACCCGACGCAGTTCGCTGAGCGGTACGAGCGGGCGGCCAAGGCCCGCGACGAGGCACGGCGACAGCTCGCGGCCCAGCAATCCATCAACGAGACTCTCGGCATCCGGACCAGGGAGCTCGAGTCCATGGCCGCCAAGCTCGCAACGGATCTCGAGACTGCCAGCAAGACACTCGCCCAGTATGAAACCGACGCCAAGCAGGCGCCCGAGCTCCGCGACCGGATCGCCGACCTGGAAAAAACGCAAGTGAAGCTCCAGCGCGAGCTGGACGAGAAGACCGAGATCGCCGAGACCGCTGACGGCCAGAAGGGCGCCGAGGTCCTGCGCAGGCTCGTCCTATTCCGCTACGCCACCTACATCCTCGGAGCCTTGAGCGCGGCGCTGGCGGCGACTGTGGGCTATTTTTCCCTGCGAATCTTCGGCGAAGAGGATTCGAACCCTGCGATCGTCGAGCCAGCGCCGCACCAGGTCACTGAGTGACCGCGGGTCCCACGGTGCTCCTTTGGATTTCCTCGGGACCTCGGGTTTGAAAGGATTGCGTTGCGATGGATCGAAGATATCTCTGGCTATCTTCCGTGCTTCTGGCGATGGGGATCTCGCTTGCCGGCGGCTGGTCTGCCCGGGGACAGACAGCCCGAGACGACCCTGGACATGAAGGACAAACCGCGCCGCTCGCAGACGCCGGTTCCGCAGTCGCAGAAACCACAGCGGACGAGCTGCGTCCGGTCGAGGTTCCCATCCCCAGCGAGAAGGCGCTTCGCTTTTATCGCAGCGGGATGTGGATCTGGGCCTTCGACTTATGCTGGGGGCTGATCGTGCCCGCCGTGATCGTCTTTTCCGGGTTCTCCGCAGTCCTCCGCAACCTGGCCCGCAAGTTGGGCCGCTGGTGGTTTCCCACGGTCGGGCTGTACGTGGTGCTCTACCTGGCGATCGTCTTCCTGATCAATCTTCCTCTGGATTATTACGTGGGTTTTCTTCGCCAGCACGCCTACAGCCTGTCGAACCAGAGCCTGGCCAAGTGGATGACCGATTTCCTGCTGAGCGTCGGCATCGAGATGATCGTCGGCTTCGCCTTCGCCTGGGTCCCCTTCCTGCTGCTGGCGCGGGCGCCGCGCTGGTGGTGGCTGTACACGTCCCTCCTCTCCGTGCCCTTCCTGTTCGCGACTCTGCTGGTCAAGCCGATCTGGATCGATCCCCTGTTCAATGATTTCGGGCCCATGAAAAACAAAAGGCTCGAGCAGTCGATCCTGGATCTTGCCAGCCGCGCGGGAATCGAAGGCAGCCGGGTCTTCGAGGTCAACAAGAGCATCGACACCAAGGCGCTCAACGCCTACGTCACGGGGGTGCTTGGCAGCAAGCGGATCGTGCTCTGGGATACCCTGATTGCCCGCCTTGAGGAGAAAGAACTGCTGGTCGTCATGGCCCACGAGATGGGGCATTACGTCCTTGGCCACGTCGTTCGCTCGATCCTGCTTTCGTCGTTCCTGACCCTGACAAGTCTCTTTCTGGTCGATCGCCTGGGTCGATGGCTTGTTGCCCGCTACTCTCACATTCTGCGCTTTGAAAGTCTTGCCGATGTCGCTTCGGTTCCCCTGCTTCTCCTCCTGATTCAAGTGACCATGCTTTTCCTCACTCCCGCCGCCATGGCCTACAGCCGTTACCAGGAGCACGAAGCCGACCGATTCGCACTCGACCTGACGCATACGAACCACTCAGGAGGGACAGCATTTGTCAAGCTCCAGCAAGAGAACCTCGGCAATCCTCGCCCTGGGCTGATTTACAGAATCTTCCGGGCGTCTCACGCCAGCATCGGCGAACGCATTGACTTTTGTAACAGCTATCGTCCAGTTGCGAGTTCCACCCCGTTGCGGGATGGACACGATTGAGTAAGTGCGTGGATTTGCCATCATGGGAGGATGTTCCCGAGAGCGATAATCTGACTTAACCCTCATCATCATCAAAGCTTTCAGTCTCCACGAATCACTTCGGAGATCGTCTCCCGAGCGATGTCGAGGCCGTTTTTGCATTGATCGGAGAGGAGCTCGTGGTTATAATCTGGAGCAGTTAAGTCACGTATTGACCTTCCGTTCAGCCCGCCCTTTGATTCGCCGGCTCTTTTCTTGGGTCAGGCGACTTCTCAACCGATCTTCCTCGCGTTCCAGGCAGGAACTGTTTGATCGAACGGATGCGACGAGCGCGGGATGACTCGACCAGGAGTCGGTTTTCATGACGCTGGACCAACTTCTCACCGTCCTGAGTCGTCGACCGGCCTGGGTCATTCTGGCCTGGGTAGGCCTTGCGACGGCAGTCGGCCTCGGTTCTCCGAACTTGACGAGGCTGGCGGCGGAGGGGCAATCGAAGCTGCTGGGGCACGCATCGGAGAGCCGGCGCGCGTCGGAACTGGTACGGCGAGCCTGGCCGGACCAGGCATACGAGTCGACGGCGGTCCTGGCCCTCCATCGGCCCGCGGGCCTGACCGATTCCGACCGTCGGTTCGCAGTCAATCTGGCCCAGCGGTTCGAGTCGGCGGATCGTCCCGGGGACGTGCTTCGGGTTCTGGGGCCGACGTCTCGCCCCGAGATCGCCGAGCGGCTAGTCAGCCAGGATAAGACGGTCAGCCTGCTGGTCGTTCCGCTCGATTCCTCATACGTCTCACCGACGGCTCACAAGACAATTGCCTGGATGCAATCGAGAGCAGAAGAGCTGAGGGGTCAGACGCCGGAAGTCGCCGGCCTGGAGCTGCGTTGGACCGGTGACTCGGTCATCGGCCGCGACTACATGGCCCAGGTTCAGGCCTCGCTCGACCGCGCGGCTGCCGCCACGGTTGTGTTGCTGCTCATCGTCTTGCTGCTGGTTTACCGGTCGTTTTTCCTGGCGATGGTCCCGCTAGCCACGATCGGCATCAGCCTGATCATCGCGCGTGGGTTGCTTGCCTGGCTGAGCACAGCCGGCTGGGAGATTTCTCCCCTGGTGGAGTTGTTCCTGGTGGCGATTCTGTTCGGCACGGGAACGGATTTCTGCCTCTTCATCTCCTGGCGGTTCGCCGAGCATTTCAATCCCGAGAACCCGGCGGGCGTGATGAAACAGACGCTCAACCGGTCGTTCATGCCCCTGGTGACCAGTGCGGGAACGATCATCATCGGCCTGATGCTGATGGGCACGACCAAGTTCAAGCTCTTCTCGACGACGGGCCCGAGCGTTGCCCTGGGACTGGCGCTTTCGCTGATCGCCACGCTGACCTTGACACCCGCTCTGCTCGTGCTGCTGGCGCGCTTTCGCCCGCGGTCCTTCGAGCAATTCATGACGCCTTCCAGCGGAATGTGGGATCGGCTCGGCCGGGCGGCCATGGCCCGTCCGTTGCGGAGTTGGGTGTTGACCCTCCTGGTGCTTGTTCCGCTGGCCGCGGTGGGATTGCAGAGCCATTTTGTCATGGACATGCTTTCGGAGATGCCCCGGCACACGGAATCCGGTGAGAACCTGCGGCTGGTGGCCTCCAAGTTCGACGCGGGGATGATGGCCCCGCTGACGGTCGTGCTGGAGTCGGACACGGACCTCCGCCGATCGGAGGGGCTGACCTTGATCGACGACGTGAGCCGGCTCTTATCGCATCAGCGCCGGCTGACGGAGGTTCGCTCGGCGACCCAGCCGCTGGGTAGTCCCGAGCCGCTGAACCGGGCTCGGCTGGTGTCGCGGCTGGGCGAGGTCAATCAGGGCTTTCGCCAGCTCTCCGAGGGAGCAAGGCTGCTCAATAAAGGGCTGATCGAGGGTTCCGCGAAGCTGCGCGCCGCGGTCTGGCTCGAGCAGAAGACGGGGCTGAATCTCACCGGTTCCGTATCCCGGGCGGCCATGCTGAGGCCCGCAAGTTCCAAGGATCAGGCAGCCGCGGCGCCCGCACCCGTGCCACCCGCGGCCGCGGCCTCAACGTCAGCCCTGGTATCCGGACTCAAAGGCGCGTCCACCGCCTTGCTGGTCACGCAGGGCACGCCCCCTTGGGACCTGCCCGGGCTGAGCAAGGCCTTCGACCTGGTGGCCGCTGCCAAAGACAATTCCGGCTCGGGAGTTCCTCCCGGCAGCGCCGACCCGTCAGTACAGCGTGCCGGCCATCCGCAGTCGGCCACGCCCGCCGAATCGCCTCGGCCTGCGCGAACGGAAGGGCCGGCCGAGACGCTGCTTGCCGGGCTGACGCGGGCAGCCGACGGGGCCGACCAGATCGCCAAGGGCGCTGATCGTGCCCATGACGAGGTTGCCGCAATCCTCGACGATCCCGTCGGCCGTCGGGCCCTCAATCGCCTGCTGATCACGCCCGAGACAGTGCGTGCGAATCCCGCGCTCTTGCAGAGCTTCGCCGTCTACATCACGCCCGACGGCCACCACGCCCGCATCGATATCACCCAGGCAAACCGCGTTTTCTCGGACCAGGCCATGGATCAGGTGGAAACCCTCCGGCGGCGACTCAAGGAGTATCTGGGCGAGTACGACGGAGTTCATGTGACGGCCTCGATCGCTGGTGTCAACGCCGCGTCGGCCGACGTCCGCTCGCTGACTCATGCCGACCAGGTTCAGAGCTGGTTCCTCGTGCCAATCGGTGTGTTCCTGGTCTTGTTGATCGCGCTGCGAGATCCCTGGTCTTGCTTCAACTTGGTTGCGACCATGGTGTTGACCTATGCCTTCGCACTGGGGGCGACTCACCTGCTCTTCGTGACGGCCCTGGGGGCGGAAGGACTGGACTGGAAGGTTCCCTACTTCCTCTTTGTGCTTCTGGTCGCCGTCGGGGTCGACTACAACGTCTTCCTCATGACCAGGCTGCAGGAGGAGTCGGCCCGGCATGGGTTCCGAGGCGGGATCGTACGTGCGATCGGTCAGACCGGTGGACTGATCAGCTCGGCCGCGGCGATCACGGCGTGCAGCTTCGCGTCGTTCATGTTCAGCCCTTTGAGCTCGCTCCGGCAACTCGGCTTCGCCCTGGTCGTCGGAATCACGGTGGACGCCGTACTCGTCCGGCCGCTCCTGGTTCCCTGTGGCCACTGGCTGCTGCGCCGTTCCCGCGAGGTTTTCGGACCGAGCCACCACGCTCTGCCCAGGCGTGATCGGTTGCAGCTTTCCAATGTCTCGGACTGATCTGCCTTGATCGCCGATTTTCGCGGAGGCGCAATTTGCCTTTTTCGCACTCATTTTCTTGGGTGGTCAGGCCGGTTTTTCCACGGTTTTGACGGCCTCCGCCGTCTCTGGCTCGAGTCCCCATAAGCAAGCTCGCCGCAGACCGGATCCGGAGAACCACTGGGAACCGATGCGGAACCGGGCCCTTCCCTCAGTGATAGAGTTCGTGGCCCAAGCCACCCAGCCGGCGGGTGCTCTGTTACGCGACCGCCAAGCTGCTGCGTGACGAGGCCGAGAGCATGGTCCCACACATCGGTCCTGAACAGGCTCGCAAGGTTGCTGGCTGGGGGCTGACGCAGAGCGACATAGCCAGCTTCGTCGGCTGGCGTCCCCAGCCTTCGGCTGTGGGCCCGGTCCCTCATCAGCCTGGGTTTTTAATCGTCTTATGACTATAGGCGTCCGGCATTAAAAACGGGGTTGAACAAGGTCATGGGACGCAATCTAATCGCTTGGGTATGAAAGACTTGTGGCCATCGGCAAGCCGATTCTGGAAGGATCAAGCCAGCGTCAGAAACGGTCAA
>JBEKTN010000150.1:0-18318 GCA_049516015.1 Isosphaeraceae bacterium | reverse complement strand
GATCAGCGTCGGCACGCGGACCGCGGACAGCCGCGAGCGGAGATCGGCCGTCTGGATGTATCGCAGGCCGTGGACCAGATGGTCCGGGTCGAGCCGCAGCGCCTGGTGCAAGTCCTCCGCCATTTGCGCCGCGGAGCCGCTTTCCGAATGCACCAGGGAGAAGAATCTTCGCAGCGTTTCGTGCCGGTCTCGATGCAGCCCGCGAATCATGGCGCGCACCGGGAGCGATTGCACCTCGTGCTGGTCCGTGGGCGGCGGACAGAACAGCGCGCAAGAGCTGATGAGCACCAACCGCCGCACCAGCCCCGGAAAGTGAATTGCCGTTTCCAGGGCGACGATGCCCCCCATCGACCAGCCGACCACGATGCTGGGGTGCTTCTGCCCCGCAAGTCTGGATGCAAGTGCGACCGCATAGGCGGAAGGGACGCTGCCGCCGGCAAAGCCAGCGTCGCTCGCGGATGCGCTCAGCAAGGCGGAGACCGACGTCATCGTCACCGAGCTCGCATTGCCGGCTCCTTGCCCTTCGGCCTCTCTCCCCCGGTCTGGAGCGACGGGAGAGTGACCCGGGAATAACTTCTCGACTAACGGCGCAAGCGCCTGCTCGGTTTGGGCCCAACCGGCAATCAAGGTGACACCGGCCGATGCGTTCAAGGCAGACCCTCCTGACGGGCAGCCTCTGCAATGGCCGTGGCGGCTTGTTGCAAATCCTCTTCAGCGTGCGCCAATGTCACCGAGAGACGGATCCGCGCCGTGCCGCGCGGCACCGTCGGCTCGCGGATGGCTGTGGCCAGGATTCCCTTGGCCTTCAGTCGAGCTGAGAAACGCAAAGCCGTCGCGTTGTCGCCGATGAGCAAAGGAATGATATGGCTCTCGGAATGCATCACGTTCAACCCCAGCTCCCGGAGCTGTCGGCGAAACAGCTCGGCCCGCGCCAGTAACGTCGGTCCCAGATGGGGCGTGGCTCGAATGATTTCCAGGGCCGCCAGGGCCGCCCCCACGCTGGCGGGCGGAAGTCCCGTACTGTACAGGAAAGTCCGGGAGCGGTTGATCAGGAGTGCCTGGAGTTCCGTGGAACAGGCGACAAAGCCCCCGTAGCTGCCCAAGGCCTTGCTGAGCGTGGCGGTACACGCATTGACACGATTGACCAGGCCGTGCTCGCGCACCAATCCAGCTCCAAGCGGTCCGAAGACCCCAAGCGCATGGGCTTCGTCGACCATGAGCATGGCCTCGTGACGGCTGGCGACCTCGCAGAGAGCCCGCAGCGGTGCCCGGTCGCCGTCCATGCTAAAGACGGATTCGGTCACCACGAGAAAGCGCCAGCCTGGTTTCCGAGCAGCCGCGGCCCGCGTCATCAAGCTGTCCAGTTGCTCGATATCATTGTGCGGAAAGCGGCAGAGCTTCGCGCGGCTGAGCACGATCCCGTCGATGATCGTCGCGTGGACCAGCCTGTCGGCAAACACCACGTCGCTGCGCCCCAGGACCGAGGAGAGTACCCCGACATTGGCCAGGCAGCCGGAGCCGAAGACGATCGCGGCGGGGTAGGACTGAAACGAAGCCAGCGCCGCCTCCAGTTCGGCATGACAGGCGAGCGTCCCCGTCACCAGGCGCGAGGCTCCGGCCCCGGCGCCGTAGCGGTTCATGGTTTCCGCGGCGCGACTCAAAACGCGCGGATCCCGCGACAGGTCGAGATAGTCGTTACTGGAAAAGTTCAGATACTCACGGCCGTCCATCGAGAACCTGCCCCCCGCGCGCGGGAGCACGTTCAAGGTGCGCTCCCGACCGTCGGCTCGCAACTGGCGGAGCAGCGGTGTTACCCAGCTTTCATTTTCCATTGCTGCTCTCGATGACTGCTTCAAATCCAAGGTCCTTGATCATCTGGTAGTCTTCATGAGGCGCTTGGCCCTTGGTGGTGAGGTAGTCGCCGACGAAGAGGGAATCGGCTGCATAGAGCCCCAGGGGCTGGAGGCTGCCCAGTCGGAGTTCCCGCCCGGCGGCAATCCGCAACTCGCATTTCGGATTGGCCAGCCGGAACAAGGCCAGCACTCTGAGACAGTGGCGGGGGCTCACCAGCGGCTGAGACTCCAGGCCGGTGCCGGTGATCGGGATCAGGAAATTGACCGGGACTGCCTCCGCCTGCAGGGCCCCAAGCTGCAAGGCCAGGTCCACAATATCGCTATCCGCCTCGCCCATGCCGATGATTCCCCCCGAACAGATTTCCAGCCCGGCGGCGCGGACAGCGTGGAGGGTTTCCATGCGGTCGTCATAGCTGTGGGTCGTGCAGATCCGGGGGTAGAACCGGCGGCTGGTATTGAGGTTGTGGTTCACCCGGTCCACGCCGCAGCTTTTCAGCCGGGCCGCCTGCTCCGAATTGAGCAAGCCCACCGACGTGCAGATCTGCAAGTCGAATGCCGCCTTGATCCGGGGGACGACGTCGGCGATGCGGTCCAGCTCAGTTGCGGTTGGAGAGCGGCGGGCGATGACGATGCAATACGTAGCTGCCTGTCGCTCCGAGGCCTCCTGCGCGCCGGCGAAGATCTCATCGGAATCGAGCATGCTGTAACGGGGAATCTCTGCCGTGGCCGTCCTGGACTGGGAACAGTAGGCGCAGTCCTCGCC
The DNA here is from genome assembly GCA_049516015.1 of Isosphaeraceae bacterium. Lineage (GTDB taxonomy): Bacteria > Planctomycetota > Planctomycetia > Isosphaerales > Isosphaeraceae > Aquisphaera. Next base: position 15,702 of record JBEKTN010000150.1, on the reverse strand, counting down.
GCACCGGCCGCTCTTGGCGTTCACGAGGAAGTTCAGGTGGACCCGGTTGCCGTGCCAGCGGTAGCGAATGCGGTAGGCCGCCGCCAGCACGTCGAGGAGTTCCTCGTCCCCCGATCGCAGGATCGCGAGCCCTTCACTCTCAGTGAGTCGATGCCCCTCGAGCACCCGATTTGCCAGTTCCTGCCAGCGGCCGGAAAAACGAGGCGACTCGATCAATCGGTCTTCGAACACGTCTTTCATGGATGGTTCCCGCGATAATGGACAAGAGGGTCCTCGTGAAATTCTTCCCGTTTCTCCCGCTTCCAGCAATGGTTCTATCCTCGTTTCACTCATGCGAGCGTTGCGATGGCGTGGTGCATGGCATTGGCGATCTTTTCCAGCGACGCGTCGGAGGTGCAAAACGGTGGCATGGCGTAAAGAACAGAGCCCAGCGGTCGGAGAAGCACACCCTGTTCCAGACAGGAGGAGCGCAACTGCCAGCCGACGGGGGCTAGATAGCCGCCCGCCAGGTTCAACTCCACGGCCGCGATGATTCCGCAAACACGGACGTCGCGCACCCGCGGATGGCCGCGCAAGGGGGCCAGAGCTTCCCTCCAGAAGAGTTCCATGCGCTGGGGCGCCGGCTGGGGAGCCCCGGTGAGCATGTTCCAGTTGGCGACCGCAACCGCACAGGCCAACGGGTGGGCCGTGAACGAATGGCCGTGAAAAAAGGTCCGGCTGCGATCGGCTGTGTCCCAGGCGGCCACCAGGGATGGTGCGGCGAGGGTCGCAGCCAGGGGTAGCACCCCACCGGCCAGGGTCTTGGCCGCGCAGATCAAGTCCGGTGCGATCCCAGCCGCCTGGTGCGCCCAAAGGCGGCCGGTACGACCACCACCCGTCATTGCCTCGTCGGCGATCAAAAGCACGCCGTGCTGCTTCGCCACCGCGGCCAACCGGCTGAGTTCCTCGGCCGAATGCATCCGCATGCCCCCCGCCCCCTGCACCAGCGGCTCGACAATCACGGCGGCCACCTTCCCCGTATGCCGCGTGAGGGCGTCGTCGAGTCGCTCCGCAGACACCGGCACCATTTCCGCGCGAAACAGCAGCGGCTCGAACCGACCGAAGAAGAGCGGGTCCCGGCTGACTGACATCGCTCCGAACGTGTCGCCGTGGTAACCGCCCTCCAGGCCCACAAACCAGGTGCGCTGCGGTTCTCCCTGATGGCACCAGTATTGATAGGCCATCTTCAGGGCAACCTCCACAGCAGTGCTGCCGTTATCCGAGAAGAACACCCGGCCTCCAGGCCAGGGAGCCGTGCTCAACAGAAGTTCGGCCAGGGCGACGGCGGCCGGGTGGGTGACGCCAGCGAAGTGGACGTGGTCCAGCGACTGGGCGGCCTCGTGGAGCGCCGCCATCAGCACGGGATGCCGGTGTCCGTGCAGGATCGTCCACCACGAGGAGATACCGTCGATGACGCGCTTGCCGTCGGCCAGCCACAGGAATTCGTCTTCCGCAGCCACGGCGACCAGGGGGAGGTCGGGGTCTCGAAGCGAGGTGTATGGATGCCAGACGAACCGCCGATCGCGCTCGAGGATATCCGGAGCGGCGCACTCCGGCGAAGGCGCGAAACGAGCGGACTCTGCTCCCGGTTCTGTCGTCCCGCCGTCTCGTGGGGAGGTCGTCGCGCCGAAAAGGCGGGAGTGCAAAGCCTGGAGCACGCCAGACTGTTCCTGTGCCGCCCGGGCCACCCCTTCAACGTCCCAGGACGAAGGCAGTTGCAGGCAGAAGAATGCACCACGGGGCCAGTGCCGTCCGAGTTGCTCGACGGCGAATGCGTCGGTCCGTCCCATCAGGACGACGGCGGCGGGTCGAACGCCATTCCCCTGCAATGCGTTCAGGCATTGCAGCGTCCTCCCAATGGCACCGATGGCCGAGGAGCAGACGAGTACGACCGGCACGGCCAGTGCCTGGATGAGCGCGATCTGAAGTTGCGTCTCGTTGAGCGGGGACAGGGGGCTGCCGAACGTCTCGATGAGCAAGTGACGGCCCGGCACGCTGGGCCTTGGTTTGGCCGCGGCAACGAGATGCGCGGGAGGAATGGCGCGGCCCTGCTGGCGGGCCGCCAGCAGCGGTGCCACCGGAGACTCAAACTGGCCCAGTGGCTGGTGAACATAGGCCCCAGGCACGCACCGGCGCACTCGCCGCGAATCCGAATCCCCGGTTTCCAGGGGCTTCCAGTACTCATAGTCGTCGGCCAGCGCGGCCAGCCACAAGAGCGCCAGCGCCGTCTTCCCCTCATCGGTGTCCGTGCCGAGTATCAGAACATCTCTCATGGATGTCACTTGGATCAGTAAGTGAACCGCCCGGGTCGAGGGTTGTGATGGCAAGTCATTCAGTCGGAGCGGTGCAAGCCCGAACGTGTTATCCCCCCAGTATACCGCCAGTGCTCGAAGGGCACGATGCGGTTCCGGGGCTCGGGTCGAGGAGAGACGGTCGCGACTGGCAAACCGATTTTCAGGGGTTCTGAACGAACGTCCGGTTCAGATTAGTTGAGGTTTTTGGAGATTTGCAAGCCGTCAATGTCCGCATGCAATTGGCGTCGAAATATCCATAAGTATATACAGTACTGGACGTTAAGTCTGATCGCTGGTCTTTGTCCGTGCGGTTCGAAACGAAGCGAGGCGTTCCGGCAGAACCGGAGCGCCTCGGCTGGTTGGCTGGGGTCGAGCTGGCATCAGCCAGCGAGACCCCAGCGCGGAGGCCTCGGATCTGGGGGCGTCGCCCTCCGGGCGTCGACCCCAGCCACCCTGAGCCGTAACCCGCTTTTGAACCATGCCCCAATACCGGCACGGTTCAAGGATGGGCGTTTCCGGGTGACAACCGAGGCGAAGCTCCGACCACTTGCTCGCTTCGGCTGCTCAATCTTTAGGGCGTCCGTCAGCCGGCTGAAGGTGGAGTTCCAACGAATCGCGACCTCAAGGATTGCTGAATTCGCTAAGCGAACCATGCAACGGATCGTCTCTGTGATTCTCCCCATCTGCGTTCCTCTGCGAAATCTGCGGACCAGAAATCTGAGGATGATTCATCCTGGGCAACTGGCTCAGGATCGAGATTGGAGATGCGCTCCGACAGATGACTTGTCTGGCCTGCTTCCGCCTGGCCTTTTCTTCGCCCACCTTACAGTTCCCGGCAAGTTTTCATGCGCTGGTCTCCTGATCAATCAAGCTGCGGGTCCGTAAGTCGGAAGCGGTCAGCTAGCCAACACCGCAGGTCCCATATCCGATTGGAGATGAACTCCCGAATTCTTGTCCGCAGATTTCGCAGATGAACGCAGATAAGAGACACGGGCGGAAGACCCAGTAGGCGATCACCTGCAGGTCACGGATTCCTCAAGATCGTAACCGTCCGGTAGACCACATCTTCAAAACCGCGTGGGGCGTTGTCAGGATGGGACCGGTTTATCAGTCCCCGGAGGCCCCGCCTTGGCACAGTCGTCTCGTGAGATCTACTGGTCCGCCATCCTGGCCGACTTCCGTCGGTCTGGCTTGACCCATTTAGAGTTCTGCAAACTCCGCCGCATCTCTATCCATTCCTTGCGTGATTGGCTCTATCGCCTCCGACCCGGACTCCCCCCTCGGCGCTTGCGCGCTGGCCACACGTCCCCATTCCCTTCTTCGACTCAGGCTGATGTGCCCGCCTTTCTGCCCGTCCACGTCCGTCCCCGATCTCTGGCGCCCATCGTCATTGCGGAAGGGACCACCCACTTTCTGGCACCAAGGCCACGTGGCCTCTTTCGCCTGCCAGGAGAAGCGCGGGCCGGAGCTTCGTAGGGCCTGCTTGCTCCCGATGCGCTCTCTAGTAAAATGTATACCTGAACGGCCCATGCATGCTGGTGTCATCGTGATGGCATCGCGTGGCATCCCGCGACATCAAGAACCGGGCATCGGGGTCAGACCGATTTAGAATTTTTTTGTTGAATGAGACACGGCACGATGATTCAATGTGGTGATGGCAAGACGATTGAGGATCCAGTATTCCGATGCTATCTATCATGTCATGGCACGGGGTAACGGCAGGCAAGACATCGTCCAGGACGATGCCGACCGCGGGCGGCTGGTGGCTTGCCTGGAACGCGCCGTCAGGCGGTCGGGATGGTTGCTGTATGCCTATGTCCTCTTGACCAATCACCTCCACCTGGTCCTCAAGACGCCTCGCCCCAACCTCGCCAAAGGCATGCAACTGTTCCTCTCGTCGTACGCCAATGGGTGGGCTCGTCGCCACCGCCATTGCGGGCACCTTTTCCAGGGCCGCTACCGGACCGAACTGGTCGAGGACGAGACGTATCTCTGGGTCCTGACCCGCTACGTCCATCTCAACCCCGTCCGGGCCGGCTTGGCCGCGACGCCGGAGACCTGGATATGGTCCAGCTGCCGCGGGTATTTCCGCCACCGTGATCGCCTGGACTGGGTGGCCTACGACGCGTTGCTTGCAGCCTGGGCCGGCGAGTTCGGACGGACCGATCCGGAGGCATCCTACCGTCGCTTCGTGGCGGCCGGTGTGACCAACCCGCCTACCCCCCCGTGGGCTGAGGCACGGCATGGATGGCTCCTCGGCAGTGAGCGATTCCTGGATCGCCTGCGCCAGCGCCTCGGCGATCAGACCCGTCGCGAGCTGCGGCGGGAGCAACGCCTGCTTCGAGGATTGGATCTTGCCCGGGTGATCGAGGCTGTGTGCAGCCGTTATGGGGTCGACCGGGACCAACTCGCCGCGCGGGGCTCCCGCTCGCCGGCTCGCGCCGCCCTCGCCTACCTGGCGAAGCACCATACCGAGGCCACTCGCGCCGAGCTGGTGCCGATCCTTGGCCTCTCCCGCCCCGAGAGCGTTCCTAACCTGTCGGCGCGATTCGCCGCTCTGCTCCAGAGCGAATCGAACGCGAGGCAAGATCTCATGGCACTGGAACGCGCCCTTGGCCTGAGCGGAGAAAATTCTAAATCGGTCTGACCCCGAAGAATCCAGATCTGGACTTCGCCCTTGGTTGAGCCAATGGCCGCCAGGTGACAGTCCGCAGAGATGATGCCTCGATGGAAGGCTGTTGTCTCATTGATCAAGGTTTCCGTTTCCCGAAACCCATCTCCCGTCCTCCTCCTCAGACGTGCAGCGCTTCGGTCAGGGCGCCCGCACGCTGACCAGCGAGTCCCTCCGACCAAGACCCGGGCCGATCAGAACTGGCTCCAGCTTCAGGTCGGCTCGACCCGCGAACACCTCATTCTGGAGCGCGAAAAGCGGCAGCGGTTTGCCCAGGACCTCGCGACCACCAAAGTTCTCCTCGAACGGTCCGCCGCGGTCCTCGACGATGAGCAGCAGAGACACCGAGCGACCTGGGACGACCGCGACCGCACCCTCGCGGCCCTCCGCGAAACGCAACACGCCCTTTCCGAAACCGCCCAGCGCCTCAGGTCCGCCCACGACCGGCTTGCGGTCTTCGACGAGATCGGGCCGGCCTTCCTCCGAGTCGCCCTGCGTTTTTCGCGGATGGCTGGCCCATTCCGACGGTTCCTCTCGGCCGACGAAGTGCTCGATAAGGCGTTGCCGCAGTGGTCTCTGGAGCGGTCAGTGTCAGGACAGGGGGGACATTGACTGAGTCAACTCCCCCCCGTAACGTCAACAATCTGGATCGGGGCACCGATCAGAGCAGGCCGCGGCGGCCGGCGATGAACATGTCGGGGGCGATATCCGCCGTGTAGGTCACCAGGAATTCGTTCTGGGCGTTGATGCTGATCGCCGGGGCGAATCGCGACTGGCCGGCGCTGTAAGTGTCGATCACGACGTTCGAGGAGTTCACCTCGGACACGTTGACCCCGATGCCGCTGTCGTAGGCCACGACGAAGGCCCCGGCGTTCCCCTCCAGCGCGACCGACGGGGAGGTCTCGTTGGCGGTGGTGCTCTGGACGTTGATCTCACCGCCAAGCAAACCGGTACCGCTCAACCGCCGGGCCTCGACGTCCCAGTTGTTGCCGACCCACTTCTGGTAGGCGATCACCGCGTTGCCTTGGTTGTCCATCGCGACCTTCGGCGACTCACTCAGCGGCGCGTTGTTCGCGATCGTCGCCTGCTCCAACAGGCCGCCGGACGCCGTGTAGCGGGAGGCCATCACCTCGACATACGTGTTGCTGACTTGAACCTGGTAGGCGACGTCGAACCGTCCGTCCGGCGTCATGGCGACGCTGGACAGGTCCTCGTCCAGGAAGGTCCCGGCGACGGTGACCACGTTGAGCAACTGGTCGTTCGTGTTATAAAGCTTGGCGAATATGTCCGGGTTGTTGTTGTTCGTGTCGCGGGTGTAGGACACGACGAAGTCGCCCTTGGCGTCCATCGCCACGCTCGAGTTCGTTTGCGCGAACGTGCCGACGGCGACCGGTACGACCCCGCCCACCGTTGCGCCGGCGGCGTTGAACTTCTGGGCCAGAACGTTGCTGTGGCCGTTGGGGAAGAACTGGGTCCACGACACCACGAAGTCGCCGTGGGCGTCCATCGCGACGGACGGCTGTTCCTCGTAGAGGCCGGCCGCGCTGGCGAGGTCCATCACTGGTCCGACCTTGCCCCCCTGGGAGTTGAAGAGCTGGCCCGAGATCTGGGCGTCACCGTGGGAAAAGTCGGTCCAGACGACCACCGAGGAGCCGTTGGTGGAGCTGGCGTTGGCCGACTGGACCTGCGCGGCCGGGGTGGGGACGCTGACCAAGAACTCAGGGCCCAGAGACATCAATTGCCGGCCCTCGAGGGTCTCGACGGCGGGATTCCGCTTGATTCGGCGGGAAGTGTGGAACGCGGTGGGGCGACCAAAGATGCGAGCGAACATGATGAGGCTTCCTGTGCTAGGGGTTTTGGAAGAGGCCTGACCGTCGCGCCGAAAGGTCGCGGCTCGTCGCCTCCACCCTCTTATCAGCCTGCCGGCCCGGAACGGACAGCGCCCGCGAATTATTCTTTACGATTCGCCGACCACCACGGCGTGAGATGACGGGTGTAACCCGTTCTTCGCGTTCCGACGAGTGCTCCCGATCCGAAACGAATCCCGGCCGTCATAGACCGTCGAGGCGGAAGCCGGGGGCGAAGAGGTCGGCGACGCGGTCGGGGCGGCGAACGGACTGGGAGGTGAGCCAGGCCTCGGCCCGGTCGATTAAGACGCGGCCGTCGGTGCCGCCGAGGAGCTGGCCGAGGCGGAGTTCGGCGACCGAGGCGCAGAGCAGCATGTCGCAGGCGCGGAAGAGAGACCCGGCGGACCGGAGGTGGGTCAGGGCCTCGTCGCGACGGCCGCCGAGGGAGGCCAGCGCGGCGCGGATCATGTGGGCCTGGGGGTCGCCCCAGGGAACGTGCTCGCGCTCGATCCGGGAGGCGTCGCGTGCGGCGGAGGGCAGCGAGGCCCGGTCGCCCGAGGCCAGGGCGCAGCGGGCGTGAAGGCCGAGCATGGCAACCCGGATGAACTGGACGCGCATCAGCAGCGAGCGGGTCAGGGTCGGCCAGTGCGCGGAGATCTGGCGGAGCGCGGAAGGGCCGTCGCCGCGATAAAGGTCGATCTGGACCGAGGCCCAGACCTGGTCGTTATGCTGGACGTGATACCCCTGGCGCGACCACTGGCCGGTCACCCGGCGGGTCTCGTCGCGGGCGGCTTCGGGGTCGTCGGCGGCGAGGCGGACGATCGAGAGGATGTAAGTACTCAGGTTCATCGCCGCGTACAGGTCGCCGCGCTCGCGGGCCTCGTTGATCAGGACCGGGAAGCGCCGCGAGAGCTCGGCCCAATGGCCGAGGTGGGAGAGCGCCCAGAGCGAATAGGCGTGGGCCGTGTCGAGCTCCCAGGCGACGCCGGTACAGCGGTCGCGGAATTCGACCTCAGCGCGGTCGCAGGCATTCAGGGCGTCGAGCCAGCGGCCTTCGAGGTACGCGGACACACCCTCGGCAAGCGTCACCATCCCCAGGCCGTACGGCTGCCCGGACGACCTCGCCAGCGCCCCAGCCTGCTCTAGAAGGCGGGAGGTGCGGTCGCGAGCCGGGAGCCCCGTCGTGGCGTTCTGCGCGGCCTCCAGCGCCAGGGCGCGGGCGACCCGGTAGGGCTCGCCGGCGCGGAGCGCCAGGAGCAGGCCGCGGGCCTGAAAGTCGGCGCCGCGAATCCAGTCGACATTGCTCAGGCCGACGCTCGCCGACCAGCACACGTCGATCCGGGTGAGGTCGGCCGCGGCAACCTCGCTCGTATCACGGGGACGGAACTTCAGGCCGCGGAGACGGAGCAACATCCGCCGCCAGAGGAGCGACGCCAGGGCGCGTCTGGGGCTCTGCGGCAGGGTCATCCCGATGGCCAGGAGCACGTCCCGCAGGGCGTCGAGCCCCTGGTCGATGTGGCCGCTGATGAGGAATTGCATGGCGGCGAGGCGGCGCAACTCCAGGGCCCGGGCGACCGTCGCGCCGGCGCAGGCGGCGAGGTACTCGCGGGCCGCCTCCGCCCCCCGGCCGGCGTTGGCCAGCGCCCCGGCCAATGCCCCACGGAGCCGGTTCGACTCGGCGGGGTCCGGCGCGGACAGGTTCAGCGCCAGGCGGTAAAGCGATGAGGCCCGTTCGAAAGCCAGGGCTTCCGATGCCTTCGCGGCGGCGAGCGCGAAATGCGCGCCGGCGCGAGCGTCGTCGCCGGCCCTCTGGTAATGGACGCCGAGTTCCTCGTGGTCGGCCGTCCCGCTCGCCTCCAGCGCGACGGCGAGCCGGCCGTGGCAGTCGCCCAGCGCGGCCGGGCCGAGGTGGGCGACGACCGTCTCGCGGACCCGGTCGTGATACGCCTCGATCCGGTCGCCGTCCGACGACCTCCCCGCGGCCCGAATCAATCGCCCGGTCCGCAACAACGCGAGGGTCGCCCGCTCGTCACCCTCGCGGCCGAGGCACTGCCAGGCAACGGCCGGACTGACCGGGCTGCCCGAGACGGCGACGACCTCCAGCAACCCACGGGCGTCGTCGGGCAGGCGGAGGATGCGCGACCAGAGCACCTCGTCGAGCGCGACCGGGCCCTGACCCATTTCGGACCGCGCCAGCTCGGCGACGAACAGCGGGTTGCCCCCCGACTCGCTCGCGATCCAACGGGCGCGCCCCTCGGCATCCCCGCCCACAACACCGAGCATGTGGCGGGCTAACGCGTGCGCGTCGTCGGGCGAGAGTGTCCCCACCGACAGTTCACGACAGTCCAGCCCCTGGGCGCCGGGGGGGGTGAGTGCGGCGCGGAGGACCGGGTTCGCTGAGTCTTCGCTCCGGTAGCAGGCGAGCAGGAGCATGGCCGGTGTGTCGGGAGGCCGGAGGATCTCCGAGAGGACGGCAAGGCTGTCGCCGTCGCCCCATTGCAGGTCGTCGATCGCCACGACCAGAGGGCGGCGGTCTCCCAGCCTCGCCAGCAGCTCGCGGAGCGCCGCGTACGCCCGGCGGCGGAGTTCCTGCGGATCTGGCGCTTCCGTCGCCCGGCGGGGGGCGCCGGCCACGGCCTCGACGCGACGCAACACCGGGAACACCCGCGCCAGCGGCCCGACGTCGCGCGGCAAGATCGCCCCGACCTCGTGCGCCGGCAGGTGCCGGAGGTGTCGGCTCAAGGCGTCGATTACGCCGTCCAGCGCCTTGTACGGCACCGACTCGCGTTCGTAACATCGCCCCGCCAGCACCACGGCCTCGTCCCGCGCTGCCAGCCCCGATAAGAACGTCTGGATCAGCGCGCTCTTGCCGACCCCCGAGGCCCCGTGGACGTAAACGACGACGGTCTTCCCCTCGGCGGCACGCGCCAGGGCGTGGGCCAGGGCCGCACGGTGGCTCTCCCGGCCGACAAACACCGGCTCCAAGCCCTGTGACGAACCCGGCTCGGCGCCGCCGGCCGGCCCGGCGTAGGTCGCCCCCAGGCGGGCCAGCACCTCGCGCCCCCCGGGCCGCGAGCGGGGGTCGCGGCGGAGCAGTTCGACGCAGAGCGCGTTCAGGTCGTCGGGCAGACCTGCAACCAGGTCGCCCGGCGCGGGGGGCTCGAAACGCTGCTTGTCCATCAGGACGTCGAGCATCCGACCCTCGAAGGGCCGCCGGCCGGTCAGCGCCTCGTAAATCATGACGCCGACGCTGTACCAGTCGCTCGCGGCTGAGAGCCGGACCCCCGCTGCCTGCTCGGGGGCCATGTACGCCGCGGTGCCGACGACCTGCCCCTCAGTGCTGTTCCCCGCGGCGCCACGCTCAGGCGAGGTGATCAGCCCGAAGTCCATCAGGACCACCCGCCCCAGGCGCGTCACCATCACGTTCGTCGGCTTGATGTCGCGGTGGAGCTTGCCGGCCTGGTGCAGCGCCGAGAGCCCCTCGGCCAGCTGTCTCAATGCCCCGCGGAGCTTCACCCACGTCAAGGGACCCGGCGCGGGCGTGGCCTTCCGGTCGACCACGTCCGCCCCGCCGGAGGGCCTCCCATCACGAGACTCCGTCGCCGGATTGTCGACCGGTGCCAGGGTCACCGGCGCGAGATCATCGTCCCACCAGGTCGTCTCCAGGTTGGGGGACGAGGTGGGGTCGTCGCCGCGGCAGGGACTGGCGTGGATGTAGTCGAGGAAGGTCAGGCCATCGATGTACTCCATCACGATGAACCAGCCGACGCCGTCGGAGATCAGCTCGTGGAGCGCGACGAGGTTCGGGTGCGAAACGTCGAGTAGAGCGCGAAACTCCAGTTTGAAGCGATAGAGCGAGGCCGCGTCGGCCTGCCGCATCGTCTTGACCGCCACCGTCACTCCGCGCTTCAGGTCGCGGGCACGGTAGACGATCCCCATTCCCCCGCTTCCGAGGATGCCGACGATCTCGTACCCGTCGAGCTTCGGCCAGGCCGGTTCGAGCACGGGGACGGCCGAGCGCTCAAAGACCGGCGCGGTCGAGACTTCGGGGCTCGACTCGATCGCGCGGTGGACTTCGAACAGGTCGCCAAGGGCCTCCGCCAGGTCGGGGAACCGGGTCCGGTAATCGTCCAGCTCGGGCGACTCCCCACGCTGCCCGCGCAGGAGGACTTCATTATAGATGAGGTCGAGAAGCCCTTCCGGGTCGGCGGCGAGGCCGGGGTGTTGCGAGAGGTAGAGTTCGACGTGAAACGGCTCGCCGAGCTGGACGCGCCGGCGCTGGTCGATGAGCAGGGTGTGGACCTCGGGCACGGCGTCGGGCTCAGCCATCGTCGGATTCGTCCAGCCCGATCTCTTTCGCCACGCGGTCGACGGCGCGGGCGAGCTTCTTGCGGAGGGCCTCCGGGCTGCCCCCTTCGGCGGCGGCGATGTCGATCCAGTTGGCGCCGTCTTGCCGATGCTCGAGGAGCCGCCGTTCGGCGTCGCTGAAGCGGGCGCGGGCCTCGTCGAGGAGTTCACGTGCCGAGACTTCCCGGCTCGGCGTCGCCCCGCGCCCGGCGACCTCCGCCGCCTCGTCTCCGCCTCCCTCGACGCGCCGGAGGTCGCGCCGCGCCGCACGCTGGCCGTGGGCCTGATTGGCGAGCTTGTTCCGGGCCATCGTCGCGAGCAGTTTCAGGAGCTGGTCGGGCGAGTTCAGCTCGTACTGCCCGAGCGCGGCGCGGACGAAGAAGCTGGCCATGACCGACTGGCAGATGTCCATCGAGTCGAGCACACGGCCGAGCCTCGGGTCAACCAGCCTGACCCTCGCCGCGCGGCGGACCATCGGCTCGTACCGCCTGACCAGCTCGGCCGCTGCCTCCGCGTCCCCCGCGCGAACGCGCTCGATCAGAACCTGGAACGCTTCCGGCTCCGACATGGCGTGGCCCCCTCGAACAACGTTCCCGCTCCGCTCCTCCCGCCGCGGCCTTATTGTATCCGGCCCCCCGCACGTCGCGTTCAAAAAAAAATCTCGCGGCGTGTCCGATCGGCTTTCGGCTCCTGATAACCCTGGTGAAGGGGCATGTGCGACCGAGAACGGGACGACACATCCCGGCTGGTCTTACACGCATGACCCCTCACGATCGCTGACTTTGGTTTCTCAACGTCTCTTCAACACAGGAGTCACTCAGATGCGTACGATTCGTCTCCGGGACAAGGCACGCTCGCTGTCGATCCTGGCCGCCGTCCTGACTCTTTCGCTCTCCCTCTCGCCCGACCGGCCAGCGCCCACGGCGGAGGTGGAGAAGGTAGTGGACACAGCGGCGGACCCGGTGTCGGTCAGGGCGGATTCCCCGGAGGCGGCCGGGGCGGATTCCCGGGCTACCCCGGCGGCTGCGGAGGGTATCCCGGCTTTCCCGGTGGGTGCGGCGGGTTTCCGGGGTATCCCGGCGGGTGCGGCCTGGGTGAAAAGGTGACAGCCACCAAATTGACAAAGCTGGGATATCTTGGTAAAAAGCCGTGAATGTCACGACCGAGGCGACATTCTCCGGGCGGGATGGTTTTCCACATGCTCAACCGAGGGGGCCGGAGACTGCTTTTGGGGGGGCAAATGGACATTCCTGGAGTTTTGGCAGCCATCCATGCCCGAAAAACCATTGGTGTCGGTTCGACTTTCCACTCTAATGCGATTACTTTGGACTTGCCATAAGCCGATATTATTATGAGGTTTAAGTCGAATTCTCGGCCTTCCTCTCAGGGGTTCGAACCGAAGCGAGGCGTTCCGGGACAACCGGAGCGCCTCGGATCATCGAACAGGGGCTATGCCAGACGCGCGTTCAACGTCGTCCCACGCCGACGAGCTTCGTGACCTTGACCTTGGATTCTTCCCGGGCTGCGTCCTCTTTGAGACCATCCTCGGGAATGTTGGCGATCTGCACGAAGGTCAAGGGGCCGGGGACAAGGCCGGGCTGCTCCAGGACCAGGAGTCCGTAGGGGGATTTCCGGTTGGAGCGAGGTGGGCGATCGGTGTCGGTTCGGGTCAAGCGGCCGCGTACGACCGAGCCTGAACAGGTGATCTGCACCAGCGGGTAATCGGTTCCCTGACGGTGGCGGATCTCGGAGAGAGTCGTTTTGCACTGTTCAAATGTCATCGTTTCACCTTCCTGGCTTGCGACGAACCGAGGATCGGGACCGTCTCATACGTGTCCCGAAGTGCTCGCCGTGCGGCGGTCGGGCCGTCGTGGCCCAACTGGAGGAGAGGTCGCACGGTCTGGTTCGTAACAGCGGGCCTATTGTTGAGATCGGAGCAGACGGGTCAAGACCGACAACTTGGCCTCACACATGATCCGCGTTGACCCCACGGCGGTTTTATGACAAAACTCGGTCGCGCCGGGCGTCGATATAAGAATAGTACGTCCGTGTCGCCGCACTTTCCATTTGATTGAGGCCGAAAATCGTCTTTCCTCAGGACGAGGAGCCGGAATGGGCATGGAATCGCCCCAATCGCAGACGGTTCGCGCCGGTCAAATTCCCCACCGCTGGACGCGCGTCGATGACCCCGGCGCCGAGTCCGTCGTCGCGGCGTACGAGACGGTGATTGCCGGCGGCGGTCCCGCGGGACTCACCGGCGCCTATGAGCTCACGCGGCACGGCCGAACGTGCGTGGTGCTCGAGGCCGATCCCCGGCTGGTCGGCGGCATCAGCCGGACCGATGAGTACAAGGGGTACCGGTTCGATATCGGCGGTCATCGGTTCTTCTCCAAGAGCAGCGAGGTCAACGCCCTCTGGCGCGAGATCCTGGGCGGCGAGTTCATCACTCGCTCGCGGCTGAGCCGGATCTACTACGACCGCAAGTTCTTCTATTATCCGCTCAAGCCGGTGGACGCGCTCTGGAAGCTCGGTCCCTGGCGCTCCGCCCGGATCCTGCTCAGTTACCTCAAGGCGCGACTGAGCCCGATCCGGCCTGAGCGAACCTTCGAGGCCTGGGTCGTCAATCGGTTCGGCCGGGTGCTGTTCGAGATCTTTTTCAAGTCCTACACGGAGAAGTTGTGGGGTATGCCCACCAGCGAGATCTCGGCCGACTGGGCGGCCCAGCGGATCAAGGGCTTGAGCCTGGTCGCGGCGGTGGTGAACGGACTGTTCGGGGGGCTTAAGTCGCGCAAGGGCGAGGTGATCAAGACTCTGATCGACGAGTTTCAGTATCCGCGGCTCGGTCCCGGCCAGATGTGGGAAGCGGTGCGCGACCGCATCCGCGGTAAAGGCGGGGCGGTGCACATGGACCGCAAGGTCGTGCGGATCGAGCACGACGGATCGGACGTCACGGCCTTCATCGCCGCCGATTCGCAGGGGCGGATGACGCGTTATCTCGGGTCTCATTTCCTTTCGACCATGCCGGTTCGCGACCTGATCCGCGCCATGGACCCGCCCGCTCCGGCAGAGGTCAGCGCGGCGGCCGAGTCACTCAGGTATCGCGACTTCCTCACGGTTGTTCTGATCGTCGATCGGCCCGAGACCTTTCCGGACACATGGATCTACATCCACGAGCCCGACGTCAAAGTGGGTCGCATTCAGAACTTCAAGAACTGGTCGCCCGAGCTCGTGCCCGATGCCTCGCGATCGAGCCTGGGCCTGGAGTACTTCTGCTTCGAGGGAGACGCCCTCTGGATCATGTCGGATGCCGATCTCCTGGAACTTGGCCGGCGCGAGATCGATGCCATCGGCCTGGTGGCCGCCTCCGAGGTAGTCGATGGGTGCGTCGTCCGCATGCCCAAGGCTTATCCGGTCTACGACGACGAGTACCAGGGCCATCTCGCCGTGATCCGCCACTGGCTGGCCAACCTGTCCAATCTGGAGCTGGCAGGACGCAACGGCATGCACAAGTACAACAACCAGGATCACTCGATGATGACCGCCCTGCTGGCCGCGCGGAACATTCTCGGCCTGGGCCGGTACGACACCTGGAAGGTGAACACCGACGCCGAGTACCATGAGCAAGGTAGCGAGGCCGACAACCAGAACGCGGGGCGCATCGTCCCGCGCAGGGTGAGCGCCGCTTGATGTCGGGCAGGTCGTCCGCGGTTTCGGACTCGCCGGATTAGAACTTCTTCAGGGCTGCCGGCTCGTCGGCGAAGATTTCGAACAACCGGTCGAACTGGCTGACCTTGAACGCGTCCATGACCGGTGGACGCAGGCAGCAGAGCGGGACTTTCCCTTTGACATCCTGCATCTTGCGGTGCAGTCGCACCAGTTGGGCCAGCATCGCGCTGGACATGTAGCCGGCGTTGTAGAGGTTGAGCAGGATCTTCTTGTACTTCTTGGTCTCGATCAGGCCGAAGAGCTCCTTGGCAAGGCTATCGACCTTGTCTCCCTCGATCATCGATGTCGTCTCGAGAAACGTGATCACGGCGACGCCGTCGACTTCCTTGACGGTCAGGAACTGAAAGGCAGGCTTGCCTGCGAGCATGACAGAGACTCCGTCAGAAGGACCGCTTCCTCGGCACTCTGCGTTGCCATCGATCGTTCCGAAAACGTTGCCGCGGAAAATCGACCGGCGCTGTCCGCCGAAGATTAACGTCGATGCATACTCCCTAATATAGGGGGAAATCGCTGTGTTGACTACAGTGAACTTCATTGATAGGCGAAGCAGTTGGCGGCAATTGAAGGCTTGCCGCCAGCGTGGTTGTCATATCTAGCGCGTTTTACCGTTGAGTTGCAGACGCGGCGGGACGTCCTCTCCTTCTCCCGCGGGGAGAGGGGGGAACCCCGCTTGCGGGGTCGGGCCGGAACGGCCGGATGAGGGGAATTTGCGGGCCAAGGCTAGCATCTCATCCCTCATCCGCCCCTGCGGGGCACCTTCTCCCGCGGGGAGAAGGTA
>JBEKTN010000149.1:0-30315 GCA_049516015.1 Isosphaeraceae bacterium | reverse complement strand
GGAGGCCTTCGCCATCGCCGGAACGGCGCAACAAAAACTGGCAGAAGTCCGCTCATAATTCGCCGGCCCTTTTTCATCAGCCCACCCCAACCCTCTCCCGCGAGGGGAGAGGGAGCCAGAAGTCCCTTTGGCCAAGAGTGTTATTGCTAATTCAACGGTATTGCCTTTAGGGTGGTCCGTCAGCCCGCTGAAGGCGGAGCTCCAACGAATCGCGACCTCAAGGATTGCCGAATCCGCCAATCGAACCAACAACGGATCGTCTCTGTGATTCTCCCCATCTGCGTTCATCTGCGAAATCTGCGGACAAGAAATCTGAGGTTGATTCATCCCGACAAGCAACTGGCTCAGGATCGAGCTTGGAGATGCCCACCGACAGATTATTTGTCTGATCTCCTTCCGCCTGGCCTTTTTTCTCCGCCCACCTTACAGTTCCGGGGGGTTTTCGTGCGCTGGTCTCCTGATCAATGAAGCTGCGGGTCCATAAGCCAGAAACGGTCAACTGGCCAACACCGCAGGTCCCATATCCGATTGGAGATGGACTCCCGAATTCTTGTCCGCAGATTTCGCGGATGAACGCAGATAAGAGAAGCGGGCGGAAGACCCAGTAGGCGATCACCTGCAGGTCATGGATTCATCAAGATCGTCATTGTAGGAATCATGACAGATCAGGCATCGTTCAATGACGGCGGTTCCCGGGTGGATAATCGATGTGAACTTCCGACCATCTTGTCGCTTCAGGCACTCGATGGTCTCTCTGCGCCGGAATCCCGCATCCAGCCGGTCCGTGAAACGGCTGAAGCCAGAGTTCCAATGAATCGCGACCTCAGGGATTGCAGTGACCCGTAATTGAACCATGCCTCGTTTCTCGGACTTTTCTATACCAGTTGCGGCCCCAGCTTCTCAGGCCATGGACACCCAGCTCGGCGCGCGGCATCGACGGCGGACCCCGACGATCGTGGGGCGTGGGGCGAGAGGATGGTGCCCAGCAGTCAGTGAAGCCAATTGCTCGTGGTGTTAACCATTGTCAAGCCCGCACGAACTGGTGGCCGGGAAGCCTGCGAACCAGCCGCTTCAGCTCCAGGACGCTGAGCGTGGCCAGGACCTGAGAGGCAGTGAGTCCGGTGCGGACAATCAGCTCGTCAACTCCGGAGGGCTGGCTTTCAAGCTGGCCGAGGAGGGATCGTTCCTGGTCGGTGAGGGCCAGCTCGGCGGGGTGGCGGACGGGGGTCTCGTCGGGTGCGGTGTGCACCTCGCGAACCAGCGGGCCAAGTTCCTCGAGGATGTCGTCGACGGTCTCGACCAGGCGGGCGCCGTCACGGATCAGGCGGTGGCAGCCGCGGCTGGCCAGGCTGTCCACCGGGCCGGGCACGGCGAAGACCTCCCGGTTCTGCTCCATGGCGTGGTGCGCGGTGGACAGCGACCCGCTCCGCGGCGCGGCCTCGACGACCACGACGCCCAGGCAAAGGCCGGAGATGATCCGGTTGCGCTGGGGAAAGAGGCCCGCCAGCGGACCCTGAAGCATCGGCAACTCGGACAGCAGGACACCATGCTGGGCAATCTCCATGGAGAGCTCGGCGTGCTCCGGCGGATAGATCTGCGCCAGGCCGTTGGCCAGTACCGCGATGGTGCGGCCGCCGGCCTTGAGTGCCCCCTGGTGGGCCGCGGCGTCAATGCCCCGCGCCAGGCCCGAGACGATCGTGAACCCGGTCCGCGCCAGCGACGAGGCCAGGCGTTCGGTGATCCTCAAGCCGTAGGAGGTGCACCGCCGCGAGCCGACCAGGGCGATGGCGAGCTGATCGCGCGGCTCGAAAGCACCTCGCGCGTAGAGCAGCGCCGGGGGATCGGGCGTCTCGAGCAGCGGCGGCGGATAGCGCGGGTCGCCGCGCGCGATCAGCTCGACACCAGCGCGGCGGCAGAGCTCCATTTCGGCCTGTCCGTCCAGGTCGCGCCGCGCTCGCTGGATCTTCCCGGCAACCTTGGGGCCCACCCCGGGAACGTCGCGGAGGTCGGCCAGCGAGGCGTCGAGCACGCGGCCGGCCGTCCGGAACCGCTCGAGCAGTGCCCCGCATGTGTGCGGGCCCACCCCCGGCACCATCGTGAGCAGGACCAGGTCGCTGATCTCGGTCTGCGTGGGGGCGTGGTCCAAACTGCACTCCAGTTCGCGGCGCAGCGGGACAGGCCGCGGCAATAGATCCCGATTGTGCTTGGGCGGTCACTTGCAAAGGGCGGTCAGCACCGCATGAACGTCGTCGGGACTGGCCGCGTCGGTCAACTCGACCAGCCCGAGGGCGCGCGGCAGCACGAACCTGACCTTGCCGCGCTGGTTCTTCTTGTCGCGGCCCATGGCGTCGAGCAGTCGATCGGGATCGAGCCCGGAGATCGCGACCGGCAGACCGAACCGCTCGAGCAAGCGGCTCAGGCGCAGGCTGACCTCGGGCCCGATCCAGCCCAGGCGCTCGGCCAGATGACATTCGGCGACCATCCCGGCCGCCACGGCCTCACCGTGCTGGAAGGCCCCGTCATAGCCGGCGACCACCTCGATCGCATGGCCGACGGTGTGGCCGAAGTTGAGCACGGCTCGCAGCCCCGTTTCCTCGCGCTCGTCCTGCGCCACGACCTCGGCTTTGAGCCGGCAGCACCGCGCGACGATCGACCGCAGGGCCTCGCCCCGGCGGTCGAGAAGCGCCTGGGCTCGGGTTTCCAGCTCGCCGAAGAAGCCGGCATCGAGGATGACCCCGTACTTGACCACCTCGGCGAGGCCGCAGCGCAGCTCACGTGCAGGCAACGAGTTGAGGGTTTCGGTGTCGATCCAGACGCCGACTGGCTGGTGAAACGCGCCGATGATGTTCTTGGCCCGGGGATGGTTGATCCCGACCTTGCCGCCGACCGAGCTGTCCACCTGGGCCAGCAAGCTGGTCGGCAGCATGAGCAGGGGCAGACCGCGGGCGTAGGTTGCGGCGACGAACCCCGCAAGGTCGCCGATCACTCCCCCGCCCAGCGCGACAACGACGGTGTGCCGGTCGGCCCGCATCGCGGTCAGCTCGTCATAGAGCGTGACGGCGGACTCCAGGCACTTGGTCGGCTCGCCGGCGGGCAGCACCACGGGACGGCCCTCGATGCCGACGCGGTCGAGAGCGGCCCGGCAGGCCGGCAAGTAGTCCAGGCCGGCGACGTTTCGGTCGGTGACGATCAGTGCGGTACGGCAGGCCTTGCCGGCCCAGGTCGCATCCAGCGCCGAGCGAGCAAACGGTCCGCAACCGCCGGGGTCGCCGCTGGTCACCCGGACCTCGTAGGCGCGAGGCCCCAGCGGCACGGGCACCCGGATCTCCTGACTCAGCAAGGGGTCTGGCATGCGGAATGCGTGCTCCACAGGATGTTGATGAGGCAGCCGTCGATTCGAAGATCCAGTCTAACATGCGCGCGGCGGTCGCCTGAAGGGCGCGCAAGACCCTGCCCGGACCCGGGTCGCGTTGCCTCCCCAGCACCGGACTGTTAGAATATTCTGTCTAGATCGTGACCCAAGCGGCGATCGTAACCCACTTCGAGTGGTCCACTCATGAGCGATCCACTGACGTGGTCCCCGATCCGTCTAGGCCGGTGGTTCGGAACGACGGTCAAGGTTCACATCTTTCTGATCCTCTTCGTCGTCATCGAACTGCTCATGGCCCTTCTGGCCACCAAGGCGGAGGATGGACTTCGACGCTTACCGCAAACGGCCTGCTGGCTGTCTCTGCTGATTCTGGCCCTGGCGATTCATGAACTCGCGCACGCCCTGACCGCTTACTGGCTGGACTGCGATCAGGAGGACGTGCACCTCTGGCCTCTGGGCAACCTTGTCGGGCCGTCGCTGTCACCCCGCTCGAGCGAGCATTTCCTGGTAGCGCTGGCTGGTCCGGTGACCAGCGGGGCCCTGTTTCTGGGCATCGCCGTCGGCCTCAACCTCTTCACCGGGGCCAGGTTCGTTTGGAACCCGTTTGGCAACCAGACAGACTCCGGCGCACCCTGGCTGGCCGACAACGTACCGGCCACCCCGTTGAGTCCAATCTGGATCATCGGCTGGTTCGGCTACCTCAACTACCTCTTGTTTCTGGTGAACCTTCTGCCGGCCCTGCCTTTCGACGGCGGGCGGATGTTCCGCGCCTATCTCTCCAGCACTTCGGTGGTGTCCGCGCGGGACAACATCTATGCACCCTGGACGGCCCGCGCCACGGCGGCGATCCTGTTCTTGACGGGTCTGGTTCGCCTGCTGGTGAAACGGCAGTCCGATGGTATCACGGTAATCATGCTCGCGCTCTTGATCGAGCTGCTGGTCAGGACCGAGTCGCGGATGCTCGAGGACGGCGGCTACTTCGAGGATGGCGTGTTCGGCTACGATTTTTCCGAGGGCTACACCAGCCTGGAAAACAGCGCCGCCAAGGTACGACCTTACAAGGAGAGCGCCCTGCGCCGCTGGCGGCGACGTCGCTCTGATCTCCGCCGGCAGCGGCGGATGATCCGCGAGGCCGCCGAGGAACGCCGGATGGACGAAATTCTCGACAAGCTGCACCGCGAGGGGCGGGCCTCGCTCACCGAGGAGGAACATCGTTTTCTGGTACGCGTCAGCACCCGCTACCGCAACCGGCAGAAGACTCAAGAGTGAACGTACCGCTCAGTGGTCGGTGGTCAATGGCAACCGATCCTCCCGAAGGACGACTCATGAAGGCCCGGTCACGACCCGCGAGCAAGAAACCGAGCCGTTCCGAGCTCAAGCCCGGTCAGTGCCTGTGCGACTTCTGCACCGGCAAGTGCTGCCGCTATTTCTCGCTGCCGATCGACGCGCCGCATACCTGGGACGACTTCGATTCGATTCGCTGGCATCTGGCCCATGGCCAGACCCTGGTTTATGTCGTCAAACAGCAGTGGTATCTGCTGGTGAAGACCCAGTGCCAGTACTTGAGCTCCGACAATCGATGCCGGATCTACTTCAACCGCCCCAAGATCTGTCGAGAATACACGACCGACGACTGCGAGTACGACGACGAATGGTCGTTCACCAAGGCGTTCGAGACTCCCGAGCAGATCTGGGAATATGCCGAGGCCTTGCTACCTCCCCGCCGCAGGCGCGAGGCCAGACCGGCCAGCGGAATGCCAATCCTCGCCGGCGCCGGGCCAAATGGGATCGTTGGTGGTTGACGAGTGATCAGAAAGGTGGATGATAGAACTTGAGAGCTTGGCGGTTTGCGCATTGCAGGCCAGTCGGGCCACAAGTTAAGGCCCGGACCCGGGGACGGTCGACGATGGCCATACGATCGAACCACTACGAGGCGGCCTTCGAGGCGTATATTCGCGCCCTGCGGGTTCCGTGCGTGGCGATCGACGAGGCCAGGCGAGCGATCTTCGGCGAGGACGGGGTGAAAAACCCCGACTTTTTGTTGTATCCTCGATTCTCGACCAACCTGGTGGTGGAGGTGAAGGGGAAACGCGGCAAGAATGCACGAGGCCGGCGCGATTGGGAGAACTGGGTCACAACCGATGATCTGGACGGCTTGGTGCGCTGGCAGTCGATGTTCGGCCCCGGTTTTCGGTCGATCCTGGCTTTCGCCTATGCCGAGACGCCGCAGGCGTTCCCGCTTCCCGGGGACGGCGGTGGCTTCGAGTTTCGCGGGCTGGAATACCGCTTCTGGGCGGTGGGCCTGGACGACTACATTGCCCACCTCCGGTCACGCGGGCCCGCCTGGAAGGCGGTCGCCATGGCCCGCAAGGCGTTTCGCCGCCGAGTTCGCCCGCTCCAGGAATGGCTCCCCATGACCGTTGATGCTCCTCGTAAACCCAAACCCGTCAAGGAACGTGAACGATGCAACGCAAACGATCGCCCTGGGTTTCCTGGCTTGCTCCCGGGCTCGTGGCGCTGGGCTTGATCTGCTGCCCGGCAGTCAGAGCGCAGGACGAGGAGCCAGGAGGGGGCGAATCCAAGGGCCGGCCCCTGGACGGCTACATCGCCACCAGCATGCTTTGCGGACTGGCTCTGTTCATCGTGTGCAAGACCGCGCGGCGCTGACGACTTACGGACGGGGCGATGCCCCGTGCTGGATTGTTGTGCCCCTACGGGGCGAAACAGCTCAGCACAGGGCAACGCCCTGTCCCTCTAACACCGGGCGAAGCCCTGTCCGTTGAACTTGGGTTTCCACCCGGGAGAGCAGACATGGCTGACGTCTGGGACGAGCTGCGCGTGACCGAGTTTCCCGTGGCCCGGCGCTGGGCTTACCTCGACCACGCCGCGGTGGCGCCCCTGCCCCGCAGGTCCGGCGACGTACTGCGGGCCTGGACCCTTGAGCAAGAGGAAAACGGAGTTGTCACCTGGCCCGGCTGGGCAGACAAGATCGAGGCCATCCGCGATCGCCTCGCCAGCCTCTTGAGCGCCGACCGCGACGAGATTGCCTTCGTCAACTCCACGACCCAGGGCATCGGGCTGATCGCCGAGGGGTTCCCCTGGCGGGATGGCGACAGCGTGGTGATTCCGGCGGAAGAATATCCCTCGAACATCTACCCCTGGATGAACCTGGCGGGCCGCGGTGTCTCGGTTCGCCTGGTTCCCAGCCGGGCCGGGCGGATCTGGCCCGAGGACCTGATCGATGCGATGGATCAGACGACTCGGGTGCTGGCGATCAGCCATGTCGAGTTCGCCTCTGGTTTTCGCAACGACCTCGACCGGCTGGTCGAGATCTGCCGGATTCGCGGAGTGGCTCTGTGCGTGGACGCGATTCAGGGCCTCGGTCCGCTCGCGATCGACGTCGGCAGGACGCCGATTGACTTTCTCGCGGCCGATGGGCACAAATGGCTGCTGGGTCCGGAGGGGGCGGGTCTGCTCTACGTGCGCCGCGACTGGATTGATCGCTTGCGGGCAATCGGGGTCGGTTGGCACAGCGTCGTCGGTTCCTACAATGCCCCGGAGATCGAGTTCCGGCTCAAGCCCAACGCTCAGCGCTGGGAAGGGGGTTCGTTCAACATGGCCGGTCTGCAAGCGCTGGGGGCGAGCCTGAGTCTGCTCCAGGAGATCGGGGCGGAGGCGGTGTCAAAGCGGATCCTCGACCGGGCAGCGGTGGTGCGCGAGCTGTCGGCGCGTGCCGACTGGCGGGTGACCGGCTCGAAGCGCCCGGAGGATTGCTCCGGAATCGTCGCCATCGAGCACGACGACGTGCCCGCCCAGCAAGCGGCCCACGCCCTCAGGCAGCAGGGAATCGTGGTCTGCGCCCGCCGCGGCAAGCTGCGAATCAGCCCGCATATCTACAATGACGACGATGACCTTGAGCGTCTCCATGACGCGCTTGTCACCTGCCGCCGACACGTCTGAGCGAAACCGACAACCCCAAGCGCCTCGGGCCGAGGTCCACCATGCCCCAGAGTTCGTCTGACGCATTCCGCACGGCCGTTTTCGCCGGCACTTTCGACCCGATCACGCTCGGGCACCTCGACGTGATCCGTCGCGGCCGGCTCCTGTTCCAGCATCTGGTTGTGGGTATCGGCGTCAACCCCGGCAAGGCGTCGCTGTTCAACATCGACGAGCGGATCGCGCTGGCCAGGCAGGTGGTTCGGCCTTATGCCAACGTTTCGGTGGAGTCGTTCGAGGAGCTGACCGTGCAGTATGTGCGGCGGATCGGGGCGCGTGTCATCCTCCGCGGCCTGCGGACGCTCACGGACATGGAGTACGAGTTCGGCATGACCTTGACCAACCACCGGCTCGATCCTGAGATCGAGACGGTCTTCCTCATGGCCGACGGCGAGTACTCGCACATCTCCAGTTCGCTGATCAAGCAGGTCGCCCGGTTCGGCGGGGCCGACGCGTTGCAGCGATTCGTGCCCGAGGAACTGATCGAACCGATCATCACCAAGCTCAACAAACAAGATCTTCCCGATCTGAGTCGGTGGTAAGGTCGAGGCAGGGCAAAAACCCGCATGGTGGTTGGCCGGAGGCGTCATCGCACCGGTCGATCACCCCAGTTCTTGGGGATGAACAGGTCGCGCGACCACTGCCGCAAGCCCAGTCCCCGGGAACGGACTGCATCATGCAGGCCCTTGAGGGCTTTCCAGGATTGGTCGAAGCTCGAGTAGCTGAGCCACCCGGCGAACTCGTCGTCGCCGGAGTGCGATCGGGACGTGATGACCCGGGTCGAGACGATCATGTGGTCGAAGATCTCGTTCAGGTCCAGGACGATGCGCGTGGCTTCCTTGCCGGCCGAGGCGGTTGCAGCCTGACCCTGATCGGGCCAGCTCAAGTTCAAGCTGCAACTGAGGAAACGCTCCTCGTCGGACTGTTTCTGAGTCAGCCAGAGATAGGCGGCGTCATCCCAGAGATAGCGGACGCAGAGGTGCTCGACGCCAACTATCCGCTCGAGAGGAACATTTTGATCGTGAATGCCGCCGCGGACGGTCTCGGCGCTGGGCTCGTGATGCCGAGCCTGGGCCGGTGCAGGGGCGGCCTGACCGCGGACGGGCTCGGCCCGGGTCGCCCGCAGCACGCGGGCCGTGCTGAGCATCTCATAGGACTGGACCAGCACCCGGAATGCCCATTCCTCGCCGCCGACGTCGGGATGGAAGGTCTTGCACTTCTGGCGATAAGCGTCGCGAATCTGTTCCAGCGTCGCATCCGCCGGGACGCCCAGGACCGCCTGCGGGTCGATGTCAAAGCTGAAGGAAGACAAGAACGGGGCCCTCTCGCGTCGAGTTTCTCGGCAGCGCACTCTGCACTCTACCATGGGACGCCGCAGGTCGATCGTCAATTCACAAGGGTAATCAGTCTGCCAGTCCCGGCGCGGGCCCGGGCCGGGTCAAGATTCCCCCGTGGCCATTCGGCCGTTGCCCAGGCGGCTGCGCAGATACGTGGCGCGGGCGACATTGCGCTCCTCGACCCCGAGTTCCGATCCGCGTAGTTTCTGGAGGAAGGCCGGCTGGGTCTGGATGAAGAGCTCGTTGACCGTGGCGATCGACAGATCATCGATCAGGCCGAGATTGATGCCCATGCGCACGCTCGAGAGCAAGAGCATGGTCTCCTCGCTCGAGATCGTCTGCGCTGTTTTGAGCACCCCATAGGCCCGGCTCACTTGGTCGTGAAGGTGCTGGCGTCGTTCAGTGACCAGCGTCTGTCGGGCCTGCCGCTCGTACTGCAGGACCTGAGGAACCACGTCGGTGAGGATCCTGATCAACTCCTGCTCGCTCTTGCCCAAGGTCTGCTGGTTGGAGATCTGGTAGAAGTCGCCGAACGCCTGGCTGCCTTCGCCGTAGAGGCCGCGAACCGCCAGGTTGATCTTCTGGAGAGCGCGGAAGACCTTGTCGATCTGTTTGGTCTGGACCAGGCCGGGAAGGTGGAGCATCACCCCGACGCGAATGCCGGTGCCCACGTTGGTGGGGCAAGCGGTCAGGTATCCCAGGGATGGGTTGTAGGCGAACGCCAGGTTCTCCTCGAGCTGGTCGTCCAGCGAGTTGATCTCGTCCCAGACCTCAGGCAGCCGGAAGCCGGAGAGCATGTACTGGATCCGCAGATGGTCTTCCTCATTGACCATGATCGCGACGTTTTCCTGGGAGCTGATGGCAACGCCCCGGGGCCCCTCGCTGCCGGAAAGCTCGCGCGAGATGATCTGCCGCTCCACCAGGAACTGGCGGTCCAGCGACGAGAGGGAATTGACGTCGAAGTACAGCAATTCGAGCTTGGCGGCGGAGATGGCCGACCTGAAATGCGACTCGATCTCCGTTTTCTCCGTCCGGCTGCCGCGATTGGTGAACGGAAAGTCGGCCAGGTTGCGAGCCAGCCGGATCCGGGAACACATCACGATATCGCTTTCAGGTCCCGTACCGCGCAACCACTCACCGGATGTTCTCGTCAGGTCGTCCAGAGTCATGCGTGAATATCCTTGAGGCGAAGCTGGTCCCGCAGCCGCGCTGCCTCTTCGTAGTCCTCGCGGGCAATGGCTTCGCGGAGCTGGGACCTCAGGCGGAGCCGCTGTATTGCACCCGGGCGCTTCCGGGCGCCTTTGCCCACATGCCGGGTGGCTCCGTGCACCCGCTGGAGCAAGGGCAGCAACCCGCGTCCAAAGACCCGGTAATCCTGCGGGCAGCCGAGCCGGCCCTCCGCCCGAAACTCCATGAATTTTATCCCGCAATCAGGACAGGCGAGCTCCGCGAGCTCACCGACCAGCTCGCCCACGTGGGCGACGATGAGACTCTGGACGACAGCGTCGAGGGCCAGGTTCGGCGGCGACTCCGGCAAAGCCAGGCCCATTTTCTTCGCACAGGTCATGCACAGATGCAATTCCTGCCGCTTGCCTCCCTTGCGTTCGGTCAGGTGGACTGACGCCTCATTCTTGCATCTTTGGCAGATCATGAACGCACGACCTTGGCGAGAGAAGCCTGGGAATGTCGCGGGGGAACTGATCCTGGCATCACCGAACTTGATCCTGCTCGATCGATTTGATCTTGTCCCGCAGCCGGGCGGCCGTCTCGTAGTCCTCGGCGGCCACCGCGCGCTTCAGCTCGTTGCGAAGCTGGATCAGGGTCGTTTGCTGCTGCGTGTTCCGCGGCGCCCGTTTGGGAACCTTGCCGGAATGACGGGTCTCACCGTGGATGCTTTCCAGCAAGGGCATCAGCTCGTCGCGAAAGACCTCGTAATCATAGGGGCAGCCCAGCCTCCCCGAATTGCGAAACTCGAGAAATGTGATCTGGCACACCGGGCAGACCTGCTTGTCCGCGGCCGACGGCTCGCGCAGACTGCCGGGCGGATTGACGATCAACTTCTTGGCCACGTCGCCGATCGAGGGAGCCTCCAGCGACTCTTCGGGTGGGGCCAGGTGCTGCCGGGCGTGCTCGTCGCAGAAGTGGTATTCCCGGTGCTTGCCTTTCTCGATGATATCGGTAATGTGAAATGTCGCAGGTTTCGCACATTTTTGGCATTTCATAGATAAACTCCGCCAGCCCGCGTGCGAACCTGGCGACAGAACGTGTTCCGTCCGGTTCCCTGATCCGACCGCATCGACTGCCAAGCGCCGATCGGTCGCCATCGGCAGAGAAGCAAGACATTGACTCAATTGTAATTACCCCCTCCGGGGTGTCAAGAAACGGGCACGGTTCAATGATGGGCGTTTCCGGGTGACAACCGAGGCGAAGCTCCCACCACTTGCTCGCTTCGGCTGTTCAATGGTCTGGCGCTGGATTTCCGTCTTCAGGGCGGGCCGTCAGCCAGCCGCCAGCCAGCGGCCTAGAATTGGCTTTGTTTTTCAGCGAGCCGACAAGGAGCTAAAAGCACCGCCGCCACTGAGAGGATCGGCCATGGCGGCGCGACCCACCAGACCGCAAATCTTTGCAGTAAACTGAACTGCGCCAGCTTGCCACGACCGCAGGGCCGCGCCGGCGCGCTTGTTGCAGCAACCGGATCTGGAGAACCACTGGGTACCGATGCGGAACCGGGCCCTTCCCTCAGTGATGGCGTTCGTGGCCCAAGCCACCCAGCCGGCTGGTGCTCTGTTACGCGACCGCCAAGCTGCTGCGTGACGAGGCCGAGAGCATGGTCCCGAACATCGATCCTACACAGGTTCGCAAGCTTGCTGGCTGGGGGCTGACGCAGAACGACAGAGCCAGCTTCGTCGGCTGGAGTCCCCAGCCTTCGGCTGTGGGCCCAGGCCCTCATCAGCCTGGGTTTTTCATCGATCTATGCATTTAGGCGTCAGGCTATTAAAAACGGGATTGAACAAGTTCATGGGACGAAATCTAATCCCTTGGGTATGAAAGACTTGTGGCCATCGGCAAGCCGATTCTGGCACCTGATTAAGCCAGGGTTAAAACGGTCAAATACCCAGATCCTGACTCTTTCCGACCCCAAAATCAGAGGTAAAGAGCCCAAAACCCTCAGTAAACGCGCCCACAACCCCCTGTTGAAATAAGATCAAATACCCTATACACGAAGCTCCCGGCGAGTGTTACAGCCATGGCCACGGTGACTACTAATCCCGATAGTGACTTGGCGATTCTCTCCCGGCTCATCCGCCCGGAGCGCCATGGCCTTTCCGCATCCGCGGCCCGTGCCATTCTCAAGATCGACTTCGAGGGGAGCGACCGTGAGCGCATGAACGTCCTCGCCGAGAAAGCCCGGTCCGGGACGCTGACGCCCCAAGAGAAGGCCGCGATCGACAACTACGAGCGGGTCAGCCACCTGCTGGACCTGATCCATGCGAAGGCCCGTCAATCCTTGAGAAAACGAAAAGGTGCCGCGTCGCGCCCGGACCATGAATGAGGCTCTGGTCCGTCTGGTCTGGGAGCGTGCACGTTCCCTTTGTGCTTACGCCAGGCCCTGATCGAAGGGGGTGTCTTTCCCGCTCGGGATTGAGGGGGTCACCATCGAGGAGCGATTATTGACGTGTCAGGACGAGGAAAAACACCCTGACCACCAGGGTCTTGCAAAGGGAATGAGGCTGTGACATATTTCACGATCACCCCCCGCGCCCAAGGTCTGGTCGCGTGGCGCGGAAGGATGGCATCAAGAAGGAGACGGACCGGACGCGCTCCATTCTTGGCGACAGCATCCTGGCGGTGGACGGGCGGCCTGAATCAGTCTCGGAAACGACCAAGGAATGTGACCTCATGAAGTGGCAGGTTGGTCTCTACGCAGCCGCCGTCTTGATTCCGCTGGCCGCGTTCGCGATCGAAGTGATCTTCATCCGGCAGTTGAAACGGCTCTGTGCGTATCTCGCCACCGCCGCCATCGGTCTCTCATTTCTGCTCAGCCTGGCTGGTTTCGTCGATTATTTCGTGATCGAGGCGGAAGGGGTCTGGGCCGAGCACCATGCCGCGGCCGCGGCCGAGCCCGGCGTACTCGGAGAGGACACAGGGGCGGCCCTGCGCCATCACGAGGCTCACGGCCCGCATGTCTGGCAAGCGAGCTTCGATTGGGTGCTGCTGGGCGGCAAGCCACTCGCCGGCCCGACCAATGATCCCCTGGCGGGCAAGACGCTCAGCTTTCCCCTGGGCGTGTACATCGACAACCTGTCGGTGATCATGTTCCTGATGGTCTCGCTCGTCGCAACCTTGATCCATATCTATTCGATGGGGTACATGCACGACGATTCGCGGTATCCGCGGTTCTTCGCCTACCTCTCGCTCTTTTGCTTTTCGATGCTCGGGCTCGTGGCCTCATCGAATGTGTTCATGATCTTCATCTTCTGGGAGCTGGTCGGCATCTGCTCCTACCTCTTGATCGGCTTCTGGTACGAGGAGAAGACCAATTGCGACGCGGCCAACAAGGCGTTCATCGTCAACCGGGTCGGCGACGTCGGGATGCTGGTCGGTCTGGGGATCTTGTGGACGAGCCTGGGCACGTTCAACTTCCAGGAGATCAGCGGGGGTCTGCATGGCCCGACGGGTGAATTCAACAGAGTTGTCGATGCAAGCGGTAAGGACGTCGTCGAGTTCCACTCCCGCGAGGGTATTGCCGAGCACGCGCAGCCCGTGCAGATGCCTTACTGGCTGCTGACCGTCGCCGGCCTGGGAGTTTTCGCCGGCTGCGTGGGCAAGAGCGCCCAGTTTCCGCTGCAAGTCTGGTTGCCCGATGCGATGGCCGGGCCGACGCCGGTCTCGGCCCTGATCCATGCGGCGACCATGGTGGCCGCCGGCGTTTATCTCGTGGGGCGGTTCTTTCCCGTGTTCACGCCCCCCGTCTTGCTTTACATCGCCTATACCGGGGGAGTCACCTTGCTGATCGCGGCGACGATCGCCATGGTCCAGACCGACTACAAGAAGGTGCTGGCCTATTCCACGGTCAGCCAGCTCGGCTTCATGATGCTCGGCCTGGGCGTCGGCGGCCGCGCGGCGGGGCTCTTCCACCTGCTCACTCACGCCTTCTTCAAGGCGCTTCTCTTCCTCGGCGCGGGCAGCGTTTACCACAGCGTGCACACCTACGAGATGCCGGCACTGGGTGGGCTGCGGAAGAAGATGCCGATCACCGCATACACCATGCTGGTGGGAACGCTGGCGATCTCGGGCGTGCCGTTTTTCAGCGGGTTTTACTCCAAAGACGCGATCCTGGCCGCCGCGATTGCCCGGGTTACGCAGGACCCGCAGCATTTTCTCCTGTTCTTGCTGCCGGCCTTGGGGGCGACGCTCACCGCCCTTTACATGTTCCGGATGTGGTTCTTGACCTTCGCCGGTGAGCCCCGGGGCTTCCAGTCGGAGGTTGCCGCCGTAGTGGCGCATGACGAGGACGGGGAGCACATCCTGGCCGACGAAGAGGTGGCCCATGGCCATGGCGCGGACCACCACGATCTGAACCCGGCCGCGCACGCCCACGAGAGCGAGCCGGTCATGACCTGGCCGCTGATCATCCTGGCCGTGTGCAGCATCTTCGTCGGCTGGACGGTCTGGATTGGCTTGCCGCTAGGCACGCCCGCGCTCGAGAAGATGATCGAGTATGGCGAGCCCACCACCGTGATCGAGTCGCACTGGGCGCACTGGTATGCCCTGGGCTGCTCGCTCTTGATTGCGGCGACGGGGATCGGACTGGGAGCGCTCTATTACGCACCGGCGAACCTGTCCTTCTTTGTTTCCACGCGGCTGAGCCCCGCCCATGCCGCCCAGCAGTTCCCCGGCGTGTACAGGCTGTTCAAGAACAAGTGGTATTTCGATGACATCTACGGGTACCTGTTCGTTCGCCCCTGCGTGGATTTCGCGCGGTTCTGCGGACGAGTCGACAAGTTCCTGGTTGACGGCCTGGTCAACGCCATGGCTTTCCTGACCGAGAGGCTCAGCCACTTCGACGGCGTCTTCGACAAGGTCGGCGTGGACGGCCTGGTCAACTTGGTCGGCCAGGTGGTGTACGTCGTCGGCGACCGCAGCCGCGCGATTCAGACCGGCAAACTGCGCAATTACCTGATGTTCCTGGCCGTGGGTTTGGTGGTCCTGTTCGCCGGCGTCTTCCGCTGGATCTCCGGATAACTTCCGGCTGGGGGACGGCTCGGGTGAGCCAGGGCGCTGCACCCGGGCGGTCGGCCGGCGACAGGAAGCGATTGCACAGCGAGACGAGATTCTCTCACCCAAACAAGACTGACGAGGCGAGCAAGGTGCTGCCTGCTCGCGACCTCCTGATCACGAAACTGGTGACCGCGTCATGAGCGACAACCTGCTGCTGACCTCCCTCTGGCTCCTTCCCCTGATCGGCATGGTGGGCGTGCTGGCCGTGCCCAGGCGATCGGAAGCGGCGATCAAGTACCTCGCGCTGGCCGCCACGCTGATCACCTTCGTGATGACGCTCGCCGCCCTGGGCCTTTATGTCGGCGACAGCCGGTCAAGAGAACCGCTCCACGACCGCGCCATCCACAACGTCCTTCAAAAAGACGACTCGGGGGCCCTGACCGTCGCCGATGAGTCCGCGGGAGAGGGAGATCTTGTCGTGCGGAGGTCCTGGATTCCCTATTTCAACATCCAGTATTACCTGGGACTTGATGGCATCAGTCTGAGCCTGGTGGTCCTCACCGGCCTGGTCAGCGTGCTCGCTTGCCTTGCCTCGTGGAACATCACCAAGCAGGTCAAGGGCTACTACGCACTCTTCCTGCTGCTGGTGGCGAGCATGATGGGGGTCTTCGTCTCGCTCGACCTCTTCCTCTTCTACGTGTTCTTCGAGGTGATGCTCTTGCCGATGTACTTCTTGATCGGCATCTGGGGCGGCGACAACCGCGAGTACGCGGCCATCAAGTTCTTGCTCTACACCCTGTTTGGCTCGGTCTTCATCCTGGTGGCCGTCCTGATCCTCTTCTTCTGGCCCGGCGATACCTCCGCCGCCCAGAGCCTGTACAACGCCACCGGGAAGGTGCAGCCGTTCACCGGCCACTCGTTCGACATCGTGGAGCTGATGGGCGTTGCGACCAAGACGGGCTACTACGGGCGGGCCATCCAGTCCTGGGTGTTCGTCCTCTTCCTGATCGGGTTCCTCATCAAGCTGCCGTCGTTCCCGTTCCACACCTGGCTTCCCGACGCCCACGTGGAGGCGCCGACTCCCATCAGCATGATCCTGGCCGGGATCCTCCTGAAGATCGGCGGCTACGGCCTGATCCGCCTGGCCTGGCCCCTGGCGCCGGCCGGCGCTCATGATTGGGCCTACTTCGTGGCCGCACTGGGTGTCTTCAGCATCCTCTATGGGGCCCTGGTGGCAATGGCCCAGACCGACTTCAAGAAGCTGGTCGCCTACAGCTCGGTCAGCCACATGGGCTACGTCACCCTCGGACTGGCCGCGATGAACCTGTCGACCAGCCCTCAGTATTACGCCTATGGGGTCAACGGCGCCATGTTCATGATGCTGGCGCACGGGATCACCAGCGCCGGGATGTTCTTCCTCGTTGGCGTCATCTATGATCGAGCCCACACCCGCGACCTGAACAAGCTGGGCGGGCTGAACAACATCATGCCTCTGTACGGTGCGATCTCGTACGTGATCTTCTTCGGTTCGATGGGCTTGCCCGGCCTTTGCGGCTTCGTGGCCGAAGTGTTCGTGGTGCTGGCCGCGTTCAACTACAGCATCTTGCTGGCCGTGCTGGCCGCGACCGCGGTGGTATTGACCGCCGGCTACATTCTGTGGACGCTGCAGCGCGTCTTCCTGGGCCGGAGCGAGAGATGGAAGGGACTGCCCGACATGGACTTGCGCGAGATCGTCGTCGCCGTTCCACTGGTGGTTCTGACCATCGCCATGGGAGTCTTTCCCAACACGCTGGTTCTTCGCTGGGTGAGCCCGTCGGTCGGCGAGATGGTCAATTCGGTGGTCACGGCCGAGCTCAATGCCTCAGCGATCAGGACGGTCGAGAAAACAGTAACCCGAATTCCTGCTGCGATCTCGGCCCCGTTGACGCGCCCAGCCGTGGCGTCGCGGGCCAGTGGATCGTTATGAGCACCGGGCAGCTCGTCCCTTCCAGGCCGGGCGGATTGCAGATTCCAGCGAGCAAGAGCGGCAGAGAATTTCTGGAATCTGCAACTTCTGGAATCCGGAATGCTCTTGCATGCGCGGACGAGCCGGTGTAATTTGCGGTCCACCTCGGAGACACCCGCGGGACGTGGAGGATGTCCGTCTGCCTCCGCGCCCAGGTATTCTGGCGAACCCGGCGACACGAATCGACCCGCTCCCCGCAACCTCCTTTTCGTTCGCGTCCACGGTTCGGCCAGGCTGACGTTCGTTCCGGCAGGACGCCACAGGGTGTCCCGCCTGCCGCCAAAGCGGCCCAGGATGGGCCAGCCGTTGCGAGAGAAGGGAGTCAACCGGTATGCAAGTCAGGTCATGGATGGCCGCGGTGGTCCTCGTGGCGGGATCGACCGTCCTGCTCAGTGGTATGGCCCGGTCACAGAAATCCGGCTCCGACCAGACCCCGCCAGGTGCCCAAGGACAGGACGCTGGAACGCCGAAGACTCAAGACAGCCAAAACCCGAGCGTCCAGGAAAAAAGACCCACCGCGAACACCCAGACCGTCGAGCTTACCCTCATGATTGCCGGCCTGCGCCAGGATGGCTGCGAGGTCGAGATCAAGCCGGGGAACCGAAGCTGTCGCTTCCAGCCGCAACGCCTCCGCGTCGAGTCGCACGGCAAGGCGAAATTCGTGTTCCGTGACATCGAGCTGCGCGGGGCCGATCGCAATTGCACCTTCGCGATCACCGTTCACGAGGCGGGTCAGGCTTCCAGGACGATCTATCGCGGCTTCCGAATTGCCTCCAGACCCGCACCCAGTCCCGCGACCCAGGGCGCCCGGTCGTTCACCTGTTACATGAACTCCCCGTCCAAGCTGGCGGGACTGGAACCGACCGGCCAGACCAGGCGATAGTATGTGGCTTCGGCCCAAGCAGCTTGACCCCGCGGCAGGAGCAAGGAAAAGACGGTCGTCCTGGAGAGCAATCCTGCACTACAGGATCAATAAGAAGACCCGATGCCCCGCCATTTGCGGGGTACCGGGTCGGGATGTTACACGGTCAAGAGCCTCGGTAAACGTCCGGCTGGAGTCAATAGCTGTCCGAGGAGATCGGTTCACCACCAGCAAGGGTGACGAGGGCACGGAGGGTAACCACGTTTATATTGTCCCTGATAAAGTGAACGCTACCATCACCGAACAGGCAGTTAGCACCGCCGGGATGGAACGAAGCGATCTCGTCGTTGTTGCCGCCGTTGTTGCCCGCAGTGGTACCACTAGCGATCAAAAAAGGCCGTGGTGCTCATACCTTCTCCCCGCGGGAGAAGGTGCCCCGCAGGGGCGGATGAGGGCTGAGCTCCTTGCCTTGGCCCGCAAATCCCCTCATCCGGCCGTTCCGCCGCAAATCCCCTCATCCGGCCGTTCCGGCCCGACCCCGCAAGCGGGGTTCCCCCCGCTCCCCGCGGGAGAAGGAGAGAAGGCCCTGCCGCGCCTGCAACTCAACGGTAAAACGCGCTAAGCCATCGGTACATTCCCCGATAGTGGTCTTGCCCTGCTTGAGCAGACCATTAGCGCGCGAAAGCGTGTTGCGATACGGGGTGGCAGGATAAGCTGCGGCACACTGTACAATCCTCATTTACTGAGCTTGAACGGTTCTAGAGTATTTAATCCAGCTTGTACTACCACAGTTAAGCCAGAAGTTGTGTCGCTGGCGTATTTCTTGGGAAAAGGAAGAATTGGCCGTTTCACTCTACCCTTGCCTGACATCTTGGGTAGCTCGGGTTCAATACGCACAGAATACTTACCTTCAGGTATATCTTTAATATTAAATGATCCATCCGATTCAATCGATCCTGTAAAATCTGTTTCTCTACCACCACCTGCAAATATTATACGCCCGCCTGTCAGTGGTTTGCCATCACCTAATAAAACTTTACCATTCACAGAACCTATAGAAGGTGTAGGTAATTGAATTGTATCTGATGAACAGCCAATCATGCCAAGAACAATTAGCAACATGACTTTTTTCATATTTGATTCCTTTCTGGTAAGTATGCCTCTCCGCAGCAATTGCCGCGGAGAGGCTTGTGCAATCAATAGCTATCGTGTGAAATTACCTCACTACCGTTGAAGGTGACAAGACCACGAAGAACAACTAAGTTAATCGTGTTCTTGATAAAACGAACGCTGCCGTCGCCGAACAGACAATGCGCACCGCTGCCGTGAGCTGAAGCAAGCTCATCATTGTTGCCGGCGTTATTGCCGTAAGTAGATAGAGGAGAAGCATTGGTCTTACCAGTAGCAGGATCAATACCTACTACTGGCCAATCAGTAGCCTCATGATCTGGACGAAATGGATTGTTGGGTTGCCCAGAAACACCAAAAGCACCATCTGGCTCAGCCCAACGCCAGTAACGACGGCATGATGAGGTGTAAGTATCTCCAGGATTGTCTGGACCGGTACTCCCTGGAAGAGTGATATTACTACGTAGACTAACTCCATCATAGTACAGTTCGCCGTAAGGGCTTACGTAACGTGGGTCACGTCCAGCATCCTCACCGAAAGAGATAGTATTGCTCAAGCCATCGTTGACTTGAGCAACAGTTAAGCCTATCCCAATCGTTTTGAAAGCAATACCCTTACTGAGCATGCCATCAGCACGAGAACATTTGTTACGATAAGGTGTTGCTGGATATGGACCACCACTATCAGAACAACCGGGATTACCGGGAGTGGTGGTTTGATTCATCAACCCATATGGATCGATGTCCGTGTAGCAAGTGGGGCCGTAATCACAATACCCATAGCCCCGAGCAAGAGCCACTTGCTCCGCACCTTCACCATTTGCTGCTACACCATTTGGTACCGAAAGCGGATCAAGACCATCTTCAAAGCCCATCGGCACACGGGCAGCGCCTGAAGGGCAGACATAAGCAGCAATCACTGTTGATGCAGCGGTGAAATTTGCACCTGAAGCATCATTGTAGCACATACTGAAGTTCAATGTGCTGTAAGCAACGCCGCCCTCCATATACGGCAGTATGCGGGCCAGAGTGCTCCAACCACCATCAACAAATTGTGTTGTAGCCGGATTTTTGTTGTAGTTGGTGGATTCGCCTCCCGGGGGAAGGGCTTGATTGGCACTCTCGAAATTGGCCACAGCTAAGCCAATCTGGTGCAGGTTATCGAGGCATGTAGCACGACGGGCTGCCTCCCGAGCCGATTGAACGGCTGGCAAAAGCAGAGCGATCAGCACGCCGATGATCGCGATCACCACCAGAAGCTCGATCAACGTGAAGGCTCGACGACTCATGGAACTCTCCTCAAAAAGGTGCAATACCAGATCACGAAAGTGATCCAGAGGATGCAAGGAACGATTCTCGTTGAAACCTCGTAAGTGTACGACTGCCTCGCAGACACTTCTTGATTCTCTCGATTTTGGTCCTCCTAATTAACCAGTGGTTTCCAGGACTTGCTGTACTAAAGTAAGTCCAATCGGGAAAACGGTTTTGGGAAAAGCTGGCTTGTTATGTATTCATGAATGCGACAAATGTGCAATCGAGGAAAGGCCCGCAAAAGGTCAGCGTAGGGTTGTATGACGCTTCTTGAATATATTTGTCTCGATCTCTCTCAAGATTGGTTGGAATGCGATAAGACAACGCCTCAAGGTCCCATCAAGCATCCGTTCGCCCATCTGTCATAGACGTATCAAATTCTCGCTCAAATTTTAAACGAGGTTTTGATGAATTCGAGGTTGCCCCCATCATCGAAGGAAACCACATTCAGTAATCAGTCTATAATTGCTGTACGGGGCATCCCGATGAGCTCGCCAGCGCAGGGCACGACTTCTTGGTGGAAGGCAGGGAGGGGCAAACCCGACGTTTCCGTGAACAAGCAACGCCTTGCGGGTCACAGAAACTCGATTCAGTCCGACAGTATAAGCAAATGCCGCTCGAATGTTTGCAAAGATATGATGAATGTGTCGTGAACGAAGCACGATAAACGGAGATGTTGCTCGCCCATATTCAGTCGTCGTCCATCTCATCTGACGATGTGTCATCGATTTCGATCTCAGGGCTCGAGATCTTGGCAGACTGGGAAGATGCGGGCGTCTGCGCGATTGAGTCAACACGCGTGGTCGCTCCGCGTTGACCCAGCAAACGGACGTTGCCGGAACCGACCACGTCTTCCATATCGGCCATCAGCCGCTCGTTGTACCGGATGCGTAGTGACGCACCGGCCTTGTAGACAGCGCGGCGAACGTGCTCGATGCCCACGATCTCGAGGAAGAGATCAAGCTGCCCGGGGCGGACGCGAACGAACCGGAGCAGCCGCTCCAGGTCGGCTGCTTGATGCACCCCTTTGTGCAGCCGCACGACCACGCCGCGGGCCAGCTCGGCGGCGGCGGTCTCGATGGGCATGATCTTGCTGATGATCAGCTCCGCGGGCTCGCGCCGGCGGTCGAGCGTCCCTTTCACGAAGCCGATGAGGTCGTTCTTGACGAGCTCGCCAAGCTTGGCGTACTCCTCGGGCCAGAGCATGGCCGGAGTCGAGCCCGTCAAGTCTTCGAAGCTGAGCTTGGCCAT
The DNA here is from genome assembly GCA_049516015.1 of Isosphaeraceae bacterium. Classification (GTDB taxonomy): domain Bacteria; phylum Planctomycetota; class Planctomycetia; order Isosphaerales; family Isosphaeraceae; genus Aquisphaera. The sequence goes on along the minus strand of JBEKTN010000149.1, from coordinate 8,833 downwards.
GCGTGTCAGGCCCGAGCGGCTCTTCTGCACGTTGCGCACCTGGACGCTGGCGATCATCCCTCCCAGGATGACCTCGGTCTTGTCGGGCAGCCCGGCCAGCTCGGCCGCGCGATGGGTCGCCAGGGTCTGAAGCAAGGCCGCGTGGCGAGTCAGGGGATGGCTCGACATGTAGAAGCCGAGCGCCTTCTTCTCGCCGCCCAGGAGCTCGGCATCGGCGAGCTCGGGAACATCGGGCAGGCTGACGGCGGCCGGGTCGTGGCCTTGCCCCTGGCCGTTGCCGTTGCCATGGCCATTCGAACCGGTCCCGAGGGTCGCCTCCAGGTCGTCGAAAAGCCCGCGCTGGCCGCGGCGGCGGTCGTCCTGCTTGGCCTGGCCCCCCTGGATCGCGCGGGGCAGGATCGCCAGGAGCTGCGCCCGCCGGGCACCCAGAAAATCGAACGCTCCGGCACGGATCAAAGTTTCGGCACACCCGCTGCCCACCTCGCGGGTCGAGACGCGTTCGAAAAAGTCGTCCAGGCTCTTGAAGGGCCCCGCCTGCTGGCGCGCCTTGACGATCGCCTCGACCGCCTTCACCCCCACCCCCTTGATCGCGCCCAAGCCGAAGTGGATCTGACCTTCCTTGCCGACCCGGAACGCCACTCCACCCTCGTTGACATTGGGCGGCAGCACTTCGATGCCCATCCGCCGGCAGTCGTCGATGTGCTCGACGAAGAACTTGTCGCGCTCGGCGCCGTCCATCTCCGACGACAGCACCGCGGCCATGTACTCGGTGGGATAATGACTCTTCAGGTAGGCGGTCTGGTAGGCCACCAGCGCGTAGGCCGTGCTGTGCGACTTGTTGAAGCCGTAGCCGCCGAAGTATTCGATCAGGTCGAAGATCTTCAGCGCCCGCTCTCGATCCAGCCCGCGCTCGACGGCCCCCTGGACGAACTGGCCACGGCTCTCGGCAATGGTGTCGGTCTTCTTCTTGGAAATCGCCTTGATCGTGGCATAGGCCTTGGATAGCTCGATGCCACCCAGCCGGTTGAGGATGCGCATCACCTGTTCCTGGTAGACCATCACCCCGTAAGTTTCCTCGAGCACCTCCTTGAGCATGGGGTGAATGTAGGTCGCCTGCTTCCGGCCGTTCTTGACGTCCACGTACTCGTCGACCATGCCGCCGTTGAGCGGGCCCGGCCGGTAGAGCGCATTGACCGCGATGATGTCGGCGAACCGGTCGGGCTTCATCTTGACCAGCAGGTCGCGGATGCCCGAGCTCTCGAGCTGGAAGACGCCCTTGGTTTCGCCGCGCTGCAAGAGCTCGAAGGCCATGCGGTCGTCCAGGGGAAGCTGGTCGATGTCGATAGGCGCCTCGGGATGGCGCTCGTTGATGATCCGCACGGCCGTTTCCAGGGTGGTCAGGTTGCGCAGGCCGAGGAAGTCCATCTTCAACAGCCCGGCCTTCTCGACGTCGCCCATGTCCCACTGGGTGCAGACGATCTCGTCCTTGTCGCCCCGGCGGATGACCTGAAGCGGAACCAAGGACTCGAGCGGCTGGTCGGCGATCACCACGCCCGCGGCGTGCGTGCTGGCGTTGCGCGCTGAGCCTTCGAGCCGCTTCGCGAACCGGATCAGGCGTTCGATCTCGGGGTCCTGCCCGACCATCGCGCGCAGCGCCGGCTCTTCCTTGAGAGCGTCCTCGAGCGTGATGTTGAGCCGGGTCGGAATCAGCCTGTTGATCTGCTCGACCCGCGCCAGGGGAATGCTCAGCACCCGGCCCACGTCCTTGATGGCGGCCTTGGCCTTCATCGTGCCGAAGGTGCCAATCTGGGCCACGTTGGCGTCGCCGTACTTCTTGCGGACGTAGTCGATCACCTCGTAGCGCCGCTCCTGGCAGAGGTCGATGTCGATGTCGGGCGCCTCGGAGCGATTGGGGTCGAGAAACCGCTCGAACAGCAGGTCGTACTTGATCGGGCAGACATTGCTGAGCCGCAGGACGTAGCTGACCAGGGCCCCGCATGCCGACCCGCGCGCCGACGCCGGGATGCCGCGCTCGCGAGCGTAACGGACGAAGTCCCAGACGATCAGGAAATAGGAGGCGAATCCCATCCGATTGATCACGCCCAGCTCGTGGTCCAGCCGCTCCTGGGCCGAGTGCGGCGGTGGATCGCCGTAGCGCTCGCGCAGGCCTCGCTCGCAGAGTTCTTGCAGGTACTCTTCCGCACTTTTCTGCTCGGGTGCCTGAAACGAGGGGAACTGCCGCTTGCCCAGGCCGAGGCTGCCATAGTTCTCCTCGATTCCCTCGGCGATCCGCGCCGACATCGCCAGCGCCTCGTCCATGCCTTGAAAGATGCCGTACATTTCCTCGGGACTGCGCACGTGAAACTGGTCGGACAGCTTGCCGTCGTCGGCGACGAACCGCGGTTTGTCCAGGGGCTGGTCGAGCGTCTTGCCGGTGTTGATGCAAAGCAAGACGTCGTGGGCCTGGCAGTCATCCTGGGTCAGGTAGTGGGCGTCGCTGGTGGCCACCACCGGGAACCCGAACCGTCCGGCCAGGTCGAGCTCGCGCGCCATGCAGTCGCGCTGGATCTGCAAGCCGTTGTTCTGGACCTCGACGAAAAAGTTCCCCTCGCCGAAGGTCTTGTAGTACCACATGGCCAGGTTCTCGGCCTCTTTCCCGCGATCGTGCAGCAGCAGTTGCGAGAATTCAGAGCCAACGCATCCCGACAGGCAGATCAGCCCCTCGCTGTGCTGTGCGAGGATCTCCTTGTCGATCCTGGGCTTGTAGTAATAGCCCTCGAGATACGACCGCGACGAGAGCCGAAGCAGATTGCGAAAGCCGACGCCGTTGCGCGCCAGCAAGGTCAGGTGATAGGCATACCGCTCGTCTCCCGCCCCGCCTGAGCTAGACGTCCGATCGGTTCTCTTGCCGGGCGCGACGTAGGCTTCGATCCCCACGATCGGGACGATTCCCGCCGCCTTGGCCTCGCGGAGGAATTCGATCGCGCCGAAGAGATTGCCGTGATCCGTGAGCGCAACGGCGGGCATCCCCAGCGACTTGACCCGATCGATCAAGTCGGGGATCTTGCTCTGACCGTCGAGCAGGCTGTAATGACTGTGACAGTGAAGATGTACGAAAGGCTGTGAGGACATCGTCAGACCATTCTCGCCGGGGCGCTGTGAGTTTCCGATCCACCCGAACCGCGATGAACCGGCGTCCAGCCTAACATATCAAAACACCGGCACTTCGCCAACGGTGCGGTGGGACCGGAACCCGTTTGACCGCTCAGTTCAAGCCGACTGTGACGAGCCCAATGGTCGATGATCGCCGTCGCCGTTTCGAAGGTCGCGCTGTCGCGTCCGTTGCTACCCAAGAACCTGCCACCGCGGCAACCGCCCCAGCCGCGACAACGGACGCCAGTGCACCGGTGGGGATCCGCCCTTGCTCCATTCCAGGTTCTTGAACGCCCCGATCACGCGGCCATGCGTTGGTGCCACCAATCAGCGTCTTGGTATTTCTTGATTGACACGCCAGGATGATCCTTGTAGTTTCGGGCACTTTCTTCGAATCCACTACTCGTAATTTGCTTACAGATCCAACAATGATGAACGCACGGATGTTGCCAGGCTTGTCCTGAGCCGGCGATCTCACTTGCCATCACACCAGGAGGTCTCCGTGATGTCACCCATGAACCGCGTAGCGCGCCGCGTGCTCCCGCTTTTGATTCTCTTTTGTTCGTGCTCCGCAAGTTTGTTCGCCGCCCCCCTGATCACTCATCCGCTTGGCATCTCGACGGGGGCGAACAGTCTGCTTGATCTTTCCTCCGGCGGCACCCGGTTCTGGTTGACCTCCAGGCTGGGTGGGACCGAACTCATGAGCGCGGATGCGGGCAAGGGAATAACCGGCGACGGCGCTACCTCGTCCGCTGGCACCGTGAGTGTGCAGAACGGGCCGAAGTGGGGGGATGGCTCGGTCGGGTCAGCCGGCGGTACCGCTTCTGACCAGGGCTCTGCCCAGACTGGCGAAGCGACGTCTGGGACACAGGGGACTGGCCAGGCCGCGGACACTGGTTCGGTGGGGCAGGTCACGATTCATCCTGGCGGGTCTGGGGCGGAAGTCGAAGCAGCGAAGGGTAGTACCGGCCGAGTCAATCCGGCGTATGGTGCGATTCCGTCCGGCATGCGTGCCGCTGACCCTGCCGAGAAGAACCGGGCAACCGCTGGCCAGGTTTCTTCCAGTGTGGGCGGAAGTGGTGCCTCGCAGGCTGCTGGGGCTGTCACGGACGCAAGCAGCGGATCTCATTCCCCGAGCAATACGCAGGGAAAAGGCACAACGGATACGACCGCCCCCGTGCCATCCCTGGCGCCGTCGAGTCCCACTGTCTCGAGCCAGCAGGCAGCGACACCGCCGGGGCAGTCGGGCTCGGCTTCGTCGAGCCTGACAAACCAGGCGGTATGGAACCCACAAGGAGCCTCGTCTTCGCCCCCGTCGAGTCCAGCTCTCTCGAGCCAGTTGAATTCCGCGGGTGCCGCGCCGATGGCGGCAGGGGCGGGAACGCCGGCAGCGGGAACGCCGGCAGCGTCCTCGAGTTCGGCCGCGCCCTCAAACTCCGCGGGGGCAACGGCCGCAGCGGCGACACTTCAGGCGGGAGGCTCCACGCCGACGGCGAGTGTGGCGGGGCCCGCAGGCGCGCCGAGCACGGGCTCGTATCCACTTTCCAACGGTTCCGCAGTCGCCCAATCGCCCCAATCTTCTTCACTGTCAACACTGTCGATGGCACCGGCAACAGCGTCCATGTTGTCAAGTCCACCGGCAACAGCACCGGCAACCGCTGGAGCCGGCAGTGCGAACCCGAGCGGCGTTTCAAGTACGGACGACCACTTTGCGGCCCAATTCCTGATCTCTTTGTCGCCGAGCCTGACCAGCATGCTGGGCGGGGCGGGCAGTACGGGTGCGCCAACAAGCAATCCGGTTTCCACCACGAGCGCCATGAGCGCCCTCTCGACCGCTGGCACGTCTTCCAGCAGCTCTCTTTCAGGATCGCTGGCGAGCTCCGACCTGCCGCTTTCCTCGGTCGATGTGGCGAGTCAAGTCCTGGTGAATCCCGCGCCGGATGCGACATCCACAGGCCCCGTCACGGGGATCTTGCCTCAAAACATTCCCGAGCCGCGAATTCTGGACATGCTGATGGTGCTCGTGACCGTTCTCGCCCTGAGGCATGTGTGCGGGCACGGCGTTCCCGGCGTTCGGGCGGCTCGCGGATGATCAATCGTGAAGTGCGACGGCGACCTGTGCGGCGAGGCGAGCGTTGGAGACGAGCAGGGCTTGGTTGGCCCGCAAGCTCTGACCCTCTGTGGCCTCGCGGATGGCACCCAGGAGGAAGGGCGTGATGGCCTTGCCCGCGATATTGCGGCGCAGGGCGTCGCCTAGCGCCGACTCGAGCACCGTCTCCACGAGCTCTCGGTCGACGGCCTCCGCGGCCGGAACGGGGTTGGCCAGGACGACCGCTCCGGGCAAGCCGAGTTTGCGATGGGTGCGAACCACCGCGGCGGCGGCCTGGGGAGTTTCGACCCGATGCTCGAGCGTCAGCCCGCTGGACGCCGTGATGAACGCGGGAAGCTCGGTCGTACGATAGCCGACGATCGCAACACCCCGCGTCTCGAGTGCTTCGAGGGTTGCGGCCAGGTCGAGAATCGACTTGAATCCGGAGCAGACGACCACCGAGCCGTCCGCTCGAGCCAGTTCGTCCAGGTCGGTGGAGACATCGAAGATCTCGGCGGCCGCGCGATGAACTCCTCCCAACCCTCCCGTGGCCATGACGCAAGGTTTCACGCCAAAACGTTGTGCCAGCCACAATGTCGCCGACACGGTCGTTGCGGCACAGCCTTGCTGTGCAAGCACCGCCGAGAGGTCGCGCCGATTTGCCTTGCTGAACGGGCGCGGCGGAGCCTTGTGGTGATCGGCAGCCCCGGTTGACTCCGCTGACTCGGGGGTTGCGGCGGACCGGGCCACCGCCTCGATCTCCACCGCACTGAGTCCGATGCGGACGACCCCGTCGAGAACGGCAATCATGGATGGAACCGCTCCGGATTCTTGCACCGCGGCCACCATCGCCAGCGCTGTCTCAAGGTTCTCCGGCCAGGGCAGTCCCTGGGCGATGACCGTGGATTCCAGGAACACCGAAGGCCGGTCAAGCGGCAATGCGCTTGCGGGTGACAGTGGAGTCCAGATTCTCATAGCATCCATGGTGTCGCCAATTCGGGTACTGTTCCGAGATTTCTGTTGTTGAGTTTCATCAGCGTGCCGTATTCGACGCGAGGATCTTGGAGCTCGATCATGAGTTGCAATGCTTGGCGGGGACCGCTGATGTATGTGTGTCTGGGTTGGAAAAATCACCGCTTTGCATCAGGTTCATCTCCGGGGTCCGGACGTGACGGAGTAATATAATCAGCAGGTAGTATGCGCCAGGATCCAGGATCAGGCGATTTCGGCGTGACGGCGTCGAATCAGGGCAACATCGACCAGACCTGAACGCCCAGGAAGGACTGGGGAGCCAGCAGATTTACAAAATTCCCGTGCACTCACCACAATTCTGCCGGCCTCTACGTATCATTTGCGGGATGGTAATTCATCGAGGCCGTCGAGGCGAGCACCATGGCAATCGAGTCCACGCTCTCACGGATGAGATCCCCGGGGGACACGACGCGGGTCATCCGAGAGTCCCGGAACGAAGCGATGCGAGTGATACTGGAAGTACTCCAAGGTTCGCGCAAGGGTCGTACGTTCATGTTCGACCGCCACGATACATTCATCGTGGGTCGATCGCGCTTCGTCCATTGTTCGATGCCCGATGACATGGCCCTTTCGCGTGATCACTTCATGCTGGAGATCAATCCGCCACAGTGCGAATTACGCGACCTGGGAAGCACGAACGGAACCTTCGTGAACAATCAGCGAGTGGACCGCATTCGTCTGGCCTCGGGCGATCTGATCGCCGCGGGCCAGAGCGTGTTCCGCGTCAAGGTCGATCAGGCTCCGCTTTCGAGCAGTGAGGCGGGCTCGCCCTCGTCTTCTTCGGGTTCGCGATCCGAGGGCGATGGTCTGGTAGCCATAAGGTGCGCCGGTTGCCTTACACCGGCGCCGCAGAATATCACGATCGCCGGCCCGACGCAGGGCGATGCCACCGAGGTGGTCGAATGGTGGTGCTCGCACTGCCGCTCCGAATCGGCGGTCTTGCCCCAGCCGGTGCCGCATTACACGACCTTGCGTGAGATCGGTCGCGGCGCGATGGGCGTGGTCTACCAGGCGCGGCACAACCAGACCGGGCAGTTGGTCGCCCTCAAGCTGATCATGCCCGAGACGGCGACCACCCGGACGGCCATCGATCGCTTCTACCGCGAGATGTCGGTCATCAGCCAGTTGCGGCATCCCAACATCGTCGAATGGTACGAGCAGGGAATGACCCGGGGACAGTTCTGGTTCGCCATGGAGTATGTCGCGGGCCCGAACCTCGAGGCCCTGGCCAAGGAACAGCCCGGCCGTTACCCGACCATCCAGGCGTGCCGGCTCACCTGCCAGATCCTCAAAGGACTGGACCAGGCCCACCGGATGGGTTTCGTCCATCGCGATGTCAAACCCGAGAACATCCTGATCGCCCAGACCACCGAGGGCCTGCTCGCCAAGATCTCGGATTTCGGCCTCGCCAAGAGCTTTCGCGGCGTGGGTCTCTCAGGGCTCACCTTCTCTGGCGAGATGCGCGGCACCGTGCCGTTCATGCCGCCGGAGCAGATGCTCGATTTCAAGACCGTCACGCCGCTGGCCGACCTTTACGCCACGGCCGCAACGTTATATTATTTGCTTACATGCAAGTATATTTACGATGAGCCGGCTGGTGGCGGCGACCTGATCCGCATGCTTCTGGAAGAGCAGCCCGTGCCTGTCCGCATCCGGCGTCCCGATGTTCCGCAGCCCCTGGCAACTGTCATCGAGCAATGCCTGGCGCGTGATCCCAACGAACGCATCACCGATGCCAGCTCGATGCGGCGGGCGCTCAAGCCCTTCTGCTGACACACGGGATCAACTCACCGCTCACACCAGGGGGAGCGCTATTTTGCGTTCGCCCAGGATCGGCGTCGGGTCGACGTCCAGCCAGCGGCGGATGAGCGACGCGTAGACGTCGCGGAAATGGGCCGCCACCTTCCGTCCCTGCACGGCCAGCGGCATCGACCCCTGCCCGACATGGCAGAGCTCCAGCCGGGGGTGTGCATCGCCAAACCGCCCCAGCCAGCCAGCCGGCGGCGCAGGGCCGACGGTACCGGTTTGCCAGATCTCCATCGACCGAAAATGCGAGCGATTCGGGTCCGGATAGCCCACGCCCCGCACGACCGCCAGGTTGCCGGCCTCCCAGAGACGGTGCAGATCCTTGAGTGACGGGTGCAGGCCCACGTGGTCATCCAGCTTGAGAACCTTGCCGGGCTCGACCCGGAGAGCTGGCCGGCTCTTGTGATACACATCGTCGGCGTGCGGGATGACGGTGTTCAGTCCGTCATTGCCGCCGCTGAGCTCGAGCACGACCAGGATGGGCGCATCGCGGCGGGCCTCGGCGGCCCTGGCCGCCTGCCGCCACAAACCTGAAGCGGTCGAGCCGAGCGCAAAAATCCCGGCCGATTGATTCATAAATTGACGTCGTGAAAGCATGATCAGCATACCCCGAATGTTGTGATTCTCGATTGTTGAGACCGATCTCGAAATGAGAGCCAATTTCGATCGTTTAGAGAGCGCCACCATCGGCGTCATATTCTTTGTCTAGTTCCCCCGGAATTGCGCAAAGTTTGTCTTGTTCTTTGTCTTTTT
>JBEKTN010000148.1:0-18391 GCA_049516015.1 Isosphaeraceae bacterium | reverse complement strand
GAAGAATCGTTTTCGCTTTCCAAGGCTCCCGCATCACCCCCCCTGCCCCCCCTTTGCAAGGGGGGGAAAGGGATCGCTCGCTCGCGACGTCATTCCATCGCGCGCAACAAAAACACGCGTCTTGAAATCGTCCCTCCAGCCCAGTCAACACCAACTTTTCACCGGCCCAGCCTCGCCCTGCCGAGAACTCATTCCGTTTGCGATTCTAACTGTCGATTCTCCCGGTCTTAGATGGCTGATCCTTGTCACTTTTTTGACGCGCTTGTGCGCGCTCGATCACGCGACGGTAAAAATCGACCGTTCGTGCGGTGATGACTTCAGGATAGTAGGCACGCTGACAGTCGATTGCCCCTTGCTGTCCCAGGGCGGCAGCCATCTTCGGTGCTTTCATGAGCCTGATGATCTTGGATGCCAGATCCACCGGATCGCTGGCCCGGTGTAGCAACCCGTTGACATCGTCTCGCACAATCTCGGGAATTCCACCCACGTTGGCCGCGACAATCGGGCAACCCAGAGCGAGACTCTCGATGACCGTGTTGGGAAAGGTCTCGTAGACCGAGCAAATAACGCTGACGAAGGCCTGCCGCCGAAGCGAGGCCAGGGCCGAGAAAGGTTGGGGGCCGAGCCATTCGACACGCTTGGACTCGAGGGCATCGGGGAGCCGATCGCGCACATATTCCTCGATGGTCCAGGTCCGCCCATTGGTTCCACAACCTCGGTCGGGCCCAACGAACCAGAGACGTGCTTCGGGAACTTCTTGCAGTACCCGCGCAAAGGCGTCAATGACGAGGTCCCCCCCCTTGAGACGGTCGAATCGTCCAATAAAGAGCACTCGCCGGGGATCGGCTCGGTCCAACCGCCAGTGTTCCGTGGCCGGCTCTGTCGGGTTGGGAATGACCTCCGCGTCTCCAAGTTCGAGTCCATAAAACGCGCGTGTTTTTTCAAGGATATCACGCGAAGGCGCTGTAACGGCAGCGGCATTCTGAATTGCCCGTCTTTCCTGCTCGACCCGTTCTCGAAATCCTTCATCAACGGCAAACCCGAGCGCCGGGCCGACCTGAAACCAAGGGCCATGCAGCCGCACGCAAACAGGAACCAAGGTGGCTTCCTGCAGCCATCTGGCCCAGCCATATGTCTCTTCCATCTCCACGATCTCGATCTTCCGCGCGCCAATGGCCCGCCGCAAGGTACTCACCAGGGCTCGGCGATACAGGTGACTGTTCGCGGGATGAGCCGCCAGACGACGCCAGAGCCCGTAGATGGCCCGATTCACAGGTTTGCGAGAGATTGACATCCGAACTTCATGAAGATCATAAACCGTTGGATCCTGGTACCCCTCGGCAACCGCGTCAGCCAGGATCGTCGTCTTGTGACCCTGGAGCTTCAACTGCTCCGTGAGGATGGAGACATAAGTCACGATGCCGTTGGGGTACATTCCCAGCGGCCACCTTGGACTGTAATACCCGATCGAGAGGGGAGAAGACAGGCGATCAAATGGGCTCATCGGGCGGACTCTCGAAAGTTGCCTGCGGGATTGCTCGAGACCAGAAGCATGGTGTCAATGGGCACGAAGAGCGCAATAAAACAGTTTCCATGCGTTCATTGAAAAGGGTGCGACGATCAGCGATTTTCGGGCATGCTTGCGGGCGGTGTCGACATTCCCTCCTTCCAGCGCTTGCCACCCCCACAGTTCATGGGAGTCGGCGACCTCGGTCCTAGGCGGGGTCGCCGGTCGCAAGGTCGTTGTGGACCAGTTCCGCTCGTTGCAGGCCCAACACACCGGCCGGTCGTGGAGGGCAGCCCACAGGAAGACCAAGGCGATGATATGAGGTTGGTAGGTAACATCGGTCAGACGCAAGGTTTGCCCCACCTCCATCAATAGGTGATACAATCGGGGCCAGAGTTCGCGTTCCATGGGGGCCTCCTGGCAGATATTTGCCACCTAGAGATCTACTTAAAGCTGACCACGGACGCGAACTCCTTTCAAGTCAGACACTTACTGCCTATATGCAATTTCCTCGTCTGCCCTTGCCCTCAGCGCGCAGTCGCTCCAGCCGCTGGCGTTGTCGCTTCGCTCCGTCGGGCTGGTACTTCCCGGCCGGATCCGGGCGTCCGCCCTGAAGGAATCTTTCCAACGGCATCGCGCTCCGTCGACACCGGGCCCTCGACAGTGGATCGCGCGAAGCAAGTGAATCCGGGCAAGTCCGGGACAGAGACGGGCGTGGTGAAGTCGCCCAGATACCCAGGCGTAGTGGGCTCGGTGATTAGCTCGCTCACGAGGGTCGGATAGCAGATGATCCGTGTTCGAGGTGGGGTGAACTCGCGGAGATGTTCGAGGCCCAGTGGATACCCGGCGATTGCTTGGAAATCGACTCCGGACTCGTAGTGGTAGAGACGTTTTTCAACCGCCAGATGGTCCAAGATGTTGTAGGGAAAATAGGCCTCGCCTGGATGTTCTCGGAGGTACCGAAGGACCAACCGCTGCTCAGCCATCCACCTCGCGCGGGGGCTCGTACCGCCGCTGGGGGCCCGATCAAACCGGGGGAGCTCCCTCATCATACCGCGGCTCTCGGAAACTCCGAGATACAGGGTGAGCACGATCAGCAGGGCGGCCAACCGGGGAACCGACCACACACATCGGCCGAGAATCAGGATCAGGGCAATCGCCAGGGGATACAAGGCGTACGCCTCACCGTTGAAGTCACCGCCGCGCTTGACGTACCCCAGGATCGCCGGCGGGATTTCCAGGCATCCCCCAATCAGAAAGGATAGCCAGATCGGGTCGTCTCGCAGGGCGCCCCACCTGTCGATGCCTCGTACTCGCACGACGGCAACGCTCGCCAGCGTGCAGAGCAGGATGGCGAACAGCGGTCGCTGGAGTTGGGTCCACAAGCTCCAGAAAAGTAGTGTCGCGTTCTCCCCTATTGTCGGGTACTTCAGGCCGTGATGACTGGGGACGATCCAGGTGTTGAAGAAGAACTCCTCAGGCCCGAAGACGAGCGCGACGGGCACCAGGACGCTCAAGACCAGCGCGGCCGTGATCCCCAGAGATCGCAGGCCGGGCCAGATCCCCCCAGTCGCGGTGACCCAGAGGGCAGGCATGAGCAACAACGGTGCCTGGACTTGCTTCGAGTAGCTCGCGCAGATCGCCGCGACGATGGCTCCGACCCCGATCGTCCCGAGCCGTTCACCCCGAATCCGTCCAACCAGTCCGAGCGCGAGCGCGCCGAAGCCCAAGGCCGGCGCATCGGTGTGGGCCATTGTGGAGACCATGTACAGCGAGATCAAGCGGTTCGAGAGCACCGCGAAGGCCGTGAAGAGCAGGCAGGCCACCTCCGCCTTCAATCGTCCCCGCCTCGCTTCAAATGCTAGCAACCCAGTCACCGGCCCGAAATAAAAAAGTAGGCTCAGGCAACAGCCGGCGAGGACGGTCATCGGTGGGTTGGAAACGGCAGTTGCCGGGAGATAGGCCAACGCCCCGACGGGGGGATAGATCCAACCATTTACCGGCCCTCGATCCGCCGGGTAATACAGCTGGTAGCCGTACGTCAGGGCAACTGAGGGGGCGAGACGGTTCGCGCTAAAGAAGGCATAGATCGGGTTGATGACCAGGGAGAAGTACCAGTTCCAGATAATGACGAAAGCCATCGGCGGCAGAAGGAGCAGAGCCAGCCACGAGAAGATCAAGCGGCCTCTTCCTACGAAGCAAAGAACGACTCCGATCAGGCAAGATACGGCGCCGAGGAGCACATAGGTTTTGCCGAGTTCGTACAAGGAAGGGCCCCTCTTTCGTGCAACCCGGGGAAGCGCGATTCAACTCGATTGCCACACCGGTTCACGGAGTATTGCCAGGATTCGATATTCTAGCCGAGGAATTCCGAAGCCGGCAGTTGGATTCCTCGACGAATGATCTCGTCACGGTCACAAACCGGGTTCCAGTTCAGCAATCTTCTGGCTTTCGTGCAATCATAACGGGCACGCTGGGTTCGCGATTCCCAGTCACGATAGCTCGGCCTCCTCTGGTCGGGGTGACGTACCATCTGCTTGACAATCCACTTCGCCAGGTCCACGGCATAGAACTTCCACGGCGGAGTCGGGAACTTCTGGAATGAAACCCCGGCATGTTCTTCGAGAGCCTTGAGATAGTCAAAGGCCGTGAGATCCGTCTCTGCGACCAGGTTGAACGACTCCCCCTCGATTTCCGCGATATCAACGGCGGCAACCAATGCCCGGGCGACATCCTCCACCAAGACGAAGGGGAGAGTATTACGGCCCTGGCCCCAGATCTGGCAGACCGCGTTCCAGGACCACATGCCGATGCCCCAGTGGAATGGGCTGCCACCGCGTCCAAGAACAATGCCCGGTCGAAAGACAATCACAGGCAGACCCCGTTCGCGGTGGCTTGCCATAAGAAGTTCCTCGGACGCAGCCTTTGCCCGGGCGTAAAGATTCCGCCAGGCGATGTAGGGATCCAGCAGCGTTGTCTCGGTGATTGTCCCGGCCTTGGCTCCCGCGTAATACGAGTCGATCGTTCCCGTGTAGATCAGGCGTTGAACACGGGACCTGAGGCATGTCTCGGCAATCTGCCGGGTGACCTCGATATCCTGCGCAGTGAACTCGTCCCAGGTTTTGACATTTGCCCGGGCCAGGTGGTAGACCACCCTGCTACCTGCGATGGCCTTTTCGAGATCGACTGCTCGGGTCAGGTCTCCCCTGATGATTTCAACTCTAGGGTTTTGAAGATCTTTGGGCAACCTCCCTGGGTTGCGCACCATGAGCCGAATCCGATGTCCATCGGTGACGAACTGCCGTGCCAGTTCTTGGCCGATGAAGCCAGTCGCGCCCAGGATGAGAATCTCAGCGGGTGAATCTGCGTCCGGCGCAAGCGCTTCCCCAGGACGGGACGGAACCGCGGCCGGAGACTCTGCTGGCTCACCAGCCCCCATCTGGCCAATCGTGGCGCAGAGCTTCGCAAGATCCCGGCCGAGTTCAGGTGAAAGTCGGGGATTAATGGTTCTCCCTAGCCCGGCATAGAACGATTGCAGGGCCCTGGCGATGCTGAGACCGTAAGGACTTCCCTTGGTGGAAAGCTTGAGCTTGGACAGGGCATACTGGGTCAAGGATCGCCGGGCCTGAGCAGCCAGAGAACTCGCTTCCTGGCGAATCATTCGGTATCGGTCAAAGTCTTGCCCATAGCGAGTGTGCTGGTGGAGCAGGTGGGTATTCCGCTCGAAATCGACCGTGGCACTGGCCAGGCTGCCCCGAACGTGTATCATCTGCTCGGCGAACCCAGGGGAGAACGAGAGGTGCAGGGTAACAGCAACTGATCCTGCTCGTGCCTCGATGCTCCACCGGCGATAGAACTCTTGATCCCCTTGCAACATCACCCGGTTCGATGCCTGGACCGCAGAAATCTCAAGCGGACCAACCAGGTCGAGGATGGGAGCGAGGCAGTGCGGCCCGATTTCCAGGACGATGTTGCGCGGATCGCGGAGCATCCAGAGGTTGAACGGTCCCGCCTGGAGCTGGTCGAGCCCTCGATTCCAAGTGATCGTCACATGATCGGGCTGACCTATCTTGCCGGAGTTCAGATCATCCCTGAGGTTTTCATAGGTTGGCGCATACAGGAAATTGTGGTTGACCCCGATCATAACTCCGCGGGCTGCTGCTTGCTCGATCAGCTCCGAGCACTGCTGGGCCGTGATCGCCATCGGCTTTTCTAAGAGGACGTGCATGCCGCTCTCGATCAGGGCAGATGCCGCGCGTGCATGGAGGTCGGGAGGCAGGAGAACGTGGACTGCGTCGAGAGCGAGTTTCCCGTCACCGAGCATCGCATCGAGCGACTCATACGATCGGGCGACACCATAGCGATGCCCGAAGGCTTGGGCTCGCGACAGGTCCTTGTCACAGACCGCGACGAGTGAGACGCCGGGGATAGTGCTTAATGCCTTGGCGTGCCAGTCGGCAATATAGCCCGTTCCCAAGAACCCGACGCGAAGCGGTTGGGCGGCTTTCTTGATTCCCAAGATTCTTGACCTCTTCCAGACGATGAATTCTCACGGTGTAATTCGGCCCGCCGCCGGGTCCCCGCTCGGGACAGCACCGCGGTATTCGATCACCAGGCTTCGCTTGCCGGTGAGTTTTCCGAGCCAGTATCGAACAAAACCAACGGCTTGCGGGAATTTGGCCAGAACAATCCACACCGCGTACAGCCTGGCATCCGGCAGTGACCAGCCGCGCTGGACTGCGTAATAGCGACGGGTTCGAGGGTACAAGAGCAGATAGCCGGCCAAGAGTCCAAGGCTCAATCCCCAGGTCGGCCAGGCGAATAAGACTGCTGCCAGCGGGATGAGAATCCCCCAGAAAACGGCACTCTGCGTCTGCCGGACAAAATGTCGCTCTGGAGCTCGGCCATGCATGGCACTACCTTCGGCGTAAGCGTGGCCGGTTCGCACGGAACGTTTCCACCATTGTTGGAAGCGCGTCATCGCAATGTCGTGCAGTGCCATCTCGGCGTCGATGCGTAAGATCTTCCATCCCCGTCTGCGCATGCGCAAGCATAGTTCATCATCCTCCGCCGCGATGATCGTTGGGTCAAAGCCCTCAACCGCTTGGAAGGCGGAAACCCGCATCATGGCATCTCCACCACATGCTTTGGCCTCGCCAACTGCTGTATCCCATTCGAGATCGGCCAAGCGGTTATAAACCGTCTGCTCAGGAAACCGCTCCCGGCGACGCCCGCAGACGACAGCCACGTCTAGATGGTCCTCGAGCGTACGAATCGCCCGATCCAGCCAGCCGTCCGCGACTTCACAATCACCGTCGAGGAACTGGACAAAGCGAATCTCGGGGTTGATCTGACGCAGCCGCTCAAACCCCTCGTTGCGAGCGCGTGCAGCCGAGAATGGCCGGGAGAAATCCAATTCGTCCACCTCCACGCCAAGATTGCGGGCCAGTTTGATGCTTTCATCGGTCGAGCCCGAATCAACGTAAACTAGGGTCAAACCCCGGCCAATCACCGAGTTCAAGCAACGGTGAAGCCGCTCTCCCTCGTTCCGACCGATGATGACAATACCTAGTTCATTCATGAGTCGAGAATGATCCAAGCAAAAAAGATTCCCTATGATGCGACCAGGCGACGGGCTTTTGTCCTCAATTCGGGATCTTGGCAGCCCCCGTCACAGATTCGTGCATCGCCGGGTTCTCCACGTTCCTGAGCTTGAAACCCGTGCAGAAAACGCTATGGCGAAGCGAGTCAACCAGCATGTAAGGTGGGTCAGTATCGGGCTTGCGCTGAAGCCACCGACGGAGCCGCCAGAGTGCAAACCCACCAAGAAAGGCGGCATCCACGAGCGCAGCATACAATCTGCCGTAGTTTTTCAGGAAGAAGCGCCGGCGTGCCTGGAACCAGTAATCAGGTCGACGCTTCACCACCCGAGCGACCACGCCTGTCGATGCTCCTTCGAGGTGAATAATCTTGCTCTCAGGAACGAACCAGGTCGTCCATCCCGCCCGCCGAGCTCTCATACAGATGTCAACGTCATCAAAATACGTATACAATCCTTCATCGAGGAGCCCGATCTGCTTGAGCATCGACCCCCGGAGGATTATGCTCGCTCCCGAAACCCAGTCGACAGGACAGGCGGCAACCGGTGTTGGCGGCACCGCACTCCATCGGGGAAACAGCTTGGAGACAATGCCCAATCGGAGCCCGCGCTCCAGTTCAGTGAAAATCCCCAGGAAACGAAACGGAGAGCCCTGGACTTTCCCCTCCGGCGAGAGAAGCTGGCTGCCAGCGATGCCGGCGCTGGGATTGCTGTCCATGAAGTTCACCAGAGTCGCCAGTGCGTGGTCCAGGACAATCGTGTCGGCGTTCAGAAGAAGCACGTACTCGGGGGGATCGTCCGACTCAAGCACCGGCCGGATCACCAGATTGTTGCCCTCGCAGAATCCGCGGTTAGGATAGACTGCGGTGAGTTCGCACCGGGAGTTCCAGCCCTGCTCGTCAATAGCGCGGCTCAGTCGTTCGCCCGCATCGCCGCCTGTCCCGTTCTCGCAGACAGCGACCCTGGTATCCGGGACCCGACCGACTTCCTTCTTCAGGGATCGCAGGCATTCAATCGTCAGATCGGGCACGCGATAACACAGCACCACAACGAAGAGTTTCATGAAAATAACCTGTCAGCGCATTTGTCAAGACGGCCCGCGTTGTTCTATACTACGTTATTCGTGGGTCTTGTGATTCTCATGAGGGTTGTATGAACTTGCCCCTGCGTTCTTGAGAGCATCGCTGCCAAGGAAAGCCGGGCGGCTCAGTTCATTCGCAGGGACAGATCAGTGCCAGACGACGTTTCGGATATACCCGTATTTGTTCTTTGCGGTGGCTTGGGCACGCGGCTGCGCGAGGAAACCGAGGTTCGCCCCAAGCCCATGGTCCCGGTAGGCAATCGTCCCATCCTCTGGCACATCATGCGAACCTATTCCCATCACGGGTTTCACCGCTTCATTCTCTGCCTCGGCTACAAGTCTGAGATTATCAAGTCCTACTTTCTCAATTATGCATCGATGAACAGTGACTTCACCGTCGAGTTGATGACGAACAACTTGACGGTTCACTCGATCGACCACGAGGAAGACTGGGAGGTAACCCTGGCTTACACCGGCGAGCTGGCCATGACCGGAGCCCGGGTCAGTCGTGCGGCGGCCAAGTATCTTGGCGATGCCCGTTATTTCGCCGTTACTTACGGTGACGGCGTGACCGACGTCAACCTCGGCGAGGAATTCCGGTTTCATCTCGAGCAAGGGCGAAAGGGCACCGTGCTGGGAGTTAACCCCCCCTCGCGGTTCGGTGAGCTCAAAGTCAAGGCGACCAAGGTCGAAGAGTTCAGCGAAAAACCCGAGTTTTCCGACAACTGGATCAATGGCGGCTACTTCTTCTTCCACCGTGACTTTCTGTCCTATCTTTCCCCTGACGAGAACTGCGTCCTCGAGCGCAACCCACTAGTCCAACTGGCGCGCGACGGCCAGCTCAGCATGTTCAAACACCGCGGCTTCTGGGCCTGCGTGGACACTCAGCGCGATCTGGAATACCTGAACAAACTCTGGGCATCTGGACAGGCATCCTGGGCCGTCTGAACCGTCAATTCCTTCCTTCCTTCACAACCTCGGATTTTGACATCCCATGAAAGTCTTCGTCACTGGCCATCAAGGTTTCATCGGAACTCACCTGGTCGATCTCCTCAAGCAAGAAGGTCACACCGTCGTCGGCTGCGATCTCAATCTATTTGAGGGATGCAACTGGGAGCCCATGGTCAAACCCGACAGGCAGCTTGTCAAGGATGTTCGCAAGATCGAGGCCAACGACCTCGATGGCTGCGATTGCGTGATGCACCTGGCGGCGATTTCCAATGACCCGATGGGGGCGCTGAACGCCCAGATCACCTTCGAGGTCAATCGTGATGCCTCGATCCGCCTCGCACAGGTTGCCAGGCAAGCACGCGTTCCACGCTACCTGTTCGCAGGAAGCTGCTCCATTTACGGCCAGGGAGAAAAGCTCGACCTTGACGAGAATGACACGCTCAACCCGCTGACCGCGTATGCTCAGTCCAAGATCGAGACGGAAGCAGCCGTCTCAAGGCTGGCCGATGCCTCGTTCACTCCGGTCTTCCTCCGCAATTCCACGGCCTATGGCCACTCACCGATGCTCCGCATTGATTTGGTCGTCAACAACCTGCTGGGTTCGGCCCTGACCTATGGCGAGATTCGCATTCAATCGGATGGTTCTCCCTGGCGCCCGCTCATCCACTGTCGCGACATTGCCCGCGCGTTCCTCGCACTGGCTGCCGCCCCCAGGGCCGCTGTCCACAACAAGGCTATCAACATTGGGGCGAACACCGAGAACTATCAGGTTCGCGATGTAGGCAACCAGGTCCAGCGACTGATTCCCTCGGCGAAGATCACGCACACCGGCGAGGTTGGCACCGACCCCCGCAACTACCGCGTCAATTTCGATCTGCTCTACCGGCTTCTGCCTGACTTCAAGCTCCAGTACAACCTCGCCACTGGGATGGAGGAACTGCACCGAAGGATGGTCGAGCATGGTTTTGGCAAGCAGGAGTTCGAGGGAAATCAGTTCGTCCGTTTGCGCACGCTCAAGAATCGGTTTCACCTGCTCGACTAACACGAGGCCATCATGATCTTCACCGAGACACCCATTCCGGGCGCGTTCTTGATCGACCTGGAAAAACAAGGCGACGCCCGGGGTTTCTTCGCCCGGGCCTTTTGCGAAAAAGAGTTCGCTGCACACCAGCTTGTTACACGATTTGTCCAGGTCAACAACTCGCTGAGCGCTCAGAAGGGCACGCTTCGCGGCATGCACTATCAGCTCGCACCCAGAGCCGAGACCAAGTTGGTCCGTTGCATCCGTGGGGCACTTTACGATCTCATCCTCGATTTGCAACCGGGTGCTTCCACTTTCGGACAAAGTTTCGGCGCCGAACTGTCCGCCGACAACCGCCGGATGATGTACGTTCCCAAGGGCTTCGGGCACGGCTTCATTACGCTGGCCGAGGATACCGAGGCCTTTTATTTCGTCGACGAGTTCTACGCCCCGGAATGCGAGCGGGGCGTCCGCTGGAACGATCCCAGGTTCAGCCTTTCGTGGCCCCTGGCTCCTGTTGTGCTCTCTGATAAGGACGCCAACCAACGCGACTTCGACCCAACCTGGCACCTTCCTGCCTGAGCACGGAACCGTAACATGAAGATTCTCTTCACAGGTGGCAGTTCGTTCACGGGATTCTGGTTCATCCGGGAGCTCGCGGCCGCCGGTCACGAGGTCACGGCGATCTTTCGCAAGCGCGCCGAAGATTATTCCGACGATATCCGGTGCCAAAGGGTCACGATTGCCTCCCGGCTTTGCCGCCCCGTTCATGGCTGCTCATTCGGCGATGCTTCGTTTCTGACCTTGGTAGGAGAAGGAAAGTGGGACTTGCTTTGCCACCACGCCGCCGCCGTGACCAACTTCAGGAGCCCTGGCTTCGATGCGATCGGCGCGGTTCAAAATAACACACAGAACCTGCCCGCCGTGCTCGATTTCCTCAAATCAGCAGGCTGCTCCAGAATCTTGCTCACCGGCAGCGTCTTCGAAGGCGGCGAAGGCGCAGGCTCCCAGGGTCTCCCTGCCCTTTCTCCCTATGGGCTGTCCAAAGCGCTGACCGCGCGGGTGTTTCGCTACTATTGTGCCCAGGCCGACCTGAGTCTCGGCAAGTTCGTGATTCCCAATCCTTTTGGCCCGTACGAGGAACCACGCTACACCGCTTACCTGATGAAAACCTGGCTGGCCGGAGGAACGCCGTCATGCTCCAGCCCGGCCTACGTCCGGGACAACATTCATGTCTCACTGCTGGCGAAGGCTTATTCCCGGTTCGCTCAAAGCCTGGAAGCGATCCCCGGATTCAGCAGGATCAATCCGAGTGGATACATCGAGAGCCAGGGGGTTTTCACTCTCCGGGTGGCCCAGGAGATGCGGCCGCGACTGAACTTACCCTGCCTGGTGGAGCTGAAACAGCAGAGTGATTTTTCCGAGCCGCGGATTCGCATCAACACCGACGTTCCCGATGCCAATGCCCTGGGCTGGAATGAGTCAGCAGCCTGGGATGACTTCACAACATTCTATCAACAACTCTATGCGAAGCTGCCGAAAGCGTAGTGGCGTGACGCGCTCTGGATGCCGCTTCCCGAGGAGGCCATCGTGATGTCACACCGCCAGCGCGACTGCACCAGCAATCAGGTGCCACCCTGGCGGTATCCATGGGGATGGCGCTGATGCCATTTCCAGGCGGTAAGAACGATCGCCCGGATATCAGTATAGCGGGGCGACCATCCCAGCTCCCGGACGATCTTGTCCGGCGTTGCGATCAGTACCCCTGGGTCGCCCGGTCGACGACCAACGACTTCATGGGGGATTGGGCGGCCGACAGCTTCCTCGCAGGCGCGGAGTACCTCGAGTACCGTCACGCCAGTTCCAGAGCCCATATTGTAGGTTCTGCCCATACCCGGCTCCACGGATTCGACGGCTAGCTGGTGCGCCTGGGCGAGATCCTCGGTATGAACGTAGTCGCGCACGCAGGTTCCGTCACTGGTGGGGTAATCACCTCCGAAGATGAGAAGCTTCTCGCGACGGCCCAAGGCAACCTGGAAGATCAGCGGGATCAAGTGGCTCTCGTGGCGGCGATCTTCGCCATGCTCGCCGTCGAAGTCAGCACCGGAGGCGTTGAAGTACCTCAGCAGGGTATAGCCCAGGCCATAAGCTCGGGTGTAGTCCTTGATCAGCCACTCCGCTGCCAGCTTGGTCGTACCGTATGGCGTCTCGGGAAGCTGGGGCGAATCCTCTCGCAGGGGCATCTCGGTGTGGAATCCATAGGTCGCGGCAGTGCTGCTGAAAAGGATTTTGCGCACACCGGCCGTTCTCATCGCGTCCAGCACGCTCTTCGTTCCCAGGACGTTCGCGCGGTAGTACGACTCCGGATCCGCGATCGAGTCAGGGACCGATGCGAGCGCTGCGAAGTGCATCACCGCTTCGATGCGCTGCTCTCGCAGCACCTGGGCAAGGCGATCGCTCTCGGCAATGTCACCCACGATCAGACGATTGGAAGCGTCGGGGACGGCCGCCACGTTGCCCTCGCCAAGACTGTCATAAGCGATCGGACCGTGACCGTGATGCAGCAGCCAGCGGAGGCAAGCACTCCCGACGTATCCAGCCCCCCCGGTCAGGAGAATCTTCATTGATGAGTTCCTTGCAGGTCCAGAATCATTTCGACTGCGGCCGCGAAGTCCGAGGCCGTCAAGTAGCTGCCAGTTGAAGAGTGATCCTCGAGTCCGGAAAGCATGGTCTGCCCCGACGCGACCAGAATGCTTCTGCAGCCGGCATTAAGACCGGCGAGAACGTCGCTTATCAGATCGCCGACCATCCATGAATCTGTTAGCTCCAGACCGATCTCGGTCGCCGCCTGGAGCAACATACCAGGGCCGGGTTTTCGTTTGGAGTTTTCGATCACGGTTCGATCATCTCCGGCAGGAGCATCCGGGCAAAAGTAGATGGCGTCAAGGGCAGTGCCG
This sequence comes from Isosphaeraceae bacterium, assembly GCA_049516015.1. Taxonomy (GTDB): domain Bacteria; phylum Planctomycetota; class Planctomycetia; order Isosphaerales; family Isosphaeraceae; genus Aquisphaera. Next base: position 5,275 of record JBEKTN010000148.1, on the reverse strand, counting down.
CGCTCGGCCAGTTGCCGATTCATCTCGACGTGGATCTCGTGCAGTCTAGCCTCGGTGATCATGCCCCGGCCAATCGCAGACTGGTTGGTCACCAATACACAGACGAAACCGGCACGGCGGAGTCGCATGAGCGCAAGGGCGGCACCAGGTAAGAGCCGGACATGGGCCGGGTCGGAGAGGTAATGGACGTGTTCGACAAGAGTGCCGTCACGGTCAAGAAAAACTGCCGGGCGAAGGTGCTGTGTCCGGGGATCGCGGTGAGCTGAAAAGATTCGAACCGCATCCTCTCGGGCTCGCTCGAGCGCTCTGTGAGTGCCGATATCCAGGTGATAACCACCCCAGACCCATCCGCGCATTCGCCCCACAAATCGGGGCAGCACATCGAATCCCAGGTCGAATGCCTTGAGTGCGGCGATCTCGCGATACGCGCTGGCTTCGATCACGTACAGGCCCGCATTTGCCAGGTCGGTGGCGGGTTGTTCGGGTTTCTCGATGAATGAGACGATCCGTCCTACGGCATCGAGTTGGGCGATTCCACAGCTCCGGGGATTCGGCGCGCGGAACAGAACCATGGTAAACGGGTCTTTGTGGGAGCGATGGAATTCGAGCAGAGGACGGAGATCGATGTCGCTGAGATTATCGGCATAGATGATCACGACCTGGTCGGCAAGGTCGGCGAGGTCGGCATTGGCGGCGATTGTGCCGGCTGAGCCCAGAAGCACTGGCTCGTGCGATTCGACCAGGTGAACCCTTCCTTCGGAATTAACCCCCGCGATATAAGCTCGAACCTGCTCAGCCAGGCCATGGGTGTTGACCCGGGCCTCGTCGATCCCCGCCTCCGCCAGGCGATCAACCCAGTAGTCCAGGAGGGGGCGGTCAAGGATCGGGACCAGGCATTTGGGTACGGTGTCTGTCAAGGGACGTAACCGGGTTCCCAACCCCCCCGCCAGCAGCAGTGCCTTCACTCGTCGCGGAATACTGGGCATGTTGTGGTTTCTTGCTCAAAACATGTCTTTAATTGTGGATGAATATATTCCGGCTGCCATGTCGAGCGATATGGAATGGAAGCTCTCGAGGGCGATTCAACGCTTCGCGGATTGCCCGGTGCCGCCACGGAGGAGCGATCAAGAGCAAGAAGCCTCCACCGCCGGCGCCGAGCAGTTTGCCGCCGACGGCGCCCGCTTTACGGGCTGCCTCATACCACTCGTCGACCTGATCGTTGCTGATCCCGAAGCCCAGCGACCGCTTCAGCTCCCATCCTTCGTGGAGCAGCGATGCGAACTTGTCGAGGTCCCCTTCGCCGGTTAACGTCAGCCGCATTTTCGCGGACAGGTCGCGCATCTGCCGGAGTACTTCCATGCGGTCGGCCGTTCCGCTTGACTGCCGCTCCAGGATCCTGTTGGCGTCACGCGTCTGGCCGGTGTAAAGCAGCAAGGTGCGCTGTTCCAGTTCGGTCAGGGTTTCGGCCCGACAGGGGAGCGGCTCAATGTCCACGGTGTCATCGCTGTTGAAGCGGATGTAGTTGATTCCGCCAAAAGCTGCTGCGTACTGGTCCTGGCGGCCGATCGGCTTGTTGAGAACGTCGATCTCGATACGACAAGCTTGTTCGGCCAGGAGCTGAGGGCTGACGACCCGATGCTGGTAGGCGTACAAGGCATTGAGCAAACCGACTGTCAAACTGCTGCTTGAGCCCATTCCGGTGCCAGCCGGCACGTCGCCAATGGTCGTGATCTCCAGCGGTTCGTCAATTTCTGCTTGTCGCATTGCCTCGCGGACGAGTTCGTGTTGGACTCCGTCGAGCGTGCTGGATATTTCAGTACGGGAGTAGCTGACCCGGATTGTCGGCTCAAACCGCCGGTGGATCGTCACGTACATGTGCTGGTCGATCGTGGTGCTCAGGACGGCCCCGTACTCCCTTCGGTAAAAGGCTGGTAAGTCGGTCCCACCGCCTGCGAAACTGACGCGGTACGGAGTCTGGGAGATGATCATCGCGGTTGCCTCTGGGAGCTGGACAGGTTCGGGGGCGTCGTCGGTTCTAGCACTTCAGGTCCGGTCGAATGCTGACACAGGTCGTGGAGGACCCGACCGAAGAGGAAACGCGCATTGCGAGCATAGCGAGAAAACAACCTTCGCGGTTCCAGCATCAAGCGAAATGCCCATTCCAGACCCGTTTTCTGCATCCACCGCGGGGCCCGATTGATTCGGCCCGCTACGAAGTCAATGGATGCCCCGAGATTCACCCCCACCGGAACCCCGAGATCCTCGAAGTGGGCCGAGAGCCACCGCTCCCCGTGAGGCATCGTGGCCGCCAGGATCAGGATGTGCGGCTGCACCGTGCTGATCTGAGCTCTCAGCTTGTCATAGTCCTCGGCGGAAAGTTCACGGAAGGAAGGAGCTGCCAGGCCGACCACCTGGAGTCCGGGATAACGCGCAGTAAGCTGGTGCGCCGCCTCTTCGGCCACACCGGGTGACCCTCCTGCGAAGAACATTCGGTAACGCTTGCGGGCGGCCAGGTCACAGAGTGCGAACATCAAATCCGAACCGGCGACTCGCTCTGGCAAACGTACAGGTCGACGCCGAGCGGCCCAGACCAGAGGAGCACCGTCGGCAACCAGGAACGCTGCGCGGGCGTTGATCTGTTGAAGGTCGGGATTCTCCTCGGTCAACATCGCATAATGCATGTTGGCCGTGATGAAGAAGCTGGGCAGGCCTCTCTCGATCAGAGCCGAGACGGTCGAGACCGTCTCGGCCAGAGTCATCGGCGTAAACGGCAGTCCCCAGACCCAAACGGGCTCAATGGTAAGATTCTTGGTCTTAGAGCTCATCACTTTGCATTCTGGGCTTGATCTTGTCGTTGGCCTTCTGGGGAAAACCAGGAAAAATAGGTCGGTCGATGTCCTCGTCTGAGGATGGGCTATCATCGACCAACCATGACAGAAGTAGCAACTCAAGCCAGACCAGGATCACGGCGAGCGGCATCATCAGCAGGATGCCTGTCCAGTCATGGGCAATTTTCTTGGCTCGCTCCCCGTCGATGAGGTAGTAGCACCAACCCGTAGCGACGATCCGCACGATATTGCTTAACAGGGCAATCGGAATAGCACTTGCCAGGACCACGATCCGCTTCCAGTTTGCCAGGGGAAACAGTATGATGATCGCGGTTACCGTGGCGGCCAAGGTCATGAGCATTGACAGACCATTGCAGGCTTGGGCCACCTCCAGGGTCTTCAGGGCACCCGAATGATCACGAAGAGTGATCACGTTCCCCTCGTCGATCGCCCACAACCCCGTCAACTGCGTCACGAAAACACTGCCCAGGGTCGCGATTCGCTGGAGAGGCAGCGCGATCAGGTTATTCGCCGACGGGGGCAGGGGCAGCATGAACACGAGGAAAACCACGGCGGGCCAGCCTCGCTGCAACAACGACCAGCCGCCCATGGCCAGCATCAGGCAGGCAACTGCTGGCACGAGGGTGGCGGTTTCGCGCCATTGCATGTTGTGCTCATAGGCGAACATCCTCGCCGCCAGAACCGCGACCAGCGGAATCCAACTCCACCAGGGAACCCGGCTTGCCTGCCAGTCGGTACGTGTGTCAGTCAGCCGTAGCCAGAAGATCCCCAAGGCAATCGGGATCACAAGGAAGCCGTGAGAGTAGTTCGGCTCTTCGGACCAGACCGTGTAAAGATCCTGCAAATTCGGCCAGTAAACCCACCCCAGGATTCCCATTCCAATGGCCAGGGCTAACAGCCGGGGAGGGAGTGTTCGAAGCCGCTTCCAGATGGATGAAGCTCGACCGGAAACGGGTTCCTTGGTCGATGGGTTCCGGCCGCTTGCCACTTCATTCGCATTGACGGACGGGAGAGGGGCCAAGAATGAACTCCTTCTGTTCCTGCGATCAGAGGCGTGAAGCAACATGCCGCCGAATTGGCTCCAAGCAACCGCGAATGTGCATCTGCCGTCATTGGACAGAAGTGCGAGAAACTTATCAATATCACGTTGACGAGGCACTGATCAGGACAGGGAGTCACCCTCTACGCTGTCTTGCTTGTGGGGTAAGGCGTGCGAGGACGATTGGGGTATGCGTCTCCGGCCCGTCGCCTGTCGCAGATCCCCGGCGACCATGCGAGCGATAAACCAGGCGTTCCGGACATAGCGCCCGAACAGCCGCCGGGGTTCGAGCCCGAGCCGGAACGCCCATTCCAGGCCCGAGTTCCGCATCCAGCGCGGGGCGCGGCGAATTCGCCCGGCGGCAAAGTCGAGGGATGCTCCGACCTGAACGCTGACCGGCACTCCGAGTTCCTCAAGGTGCTGATAGATCCACCGCTCGCCCTTGGGTTGTCCGAACGCGACCATGAGGATCTGGGGCCGGGCCGCGCGGATCCGCCCAATCAAGGCTGCCTCCTCCTCCCGGGTCAGTTCGTGCAACGAGGGACACTCCGTGCCGACGACTTGGAGTCCGTGGTAGAGCTCGCGCAGACGGACGGCCGCCTGCTCGGCTACTCCCTGGGCGCCCCCCACGAAGAACAAACGGTATCCCTGCTTGGCCGCCTCCGCACTTAACTCGAAGACCAAGTCGGAACCGGCGACTCGTTCCGGTAGCGGCGATCCCATATAGCGCGAGGCCCACACCAACGGGGCACCGTCGGCAAGTATGAGGGCCGCTTGAGTGTTGATCACTTGGAGGTCAGGGTTCTGCTGGCTCAGCATCACATAGTGGGTGTTGGCCGTAATGAAAAAAGTGGGCCGGCCCATCTCGATCAGGTTCCCGATCGCTGTGACTGTTTCAGCCATCGACAACGGAGCGAAGGGGACTCGCCAAATCCAGGCAGGGTCGACAACCCGAGGTCGCTGCTGACGCGGGTCCGGGAGCCGCTCAAAATTGCGCTCATATCTCCACGCGTATCCCGGATGGCCAAAAGCATCAAGGGCCATCATCCAGCTTCTCGTTGAAACTCTGTGTATTGCTACCCTACTGCACGCATGATGGGCGCACGTCTTGAGGGAGAAGTCCCTCGGAGGCATGTGAAAACTGGGGGTTTGCCGTGACTTACCCTTGAAAGAGCTAGGTTATGTATCTTGGCTTTCACGAGGCGAGCAATCGTTGCCAGAAGGGACACTAATTCATAAGGACAAACAATGGGAAGCAAACGTCAACTAGTCCTAAAACAAGCGTAATATATTACGCGACTATAGTAAATATCAGAATCTCATATGTGCGATCATGAGACGTACCTTCTACTACCCGGAGGTCTCAGACCCCGGTCTTTGATTTCGA
>JBEKTN010000147.1:0-18421 GCA_049516015.1 Isosphaeraceae bacterium | reverse complement strand
GCGATCTGGCTGATGCCCTGGGGCCGGAGCGATGCCGGGAAACGACGGTCGTGCTCGACGCCTCGAAACCGCCAGCCGATTTTCCGATCAAGACGGTCTACCAGGGTCTGAACCTCATCTTCGCCCTGGGCGACGAGAATGCCGACGCCCGGATCGAGGACCTGATTGCGGCGCACTCGGCCCCCAAGTCGCTGACTGTCGTGTCATCGGACCGGCGCATTCGCCGGGCGGCCCAACGGCGCCGAGCCCGGTCACTCAGCGCCGACGAGTTTCTCCATCTCCTGGAACGCTTTCAGATCGCCAAACGCCACGAAACGCCCTCCCAGAATCCTGCGACGTCACGCACACTCGAGCGCGAATCGCAACTGTCGGCGGAGGAAACAGCTCTCTGGCTTGCCGAATTCGGCGAACTCGACGCGGCCCCCGAAACCAAGGAAGCCTTCAGTCCCGGTGCGACACTCCTGACCGATGCCGAGATCGCCCGCATCCAGAAGGAGATTGACAGCGAATCGTGACGCTCCCAAGATCTCCTGGAATCACGATTCGAGATTTGCTTTTGATAGTGAATGACCGATCCGATCATTGACACCAGGCAGCCACATCCAAAGATGGTCGGACGCGGCAGAGACCGCCGCCGGAGAAGGCGTTATTAATCAAAAAGGGCCACCTGTAGGCCCCAAACGATTAATTATCTGGCTGACTAATGCCGGGTGCCGCAACGGAAGAGCCACTATAGCACTACCTTGCGGCACCTCGGCGCCGTCACGCGCGACGGCCATTACCAACGATAAAGGCGCGATAAACGGCTCGTTAGGAGGCGGCCAAGGGCGTTTATTGCCGAATAACACCCGATAACGCCTTTACCGAGCGCCAATCTGAGGGAGCGGACCCGCAACGTGAACCGGGAAACGTGCGGCCCAATAGCCTGGAAATGGCTATGCGATCGAACCAGGCGTCGCCACGAGCTCGCGGGCCCGCACACCTCAGGACGGGAGCCAGCGCCACTTCTTCCGACGCCATGCTTTTTTCACGGGACGCTTTGGCCATGGAGCGCCGGGTCTCTGCGAAATGTTTGGCGTGAATCGGCCTAACTTTTCGCGAAAAGGTACCGGCGGCAGGTTCTGCATGCTCCTTGGGGTCTGCATGCTCCTTGGGGTCAGACCGATTTAGAATTTTCCCCTGCTCCTTGGGGTCCTGCTCCTTGGGGTCCTGCTCCTTGGGGTCCTGCTCCTTGGGGTCAGACCGATTTTGCTCCTTGGGGTCAGACCGATTTAGAATTTTCTCCAGAAGAAATTCTAAATCGGTCTGACCCCGAGGCTCGGAAGAAATTCTAAATCGGTCTGACCCCGAGGCTCGACAGAGGCTCGGACCCCGAGGCTCGACAGACGCGGAAAGCCTTTCAGATTCACAAGGCCGTCCGCTTCCCAAGGATTGACGAGGTAATGGCCGGACCAGTGGAATTGACCCGTTACCGTGTCCTGGGCCATCGCCAGCGGCAACAGGCGGGTTTCCTCGACGATCTTTGTGTCCCTGGTGATAAAGACCTTATCGAGTCCCGTCGCTACGCCGATTCCGACCTTGGTTCCCGTTGCGTCCGTTTCGAGCGGTCCAAACCGTTCCTCCAGCCGCCGGAGCAACGCTAGACGTGTCGGGGAGCTGCATGGCCACGGATCAGACCCGGTGAACCAGCTATCCACCACCGCCGTGGTCAGCCCGGACGGCAGCGTGCTTAGCTTACCGCCCACCGCTGACCGTAAAGATGACGCCAGGAAGTTGCCGCTTGCCGACTCGACGGCTGGGCCGGCACTTGCCACCACGGCCCGTGTCTGCCGCCCCTGGCGGATGACGGTAATAGCCGGATAAGCACTCACGTCATCGTCGAAGGCATTAGCATTGTGCATCTCGACGACGGTTTCAACGCCGAACCCTGCCGTCACCAGGCGACGCAACTCCGCACCGTATTGATTGAGCATCCAGCGGTCGGCACAGATATACGCACAGACACCATTCGTGTTCAATTGCCGCAGAGCGGCCTCGAAAAAGGCGACGTACAAATCCGCCCGCCCCCGCATGGTCGGGTAGGCATCGCGGTATAGACTGGCAGTCTCTGGCGGGATGTCTTCAAGCCGAATGTAAGGCGGGTTGCCGATCACATAGTCCGCACGCGGCAGACGACCGGCATCGAACAGGTAATCGCCCGCCCGCACCCAGCCAGCAGCGAGTTTTTCAGCCGCAGCCTGGCGAGTGCCTGCCGCTTGTAGAGCTTCGACGACAGCCTGGCGTGCGGTCTCGGCACTGGCTTCATCCAGCTCGTAAGCGATAAGTGACGATTCACAATCTGAAAGCGGGCGATTTTGCCGTAGGCAGGACGCAACCAGACGCTGGGCCATCGGGACAAGAAATGCCCCCTCACCGGCGGCCGGTTCGATAGCCAGAGCATCGACGAGGTTCGACTGAACGGCGTATCCGGCAAGGTCGAGCAGCAGTTCAACCACCCAGGGTTTTGTGAAAACAGCACCTTTCGGTTCCGCGACAGACGCCGGTCTATCGTAGCTGATCGTGAGAAATGGCTGATACATAGACGGATTCCAGACTTTCGTTCCAGCTAGTGATACCAGGGACGGAAACGGGGACGCAGCTAGTATTGACAGAGCCGAGAAACTAACTGCGTCCCCGTTTCGTTCCCCGTTCCCCCGTCCCTGTTTCGTTCCCCGCTGAGCACGATTGCGAAGCGGAACCTGAACGCCTGAACCTGCTGGTGGCGTTCCTGCGCCGGGTGATGGTGGCCTGATCGGAGTTGTGGGCGAATTGATCCACATTGCCATAGCGAAGGTTGTGGCGACGTTCACCACCGAAGTTCTGGGTCTAGAAAGATCTTGGTGTTTCCTTTTCCTGAAGCACTCGGTGTTTCGGGTGGACAAGCTGAGCACGCTGTCATAACGGTCGTGATATTCGCAGGTAAGACGAATTTCAGCGAGCTGAAGCGTATCCCCTTCTTCGCCGCGAAGCCGTCTAATATTCGCCGAACAGAATGCCATGCAGATGCGAGTTCCGTCTTGGTTTCTAGCCACTTTGCAGTATAGAACTCGCTCAATTCATCACGGGTGTGAAATTCGCTCTTCCATTCGGTTGAGGCAGGCAGCGCCTCCCTCCTTGTGCCGTCCAGATAGCCATAGTCAAACGTAGCAAAGCCGGTGTCAATCGCTATGGGCACTACCCGCGAGTGGATCAACTGGGTTCGGCGCTGATACAGATACTTGAGGTAGGGCTTCTCGGTCTTAAGACGATTCGCGCCTCCATCTCTGCCCTTCTCAATCGTGCTCCCCGGGAACTGTTCTATCGCCTGCCCTAGATTGTCGACCAGTGCCCCAAGAGACCACCAGAATCCCGACGTGGCAGATTGCAGCCTGAGCAGTAATGCGCCGTCATCCTCGCTGCCACCACGCTCGCATAATGAGATTATTTCCTTGTGGAATCCGAGCGCATTATGAGCGCGGATTAACGCCGTATAGTGGCTGCCTCCGAACAACGTCCATTCGGGCTTCAGTGTTTCGCCCGTACCGAGCCTATTGGGACAGACATAGTCTTTCCAGATATCCGAGTACGGGGGAAGGATACCGCTCAACTCATCACCCGACTCTCTAACTATCGCTCTTTCCAAGGGATCGCCCAGCTTACCGAGCATCTCAATGTTGGTCATCAACTTCTCCCGTTAGCAAGCATACATGCAATATTCCGCTCTGACAACTGACCATCTGCCCAGTATGATAGCATGACCTCGATCGGAAGTGAAGCCTTACCATTTGATCAGATATCACTTGACGGTTATAGTTGAGTCTCGCTTTCGGTAGCATCCCCGGCTTCAGTGGGGCAGTGGGGCATCGTGGGGCATCGGGGTCGGGGCATCGGGGTCACGGGGCATCGCGGGGCATCGGGGTCAGACCGATTTAGAATTTTTTGTTGAATGAGACACGGCACGATGATTCAATGGAGGCTGAAAGGTGACAGCCACCAAATCTGGAGAACACAGCGGGCAGACTCGGGGTCAGACCGATTTAGAATTTCTTGGGGAGAAAATTCTAAATCGGTCTGACCCCGAGAAGGATCTGACCCCGAGAAGGATCTTACTTATGGCCAGGGACACTAGGTCGGTATCCCCGCCTCCATCGAAGATCTTGGGTGAAGCGCACGCTGTTCGAGGCTCCGTTGGCGGCGGTAATGTTTCCCTGGACCATCACCTGGACCGTGCCCTTGAAGGGCTTGGCCAGGTTGATCGTCACCGTGCTGCTGCCACTGCTGGGGCTGACGCTCCGGATCGCCAGCGCCTTGGTGACGAGCGTCTCTTTATGCTTCTTCACGATCTTCGTCACGGCCGCGAAGACCTGGTACAGGCCAGAACCGCTCGCCGAGCTCGAGCTCAGTGGCTCGTTGTACCTGACGGTGAACGAGGTCAGGCCTTTCTTGGAGGACGCACCGGCGATTGCAAGCACTTGCGGAAGTGTCGGCGTCGGTGCGGCCGCAAAGCCCGTGGCCTGCGACCCGACGCGCACCCGGCCGCCCCCATCGGTCACGAATGGGGCGAAGAATGTGCCGTTCACGTTATCCACTACGACCGCTCCCAACCCGCTCTGGGCGGCCGACCCGATGGCGCTATTCATGGTGGAAATGATGCCGCTGACGCCGGCCGTGCCGCTGCCCCACGTGACCGCGCCCGCATTGGCGGCCGCGCCGTTGGTCCAGGCGGGGCTGTCCACCACGTAGTTGCCGTTGCTCAGGGCCGTCACGCCGCCGACGTAGTTGCCGTTGCTCAGGGCCGTCACGCTGTTGCCGTCGACATAGTCATTCGCCGTACTGCCGACCAGGCTGTTCGTGGCACTGACGGCGCCGCTGACGCCGGCCGTGCCGCTGCCCCACGTGACCGCGCCCGCACCGGCGGCCGCGCCGTTGGTCCAGGCGGGGCTGCCCACCACGTAGTTGCCGTTGCTCAGGGCCGTCACGACGCCGCTGCCGACCTGGTCATTCGCCGTACTGCCGACCAGGCTGTTCGTGGCACTGACGGCGCCGCTGACGCCGGCCGTGCCGCTGCCCCACGTGACCGCGCCCGCATTGGCGGCCGCGCCGTTGGTCCAGTCGAAGCTGTCCACCACGTAGTTGCCGTTGCTCAGGGCCGTGACGCCGAGGAGGCCGACAGCGTCATTCGCCGTACTGCCGACCAGGCTGTTCGTGGCACTGACGGCGCCGCTGACGCCGGCCGTGCCGCTGCCCCACGTGACCGCGCCCGCATTGGCGGCCGCGCCGTTGGTCCAGGCGAGGCTGCTCACCACGTAGTTGCCGTTGCTCAGGGCCGTCACGCTGTTGCCGACACCGTCATTCGCCGTACTGCCGACCAGGCTGTTCGTGGCACTGACGGGACCGCTGACGCCGGCCGTGCCGCTGCCCCACGTGACCGCGCCCGCATTGGCGGCCGCGCCGTTGGTCCAGTCGAAGCTGTCCACCACGTAGTTGCCGTTGCTCAGGGCCGTCACGCCGCCGAGGCCGACACCGTCACTCGTCGTACTGCCGACCAGGCTGTTCGTGGCACTGACGGGGCCGCGGACGCCGGCCGTGCCGCTGCCCCACGTGACCGCGCCCCCAGAGGCGGCCGCGCCGTTGTTCCAGTCGGGGCTGGTCACCACGTAGTTGCCGTTGCTCAGGGCCGTCACGCCGCCGCCGTCGAAGCCGCCGCCGCTGCCGCCGACACCGTCATTCGCCGTACTGCCGACCAGGCTGTTCGCGGCACTGACGGCGCCGCTGACGCCGGCCGTGCCGCTGCCCCACGTGACCGCGCCCGCACCGGCGGCCGCGCCGTTGGTCCAGTTAGGGCTGCTCACCACGTAGTTGCCGTTGCTCAGGGCCGTCACGCCGCCGACATTGTCATTTGCCGTACTGCCGACCAGGCTGTTCGTGGCACTGACGGGACCGCTGACGCCGGCCGTGCCGCTGCCCCACGTGACCGCGCCCGCAGAGGCGGCCGCGCCGTTGGTCCAGATGGGGCTGCTCACCACGTAGTTGCCGTTGCTCAGGGCCGTCACGCTGCTGCCGACAGAGTCATTCGCCGTACTGCCGACCAGGCTGTTCGTGGCACTGACGGGACCGCTGACGCCGGCCGTGCCGCTGCCCCACGTGACCGCGCCCGCGCCGCCGGCCGCGCCGTTGGTCCAGGCGGGGCTGCTCACCACGTAGTTGCCGTTGCTCAGGGCCGTCACGCTGTTGCCGCCGTCGACGCCGCTGCCGACAGAGTCATTCGCCGTACTGCCGACCAGGCTGTTCGCGGCACTGACGGCGCCGCTGACGCCGGCCGTGCCGCTACCCCACGTGACCGCGCCCGCAGAGGCGGCCGCGCCGTTGGTCCAGTTGGGGCTGTCCACCACGTAGTTGCCGTTGCTCAGGGCCGTCACGCCGTTGGTTACCCCCCCACCGCTCTGGGCCGTCGCGCCGTTTCCGACCTGGTCATTCGCCGTACTGCCGACCAGGCTGTTCGTGGCACTGACGGGGCCGCGGACGCCGGCCGTGCCGCTGCCCCACGTGACCGCGCCCGCGCCGTTGTGCCAGGAGGGGCTGTCCACCACGTAGTTGCCGTCGCTCAGGGCCGTCACGCCGCCGCTGCCGATGTGGTCGCCGGCGTGCGAACCGGTGAGAGTGCTGATCAGCGCGCCGGTCGTGCCATTGAACAGATAAACAGCCCCGGCACCCGTGCCACCCGCGTTGTCGTCCGGCGATGAGATGACCACGTTGCCCGTGCTGAGTGCGACCACCGTCGCGCCAAACTGATTGCCCGGCGCAGGGTCTGGATCGACAAACGCGGTTAACCCGGCCAGCGCGATCCGATCCTCGAACGCTTCCCAGGATAGCCGTCTCGAGCGGATGGCCCGAACGGGCGAGCGCGATCGGTTCCACCGCGCGCCACGAAAGATCCGCCTGGTGTTCTCAAGCCAAATAGTGAACGACACGGGGACACTCCTTTGCGTAGTGGCAGCGAAGGTCAAAACCTTGCCAACCGGGCTCGAGTGCTCTTTGTTTTCTGACACCGGACGCCGGTAAGGATTCGTCCAAAAACACACAAAGGGTTAATTTCTTAACTCTTAATCAGTAGTTTCCACGAAAAACTCCACAACAACTGAGCGGGCGTACCGTATTGAAAGATGCGAGGCGGGGTGAAAGGTGACAGCCACCAAATCTGGAGAACTCAGAGAGTACAAGTAAACGTGGCCAGCCTACGATTGTTTCTTCGGTCTTCCACGGGGCCGAATCGTGCATTCCAGCCCCAATCGCTTGGCCGTGTCCGTGACCCAGTTAGGATCGCCGAAGGGCCGACCGCGATTGACGCAGCAACGCAAGCCGCCACTTCGGCTTCCGTTTGCGGTTGGTTGACAGGTTGCAGCCAAGCGGCGGGGGGAGCGGACAGGGCCGCCCACTCTCTGGTACCTGGGCAACGTGGATGGCCCCCGATGTCATGCCAACCAAGTAGTCCCAGCAACCGGCCTCGTTGATGACGCCATTACCACGGCACGAAAGAAAGACATTGTAGATCAGGCTGGAAAGCCTGACCTACTTCCCTGCCGGGGTAATGGTTTTTCAGCAATTCGACGACGTCTCACTCATGGCCGCGTAAGGTATAACGCACTCTGGTCGCCACGCCGCTGTCAGCGCGACCGTCAAGCAGCCTACTAGCCTTTCCGCGTCCCGGTCGCTTTAAGATTTGATGAATACCGAACAGCGCGATCGCCAGCGCGGGCCAGCCAAACCACGGCCAGATCTCCCGCCAGCGCGGTAAGGGCTCGGCTGCTTCGACCTCACCGGCAATCTCGGCCGGTCCCTGCGAGCCTTCAACCATGACTTGCATGTCCCAGCGGCCTGGCTCGGGGAGCTCGAACTGCGCCTCTCGGAAGAGCTTGTTGGTCGCGGCCTCGGCCGTGGCTGGATATTCGAGCGCGAGCTGACCGGGTTTGCTCATGCGAACGGTCACCCGTGCGCCTGCCATGGGTTCTCCCGTCAAGCTATCCTGAACCAGGACGCTAATGTCCACCGGGCCTGCGCGGAAGGGCGTCGGTGCGGTAAAAACGGTGATCCGATAGCCGCTCTTCGTTTCTGACAAACGTATCGATCCGCCGTCCGCGCCCGCCAGCATGCACCATTTTTCCAGAAGTAGCCAAGTGAACAGCACGCCAACAGTCACCGGTCGCATTCCTATCCTCCCGCGCGCAACGTACCACGCATCTGCATGGGTTGGAGAACAATCCAGACTCCGACCGCGAAGAGAACGACGATCAGCAGCGCCCAGGGCGCCAGCACCTTAAGGGCTTCTGATGCTCGCCGAGATCGATACTGTGCGATCCGATAACCGGAATACAGCGAGAGGAGCAATCCCATATCGAGAAACAGGATTTCCAGTCGAGGGAGCCAATCCGCGACGGGCCGGCAGCAAGCGCGTACCCAGGCCGGCTTGCCAAGGACGGCCCAGCCAAGATCTCCGGCAAGCCGCTGCAGCACGGGAATAACGGCGTCGAAGCTCGCCAGGAAGTGAAAACTGTAGTGAGCCAGCCACATGCTGAAACCGAGCGGAACCAGGGCGTACGAAAAGCGAGTGGCCACCCGGAGCCTTGAAACCTTGGGCTGGCCGGAGAAGCTGCTGAGCGCCGTCGCAGTACCGACCAGCAGCACAGGCAGTACAAGAAGGCCGAAGACGTAAAAGAGACTGGACGCCAGAAGCTGTGACCGCTGTCGCAGCAGTGACGTTAGCTGATCTTGCCACTCCAGAACCGGCGCGACCATCCCCGCGGCATTGACGAAGGCGCCGAAGGCCAGCACCACGATGAGAGCCGCCAGATCAGGGCGTTTGCTGAACCGGCCGAGACCGGAGCGAAAGGAATCGTGCCACAACTCTTTTCCGGGCGCTTCGGCAAGGATGCCGACGTTGTCATGAGGGCAGGCGTGAATACAGTCGAGACAAAATGTGCAGTCCATGTTGCTCGACTTCCGGGCCTGGTACAGGTGCAGCTCGCAGCCGGGAATGTCCTCTCTCCCCCGGATACAGTCCTTGGTCCGGCACGAAGCGCAGACAACGGGGTTGCGCACCTTGATTTGGAGCGGTGAAATCAGCGATTGCACGAAGTTGAACTGGCCGATCGGGCATACATACTTGCAGAAGGCCGCACCTCGAAAGCAACCGTCGATCACGAAGGCAGCCGCGAAGTAGGCCAGAACGATCCAGGCGGTCCACCACGGGCTGTCCCAGAGTGCGAACGCCTCGTAGGCCCACAGAAAGGCGATGAGCAAGAAGACCGCCAGCCATTTGTTGCGCAGCCAGCTCGGCCAGCTCCGGCCCCGAGGAAGCCAGCGCCGTGCGAGCGTTCGTGGCACCATGAACGGGCAGGCCATGCAGAACACGTTCCCGGCCACCAGCGTCCCCAAGACGATCAGTCCGCGCCAGTGAATCCAGGGGAGTACGCCTGCCAGGTTCATGGCTCCGATCGGCGGCCCGCGAAAGCCATCGTAAATGATGAAGCCGGCCAGCAGCAGGAGGGGGAGTTGAAAGCTCAGTCGGGCATGCCGCCAGCGCAAGAAGCGGCCGGCCAGAGGTACTTTCAACACGTCAAAGGCTGTAGGTTCGACGAACGGGCGAGATTGCCCGACGATGGGCAGTGCGGGCCAAACCGGTAAGGCGCTTTGACCTGGGGCTTGGCCGGGTAACGACGCGGGCCGGCGGTTTGTCGTTTCGTCTCCGCCAAAGAGGAGCCGGATGCCGATCACGCAGAGGGGCACCAGGTACGCCACGGAACCCGGCACCCACATCAAGACGCCGGCCACTGCCTGATCGTCGAGTGGCGACAGGTTTCCGAGTCGCGGTCCCTCGACGTAGTAGGAATAAAGCGGCCGGTCGGAAAAGGTCAGCAATGCGGACAGGAGCGTGTTTTGCACGTCTGCCAGGATCAGGTAAGGGATCAACAGCCAGGGCGACCAGCTCGGCCGGCTCGGATACGGCCGGATGACTGGATACCAGAAGAGGATTGCCGTGCCCAGGAAACTGATGTGCTGGAGATAATGCCACCCGTCCGAACGAAGGACAAGTTCATAGATCGGCGGCAAGTGCCAGAACCAGGTGGCCGCGGTGAAGAGCAGCCAGGCCGCAACCGGGTGGGTCAATATCTGAAAGGTGCGACGAAGGAAGTGCGAGCGAAACAGCGGGGCGACCCAGTACGTGCGGAGCGGTCGCGGCAAGCCCAGCAGCAAGGGGAATTGCGGAGCCCCCAGCCAGAGTAACGGCGGGGCGAGCATCATCAGCAGCAAGTGCTGCACCATGTGGACTTGCAGCAGCAGGGACGTGAACGGCTCAATCGGCGACGCAAGGGCCAGGAAGAGCACCGTCAAGCCAGCCAGGAAAGCAATCAACTGGCTTTGCGACCAGCGCCGCGGACCTCGCCGATGGAGCACCAGCCAACCGCGCAAATAGATGCCGGCAGCCAGCAGGAGCGAGACGTACAACCACGGCTCGAACGGCCAGGAGCCAATGACAGCGTCGAACGTGGGGTTCATTGCGGGCTCGCTGTCGTCACGGTCGGGCAATCGCCGCGGGTCGTGCTGGTTGCTGACCCGGCGGGCGCAGGCTGACCAGGAAATCAACTAGGCCGCTCATCTCGGCAGGCTTGATCTGCTTGCCGTAGGCCGGCATGTTGCCACCGCCCGGGGTGCCGTTACTGACCTGATCGATGAGCTGGTCGCGTGTCAGGCGGATGCCGACCCTCGTCAGGTCCGGTCCACGACGGCCCCCGATGCCCTGCAAAGCGTGGCAATTGCGGCATTGCTTGTTCTGAAAAACAATTGCTCCCTGAAGTTGCAACGGCGTGCTCGCCTGGATCAGGCTCTCTGGCACGGCGTCGCCGCTCCAGGCGCCCATGACCGGCGACCACGGCTCGGTGGCACCCTGGTACGTCAGCACGGCGATCACCGTGGCGATCACAATGACAGACAACACCGCCGCCGGCCGGCGACTCGGCGCCCGTTCTCCGCGATTGGACGCAAACGGCACCAGCAGCAAAGCGCCGATCAGCACCACGGGCAAGGCCAGGATGATGAACGTTTCCGCTCCTGGCGGGCTCAGCGAGAGCAGCGCAAACAACCACCAGAAGGGCCAATCGGGTTTTGGATTGGCTCCCAGCAATGCGGGTTCAGGGAGAGCCCCTGGACCTTTTGGTCCTGCAATCGCGGCCAGGACCACAATCACGACGACGGTCAGAGACGAGAAGAGAGCGTCCTTCAAGAGCGCTTCGCCGAAGAAGGGAACACCGTCCTTCTTCAGTTCCTTCTCGTACTCCTCCTGGTACGTTCGAGGATCGACAATCTTGCCTGGTACCGGGGGCTCGCTGATCCCCCGTTTCAGCACCAGCCAGAGATGCGCCGCCAGGAAGGTCAGCAGCAACCCCGGGATGATGAACACGTGCAGGGCGAAGAACCGGCTCAGTGTGTCGCTGCCTATGAGCGGACCGCCCAGGAGCAGATCGACGAGGTACGGGCCAAGTCCCGGTACCCGTCCGGCCATCGACGCGCCGACACCGACACCCCAGTAGGCGTCGGCATCCCAGCGCAACACCTGCCCCGTGAAAGCCATGCCCAAAGTGAAAAACAGCAAGAGCACGCCGGTGAGCCAGTTCAGCTCGCGTGGGTACTTGAAGGCCGCGTGCAGGAAGACCTGAGTCATATGGACCACGACCATGCAAACCATGGCCGACCCGGACCAGTAGTGCAGCGAACGCAGGAACCATCCAAGCGGCTGCTGATAATTCAGGTAGACCAGGCTCTCATAGGCGTGGTCCGCGGTCGGCACGTAGACGAGCGATAGACCAATTCCAGAGAGGACCTGGATCAACAGCAGGGTCATGGACGCGCTGCCGAAGACGTACCACCACCCCATTGGCCCGGCGACGCCGCGCGGGATGGGATGCATGAGCATCGGCCTCACGGTGTCGCGCAGGCTCAAGCGGGCTTCCAGCCATGCCAGAATTCGCTTCATCGCCGATCCTCACACTCTCACTGGTCTGTCCAGGGTGTTCTGCAACGTGGGCAAGTGCGGCGCCTGGATCTCGAGCTGCCCGTTCCTGATCCTCCAAACGCACTGGAACAGGCCCCGCGTCGGCGGACCCGAAGCGCGCTGGCCGTTTTCGTAATAGACGCCGCCGTGGCACGGACACAGGAACAGGCCAGACTGGGGGAACCAGGTCACCGGGCAACCCAGGTGCGCGCAGTTCATGGCGAAAACCAAGAACCGATCCTCGCCCAGGTTTCGAACGTAAACACCCGTGCGGGCCGCCATACCGTCCCACGGCTGGCCGAGTGGATTGTCAAACGTCTCCGGGAGGGTCTCGTTGAGCGGGAATTTGCTGGGTGGACCAAGCTTGACCCACTGGACCTGGTGCTTTCGCAAGGCCCCGAGCAAATAGCCCGCGAACGGAACTGCCAGGATCGCGGCAGCCAGGGCGCCCGTTGCATAGGTCAACCACTGGAGAAACGTGCGTCGTCCGGGATTCGTCTGTGCCGGCGACGGAGTCTGGCTAGCTGAGTGCGACATGGTTCAGTCTCCTGTCCGCCGGTCCGATCCGCCCTGTCTCCAGAAAGCCAGGAGAGTCGCGACGTGATTGACATCCTGCGCGGTCAGCGGTTTGAAACCCTCCGGCCGCCCTGTGGGATCGGCAAAATCCGGCATGCCGAGATCGGGACGCCCGGTGATCACATAGCGGCGCAGCGCCTGGTCGCTGATCAGAGCCAGGAAGTCCGGATCGTTGATCGCTCCCACCGACTTGCCGTCCGTCAACCCGCCGTACCGGCCACCCTCACCATGGCGGCCGTGGCAGGAGGCGCAGGCTTGAGCGAAGACCTTGAGGCCTTCTTGCTTGTTACCGGTCCCGGCTCCCTCGGGCAGGGTCCGCGGAACCAGATACCGCGGTGCGCCGCTGGGGGCGGGCTCAACCGGACCCCAATGGGGCTTGATGCCTTCCGCCAGTATCTTGACCTGCTCCGTCGTCAGATGTCCTCCCCTGGACGAGGCAAATCCCGGCATCAGCGTGCCGGGACGGCCTTCGGTAATGAGACGTTCCAGCTCCGTATCCGGGATCAGGGCCAGGAACAGCTTGTCGTTGAGCGGAGGGGCCGGGCCCAACCTGCCGTTCACTCCATGGCAACCGGCGCAGTTCCGCTGAAAGAGGACGGTGAGCGTTCTTACCTCGTGAGGCTGCACGTACCTGTCACTGGCCCGGGGCTGACCGGGAAGATCGCAGCCGGCCGATGAGCAGGCCAGAATGGCCAGTAAAGCCCAACACTGGCGAAAACACGGTCCAGAAACACAGCTCGGGAACCCGCGCCAGCTCACGGCCGACCTCCCCATCGTCCCGGCTCCGAGAAGCCAGCCAGCTTACTCGGGCCACCTCCCACCGGTGCGGCGAGGACCTTCTCTGTTCTGATGACGACAACCGACATGGCCAGACCGTAAACCACCTGGGAGGCGATGAACCAGGGCCAATTCACGTGCTCCCGGAGTGGAGGGTCGATGATTCCCATGAAGCCATGGCAGAGACCTGTCCACAGGAGTGGCATGAGAATTCCCCCGGCAATCACGGGGCCTCCTGGAATTGGCGGCAACGTGGGCGAGACGACCCCGAACAGCAGCCCAAAACTCACGGAGAAGGTGGCGTGAATGACAATCGCCAGGATCAGCGATCCCCATCGGAACTGTTCGAGCTCGGCTGCCGTCGCGCCGCCGATTCCCGGAATCACCATCCCGGCAAGCAGGTTGATGGGAAACCAGAGACCATGACCACTGATCAGGCCGTAAGCCAGGGCGGGAATGGGCATCACCAGGCCGCCCACGATGCCACCCTTGACTCCGGCGGAGATGGGGTGAATCTTTTCGGGAAGCCGGAACCGATGACCGGCCATACCGGGACGAAGCTGCTCCACCGTACCGGGCTTTTCCACGACAGGCTTGGGACGAAGCACAGGCTCGACCAGCGGTTCCCGCACGTGTCCTCGACCGGGAAGCAACTGCCCGATCCACCCTCCCAGGCCGAATACGAACAGCACCCCGCCGACGAGGGACAGGACCAGAGTCGTCGCCAGACCAGCACCGAGGAGCGCAAGCCCCAAAGCCAGGACGATCGGCCAGGGCGTCGCCCGCGGCATTTCCAGGCCCTCGGGATCGGCTGATTTCTCCTGGTCTGACGACCTGTGGCTGATTCTTGTCATGCTTCTCGTTTCCCGGAGAAAATTGATCGGGAGAATTCAAAACCCGCTCCTGGAATTTCCAATTCGACCTCAGCGTCCCACGACATAGACCAAGGTAAAGACCACCACCCAAACGCCATCGACAAAATGCCAGTACCAGGAGACGACCTCCACACCGGTCATGTTTCGTGCCGTGATCTGTCGCCGCCGCGCCAGGCCGAACACAATACTCATGACGATCACCCCGATGCTGACGTGCAGGGCATGGAACCCGACCAGGGTGAAATACGTGGTCCCGAACAGATTGCGGCTGATGGTCAATCCCCACCTGCCGATCAGATCTCTCCATTCGAGCGCCGTGCCCAGGAGAAACAAGGCGCCCAGTAGGATCGTCAGACCCCACCAACCAAGAAACTTCTGCTGTGAATTGCCCCGCAGGGCTCTCTCCGCCAGGTGAATCGTCGCGCTGCTGGAAAACAGGCACGCCGACGCGCCCAGCACCACCGGCCATCGAAACACCTGGCTCGGATTTGGCTCACCCTGGGTAGTCTGGTGCAAGAAATGGACATACGCCATGATCAAAGTACCGAAAAAGGCCACTTCCGACAGCAGGAATGTAAGCATCCCCACCTTGACCGGCGAAAGGTGGACAGAGACCGGTGATCCAGCAAGTTTCGCAGCATTCTCTATGTGCATGTTTTTGCCATTGCAAGCCAAGACGCTTTGCTGACCCGGTCTTGTCGAACCGTCACTCATACTTCCAGTCGGGATCATCGGGATGTTTGAGATCCCAGAGCGGGCGGCGGCTGCGCACCGTGGGAATCGTCTCAAAGTTGTACAACGGCGGCGGCGAGGTCGTGGCCCATTCGAGCGTCCAGGCGTCCCACGGGTCGTCGCCCGCGAGGGCTCCATTTTTCAGGGAGATGATCATGTTCCACACGAAGATCAGGTAGCTGGGCGCCTGGAGAAACGCCCCGAGACTGGACACCTGGTTGCACAGTTCCCAGCCGCGATCCACCGGGTACGTGTAAATGCGGCGCGGCATTCCCAGCATGCCCGCGATGTGCATCGGCCCGAAGGTCAGGATGAAGCCGATCAAGAGCAGCCAGAATTGCCAGCGGGCCAGGCGCTCGGAATACATCCGGCCCGTGACCTTGGGATACCAGTAATAGAGGCCCGCGAAGAGGCCCATCAAGATGCCGCCAATGATCACCCAGTGGAAGTGGCCGACGACGAAGTAGCTATCGCTGAGCTGAAAATCCATCGGCGCCACGGCGAGCATGATGCCCGTCAGCCCGCCGATCACGAACATCGACAGGAAACCAAGGCAAAACCGCAAGGGAGCGGCCATCCTCCACCGGCCGCCGTAGACCGTGGCCAGCCAGTTGAATATCTTGATCCCGGTCGGGATGCCGACCACCAGGCTCGCCGCGGCGAAGTAGACATCGACCGTCCTGCTCATGCCCACCGTGAACATATGGTGGGCCCAGACGCCAAAGCTGATGAAGGCGATGGCCACGGTCGAGGCAGCCACGAATTCGTAACCGAAGATCACCTTGCGCGTAAAGACCGGGATCACGTCGGACACCATGCCGAACGCCGGCAGCACCAGGATATAGACCTCGGGATGGCCGAAGAACCAGAACAGGTGCTGCCATAAGTACGGCGAGCCACCCGCCTGCGCGTCGAAGAAGTGGGTTCCGAGCAAGCGGTCGAAGAGGAGCATGATCAGGGCGGCGGTAAGCGGCGGGAGGGCGAAGAGGATTTGCACATTAGCCCAGAACGCCATCCACGTGTAAAGCGGTATCTTGCGCAGGGTCATGCCGGGACAGCGCAAGGTCAGCACCGTGGTGACCAGGTTGATCGCACCGGACAAACTACCAACGCCGCTGAGCAAGAGACCAAAGATCCAGAAGTCGGTTGCGGCACTTCGCGAGAACGTGTGTTCGGTCAGTGGAGCGTACGCGAACCAGCCAATGGCGGGAGCTCCGCCCGTGGCAAAGCTGAAATAGCACAAGAGACCGCCGAACAGCGTCACCCAGAGGCCCAAGGCATTCAGCCGCGGAAAGGCCATGTCTCGCGCCCCGATCTGCAGGGGCACGATATAGTTGGCGACACCAGCCAGGATCGGCATCGCCGCGAAGAAGATCATCGTGGTGCCGTGCATCGTCATCATCTGGTTGAAGACATCCGGCGGTACGGCCCTCGACTCGGCCCAGAGAAGCTGGAACCGCATCACCATCGCCTCGGCCCCACCAATCACGAGAAAGACCAGGGCCATGAGAATATACATGATGCCGATCTGCTTGTGATCGACCGATGTCACCCACTCGTGAAGCAGCGCGGTCCACGAGAGGCGTTCGAGACTGGGTTCATGCTCCGCGATGGTCATGCTTGTGGTCGTCCCGAATCATGAGCGACGGCAAAACGCTTCTTCAAAGCATCGCGCATCTCTATTTCAGAGTCACCAGGTAGTTCACGATCTGGTCCACTTGCTGTTCACTCAACCCGAACGCGGGCATCAGGCAGCCTTGCTTGGTCTGCCGCGGATCGATCACCCACTTGCGCAATTCTTCACGCGAATTGGGGACCACGCCGGAGGCGAGCGTCTGCCGGCTCATCAGGTGTGTCAGGTCCGGGGCGTAAGACCCCAAGGCGATCGTGCCGCGCACGCGATGGCAATTGACACACGACTGAGACAAGAATGCGTCTCGGCCCTCGCGAACGGACGCCTCGCTCGAGGCCGGTTGCTTCTGGTTGTCCAGCCAGTTCTGAAATTCGCCTGGAGAATCGACATTAACTCGCAAAAGCATATGCGCGTGCTGCGTGCCGCAGTACTCCGCGCACTGGCCGAGAAACAAGCCCTGCTGGCTCGTTTGAAACCACATGTGATTGGTTCGTCCTGGTATCAGGTCGGTCTTCCCGGCCAGGCGCGGCACCCAGAAGCTGTGGCAGACATCGGCTGACTCCAGCGTGAGGTAGACGGGCCGCGGCACGCCGTCTGCGCCTGCCGGCACATGCAGCTCGTTGGCGGTGATGAAGCCCAGGTCTTGCCCGTCATATTTGTCGTAGACGTACTCCCACCACCACTGATGGCCAATAACGGTGACGTAGAGCGGCTTCGAGCCGGGCGGCGGTCTGTCTGGGTTGACGCGTACCTCAAATTCCGTGCGGGTCAGAATCAGGGTCAGGACAAAGACGATCAACATCGGCGCGGCCGTCCAGGCGATCTCGATGGGCATACTCCCGTAGACCTGGGGCGGTTCGGTCGTTCCCGAAGCGCGGCGATGGAAGCGGACGATACTGTAGAGGAGGACTCCTTCAACGACAAGGAAAATCGCTCCCGTAATCGCCAGGACCAGGATGAAAAGCGAACCGATCGACTCAGCCGAAGGAGAGGCGGGATGAAAGATCGACAGATCCTGAGCCGAGCCAGCGCCGTCCGCCAGCAGAGCAAGTCCATTCATCTCGGTCGCCTCCTGGTAACGCCGGGCAGCGTTCATGCGTTCTGGTCAGATGGTCAGTCATCAGTCACCCGGCCCGGAAAAAACGCATTGTAGGTCAGGCTGGAAAGCCTGACCTACTTCCTTGCCGGGGTAATAGTCTTCCCCTACTTGGAGGCGGTTTTTTCCCGGTGTCCGCCGAACTGGAATCGCATGGCGGACAGCAGTTTGTCCTGGAAATCGGCCTCGCCGCGGGACGAGAAGCGCTCATAGAGGGCCGTGGTGAGAACGGGCACAGGTACCGCCTCGTCGATGGCGGCCTTGATTGTCCACCGCCCCTCGCCCGAGTCCGAGACCCGGCCCGCGAATTTCGAGAGCGACGCATCCGCGGCCAGGGCGGTCGCTGTCAGGTCGAGCAACCACGAGGCGATCACGCTGCCGCGCCGCCACACCTCGGCGATGTCGCCGAGGTTGAGATCGTACTGGTAGAGCTCGGGTTCGTGCAAGGGCGTCGTCTCCGCGTCGATCTCGTGTGG
This sequence comes from Isosphaeraceae bacterium, assembly GCA_049516015.1. Classification (GTDB taxonomy): domain Bacteria; phylum Planctomycetota; class Planctomycetia; order Isosphaerales; family Isosphaeraceae; genus Aquisphaera. The sequence continues at coordinate 192 of JBEKTN010000147.1, read as the reverse complement.
TCGCTTACCGATGTTCGCGCTGCGCAAGACAGCCAGTCCCTCGGCATAGGCGGCCATGACGCCATATTCGATGCCGTTGTGCACCATCTTCACGAAGTGACCGGCTCCCGAAGGCCCACAGTGCAGGTAGCCCAGCTCGGCGGTCCCGTCGCTGCTGTCTCGCCCCGGGGTGCGTGGGATTTCGCCCATTCC
>JBEKTN010000146.1:0-18521 GCA_049516015.1 Isosphaeraceae bacterium | reverse complement strand
ACTCTCCGTAAGGGGGCAACCATGCCTCAACGGAGACAAGCGCAACAGATGCACGTCCCGATGTCAACCCAGAAGCACTCCAAAAAACGGCTGTTTTCATCAGCCCACCCCAACCCTCTCCCCAACCCTCTCCCGCAAGGGGAGAGGGAGCCCGAAGTTGCTTCGGCCAAGCGCGTTATAGCTAATTCAACAGTATCGGGCCAAATCTCGTAGGCAGCCATGGCGGCCGTCGCCACGCGGGCGTTAGTGGCTCCCCGAACTCCGGTTTTCTCTACTTTTCACTACCGTACGCCCGTCCAGTACCGGTGAAAGTTGGTCTTGTACAAGCTGGTTCGGGCAGTGGTCTCCTGACCCGCCCGGCCTCTGCGACCGCAGGCGTCGTGGCGAGGAAAGAGCTCAAAGTCTACTTGAACGAAACCGCTCCGCGGTGGGAAAATCAAAGTCACCCGGCGAGCCCGCGTCGGCCTTGCTTTGCTCTTGCTTCGCGTCACAAGTCGCTTGCCCAAACCGCCCCCTGTTGCCCGAGCGACCAATCTACGTATTAAAGCAAACCGTATGCCGCCCCACGGCTTCGTTCAAGAGCCTGTACCCGAAAGGCCGGAACGGCTTGCGGTGAAGCCACCGTCTGCGCCGGCCCTTTGTGTACAGGCTTCTTCCTTTCCTACCGCACGCCCGTCCAGTACCCGTGAAAAGTTGGTCTTGTACAAGCTGGTTCGCGCAGTAGTCTCCTGACCGCCGTCCTCTGCGACCGCGGGTCTCCCAGTCCCCGATCGTCGGCGCGTGACCTGGAAACCTCCGGTCAGCCGAACGGCAGGGTCTGGAGACCCTCGCCGAACGAAGTCAGTGAAGCGGAAGTGAAGCGGAAGGCAGGGAGATGACGCCCCGCTCCACGCTCCACCCCCCACGCCTCTCAGATCAGGCCACGGTGATCGAGGCGTCGAGGTAGACATCCTGGATGGCGTTGAGCAGCTTGACGCCATCGGCCATGGGACGCTGGAAGGCCTTGCGGCCTGAGATCAGGCCCATGCCGCCGGCACGCTTGTTGATGACGGACGTCTTGACGGCATCGGCCAGGTCATTCTTGCCACTGGCGCCGCCGGAGTTGATCAGGCCCGCGCGGCCCATGTAGCAATTGGCCACCTGGTAGCGGGTGAGGTCGATCGGGTGGTCGCTGGAAAGCTCGGTGTACATCCGCTCGTCGAACTTGCCATAGCTTGTACCGCCCTGGTTCAGGGCTTTGAAGCCGCCGTTGTTCTCCGGCATTTTCTGCTTGATGATGTCGGCCTGGATGGTGACACCCAGATGATTGGCCTGCCCGGTCAGGTCGGCGGCCACGTGGAAGTCCGTGTCTTTCTTGAAGGACCCATTGCGGAGGTAGCACCAGAGGACAGTCGCCATGCCCAGTTCATGAGCGTGCGCGAAGGCTTCGGAAACCTCGATGATCTGGCGGGTGCTCTGGTCCGAGCCGAAATAGATCGTGGCGCCGACCGCCGCGGCACCCATGTCATGGGCTTCCTTCACCGTGCCAAAGAGCACCTGGTTGAACTGGTTGGGGTAGGTCATCAGCTCGTTGTGGTTGATCTTCACGAGGAAGGGGATCTTGTGGGCGTACTTGCGGGCGACCATGCCGAGCACGCCGTAGGTGCTGGCGACGGCGTTGCACCCGCCCTCGAGCGCGAGCTTGATAATGTTTTCAGGGTCGAAGTAGGCGGGGTTCTTGGCGAAGCTGGCGCCGCCGGAGTGTTCGATGCCCTGATCGACGGGCAGGATGGACAGGTAGCCGGTTCCCGCAAGGCGGCCGGTACCGAAGAATCGCTGAAGGTTGCTGAGAACCCGGGGATTGCGATCGCTGGGAACGAAAATGCGATCAACGAAGTCGGGGCCAGGCAGATGCAGCGACTGCTTGGGGATGGTCTTGCACACATGTTTCAGCAGGCTGTCAGCCTCGGCACCTAGCAGTTCGCCAATGGGGGTCGCCATGATTTGGAGACTCCGATGTGCGGTGAACCGTGGCCGTCCCTCGTCGTCGGGGCAGACGCCGCCAGCGGGTCCGCGTTCTGAGTGGATGCGATCAAGATGGTCCAGTGCCATCCCGGTCCGGGTGCCGGCCCCTGAACGAGCAGACCCGGACACAGTTGCGTGGAACGTTCGCTCCTTGGGCTCGAACGTCCGGACCCGACCCGCTGAGGCCATGCTTTGGTCACGCGGTAACGATCGGATCGTTCCTTATCATAAGATCCCGTTCGGCGATTCGCAATCCTCCCGCCAGCGCGGCTTTCAAGTTAAAATGTGCTTCTTGGTTTTCGAAGCAAGATCTCACGCTTCAAGAGGAGAGCCTCTCTGATGTCCATAGCCGAGAGCGCAGTTCGCCTCAGTGCCACGGTTCTGCTGGGCAAAGAATTGACGCCGGGCAAGCTGCGCGGCCTGCAACGGATCAGCAATCCTAACGGCACGCTGACGATCCTGGCCCTGGATCAAATCAGTTCCGTGATCGAGATGGCAACCAAGGCACTGCAAGCAGCGGGAGAACATCGCGATCCCACCTACGATGAGATCGTCGAGGCCAAGCTCGACCTGACGCGCAATCTGGCGCCGGCGGCTTCCGGAGTGCTGATCGACGCCTACTATGGCGCCTGGTCGGCGATCGCCTCGGAGGCCATTCCGCCGGACACCGGGCTCTTGGTCCGGTACGAGATGTCGCGCAGCCCCAAGAACCAGAAGGGCGCGCCGATGGCTGCCGTCGAGCCGGGCTGGAGCGTCGAGAAGATCAAGCGGATGGGGGCCGACGCCGTCAAGCTGCTGGCCCAGTTCGAGCCCACCGAGCCGATCTCGGCCGAGCATCAGTTCCAGCTTGTCGAGCATGTTTACAACGAGTGTAAGAAATTCGATATTTTGCTGCTTCTCGAGACCGTGTCGTTTCCCTTTGGCGGTGAGCAGAAGACCAACGCCAGCTACCTGGACCGCAAGGCACGGACGGTGATCGAGTCGGCCCGTCAGCTCAGCCGCTTTTGCGACATTTACAAGTGCGAATTTCCCGGCACGCTGAGCCACGAATCCGAAGAGCAACTCGAGAACAACCTGCACGCGCTGGACGCGGCCAGCGAGCGCCCCTGGGTGCTGCTCTCGGCGGGCGTCGATTATCCCGAGTATCTCCGGCAGGTCGAGCTGGCGCTGGGCGTTGGAGCCTCGGGGATCCTCGGCGGCCGGGCCTTCTGGAAGGAGTACTTCCTCCAGCAGGGAGCTGGTGCGCGCAGCCAGTTCGCCGCGACGACCGCGCGACAGCGGCTGACTGAAGTCGATGCCCTGGTTCGCTCGCAAGGAACTCCCTGGTTTGCCCGCTACGGATTCAGCAAGGATGAGCTGGCCGCGATCCGGGCCGCCGAGGGCTGGCACACGCGGTACGGGGCACGTGGGCCGTCCTCGGCGGTTTCAGGCAGCGCGGCAGGAGTTCCGGGCGAGGTCTACGGCGTACGCACGGAAGCCAGGCCGTGAACGGACCTTCACATGTCGTCATCGTCCCGTGAAGCCCTTGCGCTCGACGTTGCTGGACGGCGGGTGGTATGGGGTCTTGCGGGGTTTGGGCGGCTTGGCATTGGGATCGGGCGGGGCCACGAAGGTCGGCCGGGTTCCGGTTCTCTTGTCGAGCATCTGGATGACGTTAGGCCCGATCACGTCGGCTGCGCCGGTCTTGGGATTGACCCGCACGGCGTCGGCCCGCATGGGAGATCCCGGCTGGCCCGGGCCCACTTGCTGCACCACCTGGACGAGGCGGCCGTCCTGACCGTTGGCATAGATCAGGTCGTTGTGCGAATCATAGGTAATTACGTCAGCCTGGATCATAGAGTCATTCGTCGTGGCATAGGCGTTTTCCCAGGCCTTGAGGAAATTCCGCGCCGGGGTGTTCGAGGGCGAACCCGGCGGGGGCGGCTCACTGACCACGCGCATGGTCTGGGAGGTGAGGAAATAGGTATCGGCGGGAAGCCGATCGTAAAGCCGATCGTAGTTGACGATCGTTCGCTCGTTGGCAACCGGCGTGCGGGCCGCCTCGATGTCGCCGAAGAAATCGGCCCAGCGGGTTTCCGTCTTGTCGGTTGTCTTGCCCGTGCCGAACCGGCCGAACATCTCCCGGGTGAACTTGATCTGGGTGAGCACCAGCGGCAGGACCGGGGCCTTGCCGCCGGGTTTGTCGCCGGGTTTCCCAGCCACCGGTCGAATCGTCCGTCGATTGACCTCCGGTGCTTCGCCATCAGGCCCCTTCTTCGGCTTCGCCGGGTCGTCTGCCTTGTCATAGAGGTAGACCATCCCGGCGCATGGGCTGTGAAAGTCTCCGGTTCGACGGTCATAGATCAGGTGGTCGCTGGTGATTTTCTGCAGGCTGAGCAAGACCGGCCGCTCGGGATCGACCTTGCGGCTGATGGCCAGCGCGTTGCCGACCAGGTCGATCAAGGTCAGGTCAGGCTTCGGCTGCTCGGCCTCCGCGCCTCCCTCTGCCGGGTCTCGATCGGTCTTTCCCTTCGCCCCGGGGCCCGATCCGGCCTTGCTCATCTTGCCGAGATCGGCCAGCGGAACGGGCTTGTCGGTGTACGTGGTCATGATCTTGGTGCAATAGAGCAGGCCGTCTTCCATCTCGGAGCGGACGTTCTTGTAGAACTCGGCCTTGGCGGCCGGTCGGTTCTCGGGATCGAGCGACTTGCCGTAGAAGAGCATCTTCTCGCTCCAGGTGATCACCAGGGGAACCTTCTCGGCCTGCACCTTGCCGGCCCGGGTCTTGGGCTTCGGTTTGATCGTTTGCGCGTCCTTCGACTTCGAGGACGACTTGGCGTCGGCGACGACCTCGGCGTGGTCGGCAGCTTCGGGCTCTTCGCCCTCGGCCTTGTCGGAGAGGAGGCCGCGGTCCGTGAGCTGGACCAGCTTGCCAGGCCCGTAGGCCCAGGCTTGATCGGTGATCTGATTGACCCCGATCACCTCGCCCTCGATGGTCATGTCTTCGGTGATGACCTTGGCCAGGGGCCTGGGCATCGCCAGCGCGAGTGCTGGTCGCGCTGATTTGCCCGGACGCGGATCTTGATGATAGAGATTGAAGATCGCCCGTCCCGATCCCTCGTTGCGCAGGATGAGCGTCTCGCCGAAGGCATCCTTTCCTTTCGTCTTCCCGGGATCCGGGTCCTGATGCAGGCTGACTGTGCCGAAGAGCCGCAGGTCGCGAACCTCGTAATTCGAGTCAGGATCACCGGGTGACGACGGGGACGAGGTCTTCGTGGTCTTGGCGGTGCTATCCTTCTTGCTGTTCTTGGTTTCGGGCTTGGGGTCGATCAGGATGTTGGCTTCGACGCGGTCGGCGAGGGCGACCATCGCGGGTTCGGGCGGTTTCTCCTTCGCCGCGACTTCCGGCTCGTCGGTCTCCGTGTCCGCTCCCGCGGCAGCGGTGGATGGGGATGTCTCCGTGGCAGGTTGAGAGGTTCCCTGGGCGGTGGATGGCGTGGCGGTCGTCGAGGCGGGCGCTTCCTTGAAATCGGCATCGAGCCGATCGCGAGCGGTCAGGTTCTTGGAGGGCGCGACCAGGTGGACGTCGCGCAGGGCGAGCAGTCGCTGGATCTGGAAGTTGCCGCCCTGCGCACTGGTGTCGCCTTTGCCCCGTTGACCGGAGGTAGCCGTGGTTTTCGCCTTTGCCGTCGTACTCTTTGCCGAGCCACTTTCCGCGGGTTTAGGCTCGAGCCAGACGGCGATCGTATCAACCGCGTCGATCGACTGTTGCTGAAGCTGGTCCACGACCTTCGGGTTCCCTTTGAGGACGACCTCTTTCTGGACGATCTTCTGGTCGGGCCCGAGCAAGTTCTTCAGCATCATCAGATCTTGCCAGACGGCGGTCCGATCGGGTGGCACGTCCTTGAGCGGGCTGTCCGTCTTGTCTGGAACGGGTCGAGTTTCCAGCAGGCCGGGGCCGTGTGCAAACAGGTTCGCGGTCTCCATGCCGCTGCCGCTGTCCACCATGGTGGCGTCGACCGTCCAGATGTGAGTGACCGACTGGGGCTTGCGCACGACCGGTCCGTCGGGTCCTTGGGGGTGCTCCTCGACGTAGTCATATTTCTCGATAACGACCTTTCGAGTGGCGTCGCTGCGCCAGTAAGTGAGGGTCGGGCCCGGAGGCGAGCCGATCTTGTGCAGCAGCTCGTTGCTAAAAATCCTGACTCCATTCGCAGGCGACCGGAGCCAGACCGCGTGGCCCGTGGCCTTGACGCGTTGCAGGACCAGGTCGCCGAACGTCCCTTTCTGTTCCCCGCTACCGTTGCGTGCGGCGCCCTCGGCCGCCGGGGCCTGGCCGGAACTCGCGGCGGCGGCGGGCGTGACCGCCTGGCTGCCCGAGAGGGGGGTCTTGCCCGGCCCGGGTGCCGTCTTCTCCCCCGGGACCAGGGTCAGGTCGAGGTTGTCGCAGTCGAGTTGATCGGGCTGCTCGGTAAGCTTGCCGCGGCGAACGACCACGTTGCGTTCGAAGTGCACCAGCGTGGGACCCGGTGGCGCCGGCGGGCCCTCCTTGACCGGCAGGTGCGGCTTGGGGAAAGCGACCTGCATCGGACCCTCGCAACGGAGGTCCAGCGGCACAGGCTCAGGGCTTGCCTGGTCCTTGGTCGCGCCATTCTTCTGAGCTCGCTGGGAATCGACCTGGACCTGGACCTTTCCCGGCTCCCCGCGCTTGGTCTGCGCCGTGTCTGGCAAGATTCCCGTCTTGCTGACGTCGGTGAAAACGACGTGGGCATTCTGGTTGAGCTGTGCGCTCTGGGCTCCCTCGAAACCGGCCGAGTGCGCGCCCGGCAGCCCAGACTCCGACTTGGGACGGAGCTGGATCAGCATGCCGACACCGGTGATTCGCGTGTCGCGATCGACGATGAGCACATCGGAATCGCTGTAAAGCTGCAACTTGTTGTCGTCGAACTCGACCCAGGTCAGGGGGCCGATGTCCATGTCGTCAGACCGGTCGTTGAGCGTTCCGCGGTCGTCGCGGATCATGACGTTGCGCTCGAGCCGGGCATGCTTGACGACGATCGGCTCAGCATCGGGCTTGGCGTTGAACGAGAGCGGCTGATTGAAGTCGATGATCGCTTCCTCGGCGGTCACCGTCTTGGTGCTGCTGCCGTCCTTGGCGCGCCAGATGATCGCCGCCGGCCTCAGCCTGATTCGCTTACCATCATAGCGGACCCCGTCCTCCTCGATGATCCGATCATCGTGCTGCGAGTACATCCAGAATCCGCGCTCGCTATTGTAATAACGTAATTGCAGGTCATCGTCGGCCGTCCAGTGCTTCGGGCCGAACGACTCGCGGGCGTGGAGGATGGCCTCCTGCTTGGACTTGGAATCTTTGACAATGAAGGGGATGTCATCGACCTTGCGAGCGGCGGTCAGTTGCGCCATGACCACCGTGAAAGCGCGCACGTAGCCCAGGTAGCACCCCGCCAGGAGGGTGAGCATCGTCACCAGCTTGAGGAGTTTTCTGAGCAAAAGACTGCTTCCGTAACGTCGCCAGCCATCATTTCGGATCAAGGATCGATCAGCACGTCACCGAATTCTCGGCGGTCTGGGCCGGGGACCACCCCGGCGTCGGAGCAGGTCACGCTGCTGGCACTGTGAAGGTACTGCAAAGGTCGTGCCAGAGCCCCTGCACCTTGAGAATGACCTCGACGACCTCGCGAACCGCGCCCCGTCCGCCCGCGGCGGTGGTGACGAGGTGAACCGAATCACGGACCTCGACGACGGCATCCGCGGGACAGGCCGCCAGGCCAACCGCGCGCAGCACGGGCAAGTCGACCAGGTCGTCGCCCACGAAGCAAACCTGGCGGCGTTCCAGGCCAAGCTCGGCCAGCAAGGCCCGCAGCGGCTCTCCCTTCTCGGCCAGCCCCTGGGCCACGTGGGCAATCTTGAGCTCGGCGGCTCGCCGATCCACGACCTCGGCCCGCCGGCCCGAGAGAATGGACGAGCACTTGCCCGCGCGGTGCCAGAGCGCGTACGCCAGGCCATCCCTGACGTGAAAATGCTTCGATTCCACACCCCGGTCGTCGACCACGATGACACCGTCGGTCAAGACGCCATCGACATCCACGGCCAGAAGCTCGATCGCCGCGCACCGGGCGGCCAGATCGGCCGATGACGGTTGCCCCATGCGCATCACTCCTCAAACTCGGCCGGGACCAGGCCGATCAGGTCGGTCACGTCGATCAGGCCCACGAGACGATTACCGCGATCCACGACCGGCAACTCGCTGATCTTGTGCGTCTTCATGAGCTCGACGGCATCGCTGAGCAAGGCCCCGAGCCGGACCCGCTTCGGGTCGATGGTCATGATCTCGCCGATCTGGCGGTCCAGCTCAGCCTCCCGGCGCTTCTCGAACAGTCGCGCCAGGTCGCTGTCGGTGAAGATGCCCAGCAAGTGGGTGTCGGCGTCCTCGATGAGGATCGCGCCCGAGCGCCGGCGCGGTCCGGCCAGACGCACGAAGATCTCGCGAACCGTCTCCTCGACGTGGGCTCGGCGGAGCTGCCGGCCGGTGCGCATCACGTCCTCGACCCGGGTCAGCTTCCGGCCCAGGCTGCCGCCGGGATGGTAGAGGGCGAAATCCTCGGGCGAAAAGTTGCGCATCCGGCTCACCAGCAGGGCCAGCGCATCGCCCACGGCCATGAGCGCCGTCGTGCTTGCGGAGGGGGCTAGACCCAGCGGACAGGCCTCTTCGATCGGCCCCAGCGCGATGCACAGATCCGCCGCCTGGCCCAGCGAGCTGGTCGTGCGCTCGGTGATTGCGATCAGGCGGGCGCTCAGCCGCCGTAATGCCGGCACCAGCCGCAAGACCTCTTCGGTCTCGCCGCTCTGCGACAGCGCGATCACCACGTCGTCCGCCCGGATTCGCCCCAGGTCGCCGTGGATCGCCTCGCCCGGATGCAGCGGGAAGGCCCTGGTGCCCGTCGAGGCCAGCGTCGCGGCCAGCTTCTGGCCGACCAGCCCCGCCTTGCCCATCCCGGTGACGATCACGCTGCCGGCACAGCGATAGATGAGGTCCGCCGCCTGGGCAATCGCCGGCCCCAATCGCTCGCGCACTCGCCCGAGCGCTTCACCTTCGATTCGTAAGATCTCACGCGCGAAGGCAACGCCCTCGACCTCGGTTTCTAACGACAGGGACGCATCCGTGATCATCGCCATCGTGGGCCTCCCTGCCCCGTAAGGCAATCCGCCCCAACCGGCATCATCGGCCAGACTTGCCGGCGCCGGAACCATAGCCCATCGCCACTGATCCGTCAACGTAGAGCGCGCCAATTCACGTACTCCCACCCCTGAGCCCCGACTGGTCAGTCTATCGGCAACTCGTGATCCTGAGTTTGGAGACATTGAGAAATCTGTGGTGAAAGGGGTGAACTGTTAAAGAGGCAAGACTTTTCGAGATGCTCGCGATGCGCTGATTCTCCAGGTTCTGACGGCATTACTGAACGTCCATGAGCTTGCAGTGGGCTTTCCGCCGCAGGCTCAGTGCAACTCATCGGATCCTGGAATTTGTACGGTGGCGCGTGATACGCAGACTTCAGATTCTGGCCACGAACGGTTCGAGGTTTGATGCGAGCATGCAGCACGCTCGTCGTTGAGAATTGCATGAGGGCGCGTTGCATCGATCCGGCGTGTGGGCAATCGCTCGAAGCCTCAGCCCCGGGAGGCATCAATTTTGCGGACTTCCTCTCGTCTCACGTCAACGTTCATCTGGTCTTGTTCGCGGTCGGGGGCTTTTGGCCTCGGCGGGATTTCACTTCGGTCCTCGTAACCGATCTGCGCGTCTCCGGGCCGATGAGGCAAGCCGCAAGGCGATTGTGCCAGTAGGTCGGGTTCGCCTCGATTTCCGAGAGGATGCGACAGGCCAGTGTGCTCGGCGAACGGAGCCCTTGCTCCCAGGAACGCACCGTGGACGGATCTACGCCGAGAAACCCCGCGAAGGCGGCTTGGCTCGTTCCCAGCAGATCCCGCACCCTTCGCACGTCTTCGCCATCGTACGCCGGCGGCGGGGCGATCTTGAAAGTCCGCACGGTGAACCGCATTTCTAGCGGCTCACCGGTTCTCAAAGCATCGGCGAGTTCCTGCAAGCCCTCGACGATCTCCTGACCTTTGGTCCGGGCCGCGCCACCGACTTCATGAACAGTCCTTCTCGTCATTGCACCTTTCCTTTCAATTGATCGCCGATCACTCGCAGGGCAGCCGCAATGTCCCTCCTCTGGACCGCCGTCAGGTCGGCCTGCTCGCCCTTGCCGTACATCATGGCCAGAACCACAACGCCAGTATCGAGGAAGCAGGCATAGCAAACCCGGTAGGAGGCACTCTTGCCACGGCCGCTGCCCGGCCGGGCGAAGCGAATCTTCCTCAAGCCGCCCGTGCCCGAGACGACGGGGTGGCGGCTTGGCCCCTCCAGAATCGCACTTTGCAGTGCGAGAAGATCGTCATCACCCAGGTCGAGAGCCAACCAGGCCCGCGTAAAGCCGGGCAGTTCGATGAACTTTGGCCACTCGCTTGGATCGGATTTGATCACAATTCCATTCTCTCCAACTCTCGGAAAGTATACGACCTAGTCATATAGTTCGCAAGGACAGGGCCGTAGCATGTCAAGACCAGGACCAGAACGGGCCAGGCACCTGGTCAGGACACCCGCAGGACCTTCGCCCCCCGGATCTCACCTCTCTTCAGCTCGACCAAGGCCCGGTTCGCCTCCGCCAGATCGTATTCCCGGACCTCGGGCTTGAGCGGGATCTCGGACGCCAGGCGGAGGAACTCGCGCACGTCGGACCGGGTGACGTTGGCGACGCTCTTGATCTCCTTCTCCAGCCAGAGGTGAACGGGGTAGTCGAGCGCCATCAGGGCGTCCTTGTCGACCTCCTCCTTGCGGATCGCATTGATGACCAGACGCCCGCCCCGCTCCAGGTTTGCGAGCGCCTCGACGACCGGCGTCCAGGCCGGGGTCGTGTCGATGATCGCGTCCAGCCGCCGCGGGGCCTGCTCGCCCGTCTCGCCGGCCCAGGCCGCCCCGAGTTCGCGGGCGAACGCCCTCTCCGCGGCGGAGCGAGCGAACGCGAATACCTGCGTCCCGGGGAAGCGGTGCCGGACCAGCTTCAGAACCAGGTGCGCCGAGGCCCCGAAGCCGGTGAGGCCCAAGGCCTGCCCGTCCTCCAGCCTGGCCAGGCGGAGTGAGCGGAAGCCGATCGCCCCCGCGCACAAGAGGGGTGCGGCCTCTACGTCGGCAAGGGAGTCCGGGATCGCGTGCGCGAACGCCTGGGGCACGGTCATCAACTCGGCGTAACCGCCGTGGGCGTCGCGGCCCGTGGCCCGGAACCGCTCGCAGAGGTTCTCCTCGCCCCTGCGGCAGAAGGCGCAGTGCTCGCACGCCGAATAAATCCAGGCCACCCCCACGCGGTCGCCGCGCCGGAATGTGTCGGCCCCTTCCCCCGAGGCTTCAACCCGTCCGATGACTTGGTGGCCGGGGATGACCGGCAGCCTTGGCGGCGGCATCCGCCCTTCGACCTCGTCCAGTTCGGTGTGACAGACCCCGCAGACCTTCACCCGAATCAGGATTTCGCCGGCGGCCGGCGACGGGTCGGGCCAGTCCGCCGATACGAGCGGTGCGGAGCTCTCGCACACCGGCCCGAGGTCCTTCAGTAGCATGGCACGCATCGTCGCAGCTCCCCGATATCCCCTTTTTTCCTGTCCCCTCTTCTCCACTCTATTGAGACTCCTCGCCGAACTCCACCGCTCGTCGGATCGGTCCCCCAAACTCTCTTGCTTTGCATTACTTGCGATTCATTTCGTAGAGCCGTGGCGGAGACCAGCGAGAAGTCTCGTTTTTTTCGGTTCTGGCACCCTGGCGACGCGGGAAGCAGTGCATGATCCTGGACAGGTTGTCTATAATGATTCCACGACACGTTTCACTCGCAAGCCTGTCAAACTCTTCGGCGACCGGCTCGACCGTCAAGGAGTCCAACGATGATCCAGCGCCTTCTGGTGGTATCGCTCGGAATCGCAGTCGTTCTGGGACTGGCGGGAATGGTGCAAACTCCGAAGAAGGCAAAGCAACCCTCGGCCCCGGCGAGCAAGAGCGACGAGAATGCGATGGCGGGCCCGGATCAGAAGAACGGGTCGGACACGGAGAAAAAAGCGGAGAAGGACCAGGGCAAGACCAAGAACACGGCCAGCGCCACCAAGGAGAAGAAGACCGAGAAGGCCACTTTTGGCGGTGGCTGCTTCTGGTGCATGGAGGCGGTTTTCGAGCGGATTCCGGGCGTGAAGTCGGTGGTCTCGGGCTACGCCGGCGGACACGTTCCGAACCCGACCTACGAGATGGTCTGCACCGGTCTGACCGGCCATGCCGAGGTGATCCAGATCGAATATGACCCGGCGGTCGTCAGCTACGAGAAACTGCTGAGCATCTTCTGGGTGGCTCACGACCCGACCACCTTGAACCGGCAGGAAGACGACTTCGGCCCCAATTACCGCTCGATCATTCTCTACCGCAACGACGAGCAGAAGGAGGCGGCCGAGAAGTCCTGCAAGGACCTCACCCGCCGCCGCGTCTTTCGCTCGCCGATCGTGACCGAGCTCGTCCCCTTGACCGAATTCTACCCTGCCGAGGCGTACCATCAGGGTTACTACCGCAATCACCGGGGCAGCGCGTACAGCGACATTCACATCGTGCCCAAGCTCAGGAAGCTGAAGCAGAAGCTCAAGTGATCGGCAACGGCTGGGATCGAAGGTCGTAAATCCTTGGCGGGCTTGGTGGTAGGCGAATCGTGCAGGGGCATGTTAGACCTGCGCTTGCCCGGGGCCGCGTCGTGCCGCGAGCCGCTGCCAAACTCCGCCAGGGCCCCTTGTCCCGGACACTCCGGGTCGTGCCGTCAAGAAAGAGGTTCGCCATGATTCGCGTGGGGATCGTCGGATTGGGTTTCATGGGACGTATGCACTATCGTTGCTGGAAAGCGATCCCCGACGCCACGATCACGGCGATCTGCGAGGCCAACCCCAAGGTGCTGGCCGCCGCGGGTGAACCATCCCAGGGAAACGTGGAAGGCGCGGCCGATCACATCGACCTGGAGGATGTCAGCGTCCATTCCGACCTGGGCGAGCTGCTTACGACCCGATCGGTCGATGCACTCTCCATCTCCTTGCCGACGTTCCTGCACCCGGACACCACGGTCAAGGCGCTCGAGGCCGGCGTGCACGTGCTCTGCGAGAAACCGATGGCGCTCGACGTGGTGGACTGTGATCGCATGGCCGCGGCAGCCCGCAGCGCCGCTCGGGTGCTCCAGATCGGCCACTGCATCCGGTTCTGGCCCGAGTACGTCGTGACCCGTCAGCTCATCCAGGGCGGCCTGTTTGGCCGGACGATTGCCGCGTCGTTCCGCCGGTATACAGCCATGCCCGCCTGGAGCCCCGATAGCTGGTTCGCCGACGAGACGCGCAGTGGGGGGCAGCCGCTCGACCTGCACATTCACGACACCGACTATATCCACCATGTCTTCGGACTTCCTGTCACGGTGAGCAGCGTGGCCGACGGGCCGCAGACTTACATCTCGACCCACTACCACTACAACGACGGGCCGGCCGTGGTTGCCGAGAGCACCTGGCGGATGGCCCCCGTGTTCGGCTTCGAGATGAGCTTCGTGGTGGCTCTCGAGCGGGCGACCATCCTGTTCAACTCGAGCAATACCCCATCGTTTCGAGTCTTGCAGGCCGACGGACCGCGGCCGATACCTGAGATTCCACCAGGAGACGGCTACTCGCGCGAGATCGAACATTTCGCCCGGGCGGTGGCCGGCGAGACAGTCGAGCCGATCATCACTCCCGAGCAAGCGCGCGACACGATCCGGCTGGTGCTTGCCGAGAAGCAATCGGCCCGCGAGGGGCGGAGCGTGTCGCTGTAGGAGCGGGCGCCGCACCCCGTTCGGACCGCGATCGTCGCGAATTGCTGCAGGAGAGACTTTCATGAATCGCTGCTGTTGCGGCTGGCCTGGCCTGTGGGCCTGGCTGCTGGCCATCATGACGCACTCGCTGCCGGCCGCATCGCCGGGTGCCAGGCCGGTCCTCAAAGCAGGTTTCGCCGAGCGGGATATTTCACCGGCGGCCGGCATGGAGCAACCGGGCGGCTATGGCAAGGCCAACCATCGGTCGTTCCATGACCCATGCAAGGTCAGGGCGGCCGTGTTCGATGACGGATCGAGACGCATCGCCATCGTTGGAATCGACTCCCTGTTCATCCGCCGCCAGACCGTTCAGTCCATACGGACAGCGATCCAGAAGAAGTGCGGGATCGAGCCGCACTCCATCCTCATCAGCGCCTCGCACACGCACTCGGGAGGACCGATCGGCTATTACTTACCCGGTGAATTCGACGACGCGTCGCCCCTGGTGCGGTCCTTGGTGCACGATCGGACGGTGTGTGCCAACCCGGAATATCTGGCCAGGGTCGAGCACGCGATCGTGGAGGCCGTGGGCGCGGCCGATGCCCGGCGGACCGCGGCCCGCGGCGTGGGATACGGCCTTGAGGACAAGGTCGCGTTCAACTCATGGCTCCTGCGCAGCCGACTCGGCCGGCACGATCGGCAGCGTCAAGATCTCGGGCCGCCGGAGGACCCGCATCGGGACCTTGATTCCCACGCGCTCCTCGGTGAGCAGCCGGTGCAGGTCGTCGATGCCGCCGACGGGGTGCCCGTCAAGGCCGAGGATCAGGTCGCCCTCCTCCAGTCCCGCCCGCTCCGCGGGTCCGCCCGGATCGAGACCGACCACCAGCACGCCGCCCCGGCGCTCGGAACCTTTCCGGTCCCCAAGGCCCGCGGGCAGGGGCACGGTCTGGACGGCGATGCCAATGCGAGCACGCCGCACGCGGCCGTCGCGGATCAAGCGGCCGGCGACGAACTTGGCCGTGTTGATCGCGATCGCGAAGCAGATCCCCTGGGCCGGCAGGATCATGGCCGTGTTGACGCCGATGACGTTGCCGCGGGAATCGACGAGCGGACCGCCCGAGTTGCCCGGGTTCAGGGCCGCGTCGGTCTGGAGCACGTCGTCAATGAGCCGGCCCGACCCGGCGCGGAGCGATCGGCCCAGGGCACTGACAACACCGGCGGTCACCGAGCTCTGGAACCCGTAAGGATGGCCAATCGCCAGCGCGAGCTGCCCCACGCGCACCTTCTTCGAGTCGCCCAGCGTGGCCGGGATGAGATCGCCTGCGTGCACGCGAATCACGGCCAAGTCGGTCTCGGGATCGTCGCCGATCCGGTCCGCCCGGTGCTGATTGCCGTCGGCGAGGGTCACGTCGAGCTGGTCGGCCCCGTGCACCACGTGGCTGTTGGTCAGAATGTACCCGCTCGAGGTGAACACGAACCCGGAGCCGCTGCCCTGGCTGGATCGGCCGCGTCCCGATTTCGAATAACTCGCCTCGATGTGAACCACCGAGGGCCCCACACGTTCGGCGGCGCCGACGACGGCCCGGGAATAGGCGTCCAGGAGCGCCAGATCATCCTGATCGTTGGCCCCGGCTGTGCCCGTGGCCCGGAGGGTTTCGCCTCCCACATCACTCACCGGCTCGGTCCAGAGTTCATCCCAATCGATTGTGCTTGCGACCATGGCATATTTCCCCGACATCAACGTCTTCCTGTCGAGGAAGTGTAGGCGCAAAGGGGGCCGCAAGGCAAGTTTGCCGGCCCAAGGGGATTGTCGGCGTCTCATTGGGGGAGTGCTGGCTTTCGTGGGGCCGGTTTCGCGGCGGCGGGCCTGGCCAGCCGTCCTTGCTCTCTCTTGCTCTTCTCCTCTTCGCTCAACAGCTCGAGCGGCTTCTCCGCCACCTGCTCGCCGGGCTTGAGCCCTTGCTTGATCTCGATGAGCGTAACGGTCTCGTCCAGGTCGCCGGGGGCGACTTCGCGAGACTCGAACCCGCCGTCCAGTTTCTTCACCTTGACGAGGTCCTTGATTGTCGAAGTCGAAATGCGCGTTGAGCCAGGCGTAGCAAGCGTCAACGACCGGGATCCCGCGGCGCCGGCTGGCCGGCCCGAGCGGTGTGGCATCCAGAATGATGTAACGGGCACAGGTCAATAATACCCCTGGAAGGCGGGGGGCCTTCCTTGCCGAGACCGCTCCTCGTCGAGATCCCGGATGAACTGCTCGTAAACCTCCTCCGGAGTATCATCCTGCTGATCGATCTCGATCAGGTTCTGTTCCAGGGCCGCCACGCGCTCTTGCCACTCGATCTCGGAGAGGGGGATGGCTTGGCCGGTATTCCTGTCGACACCAGGCCGCGGGAGCCGTTTTTTCTCGCCGGAGGTACTGCTCTTCTCTGTGGGATTCCGAGGTGCGATATCCTCAGCGTCGTTTGTGTCCGATGAGGCTTTGTCCGTTGCCGATGATCGGTTTCTGTTCGTGTGCATGGGCATGCCCTCGCTGCTTGCGTTTTCTCAACTTACACTGGCGGGGTCGGTCGAGCTCTCGGTTCCCTTGTCAGCTTTTCGACTCCGGGATCGGCCTTTGGTTGTTGCCTTCGGCGTCGCTTTTCTGGCGGTGAGGTGAACTCTGACCTCGTCAGACACCGGACAAACCCGGCCGCGGCGGGGCGCCGAAATTGACTGCCCCTTGGGCAGGAGTACCCAGGCGATCTGCACGCCCAACGCATCGGCATACCGGTCTAACGTGGTGTAGGTCGGATTCCTGTTCAGCCCGATCTCGAGCTTGTGAACCGCCGCCCGATCCATCCCGGTCCGCTCGGCGATATCCGCCAGGCTCAATGCCTGCAGTTCCCGTTCGGCGCGCAACGCGGCGATCAACGCGGTAAAAGGGTGTTCGGTCGGACCGGCGTCGCGTAAACGCCTGGCCTTCTCGTAGGCCTCCTGGTCAATCTGGCCGCGCTTGTGCAGGGCACGGAGGCTGGGATTGTCCTCGTACAACGCCTCGATTGCGTCCTCTCGGTCGATCCGCTCGGATGTCATTTCGACTGCAAAATCTTGAGCCTTTCGTTGCTTCCTGGTCATGATCAATCTTCCTCGTCTTCGCTGGGCTCGAACGCTGTGATCGGGCGGATGACCGGAGTCTTTTCGTCCTGGATCTCGAAGGGCACGACAATGAATCGCCCGGTGTAGGTGTAACCTGCGACAAGACAGTGCTCCGGATGCGAGCGGTTAGGCAAGATCTGACCATCATCGGCGAGCAGAACCGATTCGACCTCATCCTTGGCTAAGCCGTGGGCCAGAACCTTCTGCACATTGCCTTTGGGATTGTGCGGGTCGTCCCAGACCACGAGAGCGTCTGATCGCTTGACTCGTCCGCACCGATCCTTTTTCGCCATCCTTTGCTCTCCCGCTTGTAGTAATACAATACTACAAATGGGTCCGGCCGGCAAGCGAACTCACAAAGGGACCGATCGTATTCTTCAATGTCGGTCTCACGCCGCCTCGGGACCGAAGAGCGATGTCTTCCCCACCACCACGTCTTCGGTGATCGTGTAGGTCTGGCCTGGCTGACGCTCGGGAAGATCGTACATGATGTCGAGCATCAAGCTTTCCATGATCGACCGCAGCGCCCGCGCTCCGGTACCACGTGCTTGGCCCCTCAGGCTCTTCAGGTTCCTGAGTGCCAACCCCGGACCGATCAGAGGGAATTGGCGATCCAAAACGCCCAGGGGTCAAACGGGCTGCTTTGAACTTTTCGGTAGAGCTTGCTGTCAGCCGTTACCAACCGCCCCCCGAGTTGCAGAGCCAGGGCCAGGAACAGACCGTCGTAGAACGAGCTGCCGATTTGCATCCCGATCTCCAGAGCGACTTGCCGCAACGGGAGTGCCTCATGGGAAATCAAAGGGATGACGGACAGTCGGCCCAGGTACATGCGGCATTCGTCGACCTTGATCTCGCGCCTGCGCACCTTCTTGAGTAAAACACTCCCGAGTTCCGCATGGATGAGGTCAGGAGCGTGACGATCGAGCACAGGGTCCAGAAAGCGCTGGGCCTCGGACTGGTAGATTTCCGGGAGGTACCATTTGATCGCAACGCTCGTATCGATGATGAACGTACTCGGTGAAGGGGGTTGAACACCTGAGAGGGCAAGTGGTCCAGTCACCGGGCACGGTCCTCGGCAACGAGTTCGGTGCTATCCCCCAGAGTTCGACCGGCCAGCTCATGACGGATCTGGTCCGCAAGAGCGAGTGCCGCCGCCACGTCGGCGGCGTGTGCCGCTTGCTCCAGAATATGCTTGAGCTCGGCTTGAAGGGACCGGCCGCGGGAACGGGCTTGGTCCTTGAGCAGTTCCAGGGCTCTGTCGCTCAGGTCGCGAACCAGGACATCGGGCATGCGAGCCTCCAGAGTAAACACGACGTAGCTATCGGAATGATAGCAAGACGTCGTGCCGTTGTCCAGGAGTAGTCTCAGACCTCCTGATCTGGGACCAGGGTAGGTTGCGGGTCGTAGGAGTTATCTGCTTACGCAGATGGTGTTTGGGAGATCTTCGTCTGAGTGGATAAGATGGCACGATGGGAAATAGAA
>JBEKTN010000145.1:0-18575 GCA_049516015.1 Isosphaeraceae bacterium | reverse complement strand
GTGAACTTCCGACCATCTTGTCGCTTCAGGCACTCGATGGTCTCTCTGCGCCGGAATCCCGCATCCAGGCGGTACCTGAAACGGCTGAAGCCGGAGCTCCAATGAATCGCGACCTCAGGAATTGCTGTAACCCGTAATTGAACCATGCCCAGAACGAACCCGAATTTCGGTTGCAACTCGATTCCTTACAGGGGTTAACGTCCGATGGCTTCGTTTCTCCGCCGGCAATCGAACCCAACCACGACATGGGGCGCACCGATGAGTCGGTGGAACTCGTGTCATCCCCAATCGAGAACGAAACGGCCCTGGTTGACGCCCCGCTCGCGGAGGTCGTAGGATGCACCTTTTCGATCGCAAACACGCGGGAAACCAAGGCGCGGAAGAGGAACTATCCGGATGTCCCGATCGATCATTCCTGGAGGTCTCTGGGTACTCGGTGTCGCTGCATTGACCGCCGCCGGATGCGGTCGCGGTCCGCGTGCCGGCGCCCAGCCACTTCGGATCGCGGCCGCCTCCGACTTGCAACGCGTCCTGCCTCGACTGATCGAGCGGTTTCAAAGCCAAGCTCCGACGGCCGTGACCCCGACCCTGACACTTGATGCCTCGGGCCAGCTTGCCCAACAGATCAAGGCCGGCGCGCCGTTCGACCTGTTCCTTTCCGCCAACGTGAAGTTCGTCAGCGACCTTGCCGCCGCCGGGCTGGTCGAGCCCGCATCAGTTCGGCCCTATGCCAGGGGTTCACTGGTCCTTTGCCTGCACCGCGCAGCCGGCGATCAGGTCCGTGGCCTGGCGGATTTGAGCCGGCCGGAGATCAAACGGATCGCCATCGCCAATCCCGACTATGCGCCTTACGGTCTGGCCGCACGGCAGGCGATCGAGCGCGCAGGACTCTGGTCCAGCCTGGAATCCAAGATCGTGCGCGCCAATTCGGTACGCCAGGCCATGATTTACCTTCAGAACGGAGATGCCGAGGCAGCACTCGTCAGCCATGCCCTGGCCGTCGCCCCGGAGGTTCGCGTCATCGAGGTCGATGCCGCACTCTATGATCCCTTGATCCAGGCGCTCGGGATCGTCGCGGCGACCAACCAACATGACCGCGCCGCGGCACTCGCGCAGTTCATCCTGGGCGGCGAGGGACAGGCGATTCTCCGGGAGAGTGGTTTCTTGAGCCCCGACGCTTCACCCGGGCCGTCGGGCAGTGCCGCCTCGATATCCCGGGACCAGTCAAAGTCAACCCGCTGAGCGAGCGAGCGTGTGCGCCATGGCCGATCTGGGCCCTCTCTGGCTTTCCGTGCGGGTGGCGACCGCGGCGACCGCCCTGATCGTGCTGGTGGGGGTGCCCGGCGCGTTCTTCCTGGCGCGCCTGAAATTCCCGGGCAAAGGCCTGGTAGCGGGGCTCTTGATCTTGCCGCTGGTCCTGCCGCCGACGGTACTGGGTTATCTCTTGCTCCAGGTGCTGGGGCGGCGAACCTGGCTGGGGGGATGGCTCGATCAGGGCCTGGGCGTGGTCCTCGTCTTTCACTGGTCGGGAGCGGTGGTTGCGTCGGCAATCGCGGCCTTTCCGCTGTTCCTCTTGCCGACGCGCGGCGCGTTCGAGGCCGTTGACCCTGCGCTCGAGGATGTGGCCCGGTTGCTGGGACGAGGCGAGTTCTCGGTGTTCTGGGCAGTGACCTTGCCGCTGGCCTGGCGCGGGCTGGCGGCCGGAACTGTCCTGGCCTTCGCCCGCGCCCTGGGCGATTTCGGTGCCACGATGATGGTGGCGGGAAACATACCGGGGCTGACCCAGACCGCATCGCTGGCCATTTACGACGCCGTCCAGGCGGGCGATCCCGCGCGGGCTGGATGGTTGACTCTCTGGATCTCCATCGTCTCGATCGGTGCGCTCTGGCTGGTGCAGCGCACCCTCCCGGTCCGGGGGTCGGGACATTGAGCGCAGCCAGCTCGATCCTGGATGTCCGCCTGATCCGGCGGATCCATGCGGGCTTGACCGTTGACGTCACCCTCCGCCTGGGCACGGAAATCGGCGTCCTCTTCGGCCCCTCCGGCTCGGGCAAGACCTCGATCCTGCGGTTGATCACGGGGCTCTCCCGCCCCGATCAAGGATATGTCCGGCTCGGGGAAACCATGCTGTTCGACGCGACTCGAGGAATCGACGAACCGCTGCGCCTGCGGCGGATCGGCATGATCTTCCAGGACGATCTGCTCTTTCCTCATCTCAACGTCGCCGCCAACATCCGGTTCGGGTTGAGGGGAGCGAGTCGCGCAGAGCGGCAGTCACGCCTGGCCGAGATCGCTGCCCTTTGCGGGGTGGAACACCTGCTGGATCGGCGGCCGTCCACCCTTTCGGGAGGGGAGCGGCAACGGGTGGGACTGGCCCGAACGCTGGCGCCGCGACCGCGGATCTTGCTCTGCGACGAGCCGGTCTCGGCACTCGACCTGCCCAATCGCCAGACCCTGATCGAGCGCCTTCGCGCCGTTCAAAACTCCGAAGGCATCCCCGTTCTTTACGTCACTCACAGCCCGGCCGAGGCGGTCACGGTGGGCACGCGCCTCTTCCTGCTCGAGCGCGGCCGGGTCCTCGCGGAAGGCCCGCCGCTGGACGTCCTGGCCAGCATTCGCGGCCCGTCGTTCAACCACCTGGAAGACCTCCGCAATACCCTGCCGGCCCGGGTCGAGAGCCAGTTGCCGGGGCAAACCGCCACCCTGCTCCGGCTCGAGAACGGGCCGTCTCTGATCGTGCCCTATCTCGAAGCGGAACCGGGCACGCCTGTCGTCGTCCAGGTTCGCGCCGAGGACATCCTTCTGGCCAGAGGCCCGATCTCCGGCCTGAGCGCGCAAAACATCATCCCCGGTAAGGTGGAGCGGGTCATCACGCACGGCCCCGAAGCCGAGGCTTTGATATGCACCGGCGGCGTGACCTGGATCGTCAGCCTGGTCGCCCCCGCGGTCGAGCAACTCGCCCTGTCACCCAGTCAAGACGTTCACATGATCATCAAGGCCCGAAGCTGCCACGTCGCCCCAGGTTCCCCGCGCCGGGGGGATCGCTGGAACAGTCAACCCTGAGCCAGATTTCCTGCTTGACACGCCGGAAGTGATCACTACTCCGACCCCTACTGAGGCATACCCTCGCCGGACAGAACCGGCTCCTGCAGAATCATCTGTGGGAGGCGGCTCCGTCCGCCGATGGGTTGCTTCGCGCGCCGGGTTCGACTTCCAGCTACAGTCCAGCGCGCAAGCTGCTATAGTAGATTCCCTGGATGCTCCACCCATGGAATCTCCCGATCGAGCTGCCAATGAACCAGCCCGACGCCAAAGCTGACGACCCGAGCCGCGGCAGGAGGCCGGCGACGAACCCCTTGCCCGAGAGCTTTGCCCCCGACCGGCAAGTGATCGAGGGCGGCAGCACAGAACTGGCAGACGAGACGCGGAACCTTCTTCATCGCCGGCTTCGCGCCGCGTCATTGATGCTGGCCCTGGGCTTCGGGATCTTCTTGCTCCGGGACTTCTACTTCCCGAAGATCCTCCAGAATCTGATCTATCTGCACGGCCTGGTCTTCTTGCTGCTGGTCGTCAATGTCCTGGCGCTGTCGGGCCGCTGGACGCCCTCGATGCGGCAGCTCCGGCTCCTCGAGCTGGCCACCTTCGGAAGCGTCGCGGGCTTCTTCGTGGCCAGCCAGTCCCTCGGGCTGCAAGCGCGCGTCCAGCAAGACCTGCTCACGGGCGCCGAGCTGCGGGTTCTTTTCAAGAACAGCATCATCGGCACGCTCATTCTCATGCTCACCTATGGGATCTTCATCCCCAACAACTGGCGCAGGGCGACCCTGGCGATCGTTCCCATGGCGCTGGCACCGCTGGTCGCCCCCTTGCTCCTGGGGCTGACCTCGCCGTCGTTTCGTTCCGTTTCCGAGGAAGCCCGCACGTTTGATAAGATCACCGAGAACTCCTTGTACCTTGTGCTGGGCGCCGTGACGGCGGTCTTCGGCACGCACACCATCAACACGTTTCGCAAGGAAGAGTTCCGGGCCAGGCGGCTGAACCAGTATCACCTCACGAAGAAGCTGGGGGCAGGGGGGATGGGCGAGGTTTACCTCGCGGAGCACCAGCTTCTGAAACGGCCCTGCGCCGTCAAGTTGATTCGCCCCAGCCTGTCCCAGAAACCCAGGGTGCTGGCCCGGTTCGAGCTCGAGGTGCGGGCGACGGCCCGCCTGTCGCACTGGAACACGGTCGAGGTCTTCGACTACGGCCGCACCGAGGACGGCACCTTTTATTATGTGATGGAATACTTACCCGGTTTGAGCCTTCAGGAACTGGTCGATCGCCATGGCCCGTTGCCGCCGGGGCGGATCATTTACCTCCTGTGCCAGGCGTGCGATGCCCTGCGCGAAGCGCACCAGGCCGGCTTGATCCATCGCGATCTCAAGCCGCCCAACATTTTCGCGGCCTATCGTGGAGCGCGCTACGACGTGGCCAAGCTGCTCGACTTCGGGCTGGTCAAGCCGATCAAGGAGGAGGATTCCCCCGTCCTCACGCGCGAAGGCACGGTGACCGGGTCGCCCCTTTACATGGCTCCCGAACAGATCATGAGAACGCATGCGGCGGACCGCCGGACCGACATTTACGCGATGGGAGCGATCGCCTATTTCCTGCTCACCGGCCGGCCTCCCTTCCTTGGTAACGACTCGATGGCCGTGATGGTGGCCCATGCTCGCGATCCCGTCGTTCCCCCTTCCCGGCTGCGCGACGACGTCCCCGGCGACCTGGAAATGGTCGTGCTCCGTTGCCTCGAAAAGAAACCAGAAGATCGCTATCAGGACGCCGAGAGCCTGGCGCTCTCTCTCTCCGCGTGCGCCGATGGCGGAAGCTGGTCGGCGGTGCAGGCGGAAGCCTGGTGGCGGGAACATGAATCCGGGGCTCTCGTCCGAGCGGTCGAGTCAGCTTCGTCCGATCAGGTTACTGGCCCGACCATCTCACTGTCCGATCTCACCCGTGCCGATGTCGATGCGCCCACCTTCGGGGCCAGCGTGCTGGAAGCGGCCAGCGAGCCAGGTAGCTCCGGAGGGATCGAACTGTCCCTGTCGCTCGGCGAAGAAGAAACACGACCGGAACGGTGATGATGAATGAGTACTCCCTCCCTCGGTCGTGACCGCACTATCGACAGCGATCAAGAACCCGCCGGCCTGCCCGAGCGTGAGGATTTCGCGCTCAACGGGGCCTGGCTGAACGAGCCGCTTGCGGTCGTCGTCCACCTGGCCTTCGCCTTCGACATCGGCGACGAGATCGACCTGGAGCTGGCTCGCCAGGAGCTCCAGGGCGAGCTTGGCCAGTTGGCCCGTCGCAGACGCACCCCGGAATCGATCGGTTACCGCCCGGCGCCGATCCGCGTGCCCCTGGAGCCGGTCGGCCTTCACCTGCCGGGAGAGGTCGTCCCGGTGCGCAGCCCGAAAGCCGAGCTGACCCTGTTCGATTTCGGCGCGATCTCGCTGGCCGTGCGGTTCCCCTTGCTGGCGACGCCCTCCACGCTCTTGCAACTGGCCGGCGCGCTCGCCGAGCCGGCCGCGCTCATTGAGGCGGCACGTCAGCTTCTTGGCCCCTGGATCGAGCGCCTGCGCCCGGCGGTCTATGACTTTTCGATGAGCTCGATGAGCGAGGAGTACATCGTCTTCCAGCTCGGCGAGCCGCGCTCCCGGTGGCTGGAGAACCACGCCGACTGGATCGCGGGCCTGATCCGCCTCGAATCCGAGCCGCTCAGCCGGGACGAGGTCAGCGAGGCTACCAGGCTGGCACTCTCGTATACGCCCACCGATCTTGTGGTGCTTGACTGGGCGGCCGGGTTCGTCGTCGACGCGGACTGTGCCGACACCCTGCAAGTGATCGAGTTCGCCAACGTTCAGTTGCTTGAGTTCCGGCACATCGACGACCGCCTGGACGACCGGCTCGAGGGGGCCTACCGGCTGATTCGCCCCGACCGCCGCCGGCGCTGGGGGTCGGGGCTTTGGAAGACCCACGGCGACGCGGTGCGGCAGGTCCGCGAGCTCGAGATCGAGGCCGCCAGCCTGTTCGAGCGGGTCGACAATGCGCTCAAGTTGATTGGCGACCATTACCTTTCCCGGGTTTTCGACCTGACCTCGACGCGTTTCCACCTCCGTGGCTGGCAGCAATCGATCCGCCGCAAGCTCGAGACCGTGGGCAACGTGTACGACTTGCTCGTCCAGCAGGCCGGCGGCCAGCGCATGGAGGCCCTGGAGGTCACCGTCGTGATCCTGATCGCCCTGGAGATCGCGCTGGCGTTCTGGCGACATTGACAAACATTGACGTGTTCAGTGCAAGAATCCAGGGTCGTCCGCCTGCTGGTCCTTATTCGATGCGATCCGATCCATATCTTCGGGCAGGTGTCTGGAGCCGATCAGGAAGAGGATGCCGCCGAGCAGGAGAACCGGACCGACAGCGAGCATGGCCACGGTCAGGTTCGTCATCTGGCCGCATTCATCGTCTGTGGGGCCGGCGCCGATGGACAGCAGCAATTTTCCCAGGGCCGAGCTCGTCACCGCCGTGGAGCCGAAGAGACCCGAGATCCAGCCCAGCAAGATTGGCGAGCTGATATCTCCGAACAGATGAATCAGGAAGATGAACAAGGCATAGCCCGCGGCGCGGCGATTCGCCGGCACGACGTTCGCTGTGACCGTGTTCGATGGCCCGAGCACCATCGCCATCAGCACCGATGCCGTGAACAGCAAACCGAGCGAGGAACCACGCGCCGGATCGAGAATGCCCGCGATGCCCAGGGGAACCGACGCGAGCACGACCACGCTGGCAAGAAGCAGATAGGCGCGCCGGGTGTACTTTCGCAGAAAGTCGGCGACGAATGTGGATAGCGCGATGCCAACCAGGCCGGCGATGGCGAGGAGGATGCCGATGGAGTCATTGGCGTCCTTCATAGACATCCCGCGGACCCGTTGATAAAAAGTCGAGCCCCAGGCGGCGTAGGCACCCGTCGCGAACGTGGCCGCGGCCATCCCCGCCGTGTTGAAGACAAAGGTCCGCGTCTTGAACAATTCCGCATAGTCGCGGAATCTCGGCCGGTCGGTCTTGCCGGTGTATTTCTTCCCTTCGGAGGCACCCCTGCCCGGGTCCAGAATCGCGAGCCCGGCCAGTGCCGCCAGCAGCCCCGGGATGCCAACCACGAGGAACACGGGATGCCAGCCCCAGTGAGAGGCGACCCGGCCGGCGATGATGAACCCCGTAGCCGTGCCGATTGGCAGGGCCAGGTAATAGATCCCCATGGCACGGCCGCGTTTCTCGACCGCGAAAAGGTCTGCCAGCAAGGCGGGGGCTATGACCCCGTAACTCGCTTCGCCGACTCCCAGAAGCGCTCGCCAGAAGAACATCTCGTAGAAACTGTGGGAGTACGCGGTTCCCACCGTGGCCAGGCTCCAGAGCCCGACCCCTCCAGCCAGGAGCATGCGCCGGTTGTACCGGTCACCCAGCCAACCCATCAGCGGCGACACGATCGTGTAAACGATCATGAACGACCCGCCGAGCACCCCGAACCACTTGTCATCGATCGTCAGATCGCGCTTGATCTGCGTGCCGACCGCGAAGAACGAGTAACGGTCGACGTAGTTCAGCAGATTCATGCCGAACAAGACCGCCAGCGCGAAATAGGGGCCGCCGATGGTGGGAATGATGCCGGTTTTGGGGGCAGGGGCGACGAAGGAGTCAGAACGGGACGACGGCATCGTGAAGCAGCCTCACCAGGGATCTCGCGTACGGACCAAACAGACCGTTATACACGGTTTACACTTGACTGGCGAGATCCGTGGATAAGCAATAACCGCGCCGCGGCCTTCGTGTCTTGACACCAGAGACGGTCTTGACCACGTCTTCAGTTCTTGCCGTTGCCACTGTCGGTGGCGGACTCGGAATCGAGATCGGGCCCGCGGGTGGAACGCTTGGTCTTGCGGGCCCGCGGCGGCGGTTCCTCATCCTCGGTATCATCGGCACTGGCCCTGGTCGCCCTGGTGTCGGCCTTCGTCGCCCTGGTGTCGGTTGTGGTTCCCGCCCGCGATCGGCCGCGGTTGACAGTCTCGGCGTCGAGGAAGACGAGAACCTCGGTGCTGGTCGGAGCGCCGAACGGCGTGCCCAGCCAGCCGCCTTTCTTGTCCAGTATCCCCGGATGGATGCCTCCAGTGATCAGCAAGGTCTGCCCCAGCGGCCAGTTCTTGACCGTCTGGTCGAGGTGGGTCATGGAAACCTCGGGGACGTCGATCGACATCTCCGGCGGGCCCTGTTCGCGGGGGGCAATGACCTTCGTCCGGTGAAACATCCGCA
Source organism: Isosphaeraceae bacterium (assembly GCA_049516015.1). Lineage (GTDB taxonomy): Bacteria > Planctomycetota > Planctomycetia > Isosphaerales > Isosphaeraceae > Aquisphaera. Next base: position 10,247 of record JBEKTN010000145.1, on the reverse strand, counting down.
CGGTGTTGACGGTCAGATCGAGCGACGCATCCACCGAATCGCCCTCGAAGGTCAAGAGCGGGCTCAGCTTGAGGATGATGCTCTCCTCGAGCTTGTCGGCACGGGGGGTGTAGCCCTGACCGGCGGCACTCTCGCGCTGCATCCCGCCGGCGAACGTGCGTGGTTCGGCCGTGCGGATCGTCAGAACCTGGCCGTTGACCATCTCGACCCGCTCATCGGCCAGCTTGCGGAAACCCTGCTGAAGCTGCATCTGCGAGACGACAAGCGCCGCGTCCGACATGCGCAGCGTCCAGATCTGCTGCCCCTGGGGACCGTTGCCCACGGGTGTGAGTTGCGAGAAGACCGAGTGCCGCCAGCGGGTGTCGGAGGAGACGAAGAACCGCACGTGCACCGCCAGGATGTCGTCGGTCGCGTTGGTGAACCGCTCGACGACCTCGCCGACCTGCTTGAGGATCTCCGGGCTATTGTAAGCCCGAACCTGGGTCTTGCTGGCGCACAGCACGGCGATTTTCTCGCCATGCCAGTCGGCCGTTCCGGTGCGGCGGAAGATCCACTCGATGATCGCCTTCTGCGGGTTCTGCTGGCCCTGGGCGATCTTCGTGTAACGTGCGATGTCATAGGTTCGCATCTGAAATCCGGACTCATGGAGCAGTCCGGCCGGCGGATCGTCCACGCTGGGACCCGACTCGTCCCGATCGTCCGCGTCGCCCCCCGGGTCCTTTTCGCCAGCGGGCCGGAGGGTCTTGCCCTGGCTCGACTGGGAGCCCGAAGTCCGGCGACTCCGGGTTTCCTGTGCCCAGAGACCTCGCGGGAGGAGAACTCCCAGCATCATCGTCAGCATCACGGCAGTGCGGCGATTCATGCCAGGGGCCTCCTTGCCGGTCTGGCCTGGGATCTTTGCAACGAATCGAAGACGCGATGACGAACTAAAACTACGGGAAAGCGCTGCGGGCAGCCTTCGAATCGCCGCACAATCCACGCCTCCCCGATCCAGCAGCGGCGGGGCACCGTAACGCTCAAAGGCCTGCGCGCGAGACTATTCCACCCGAGAGTCGCGGCAATTTAACAGAGGTCCCATTTTGCCTCAAGTCCAAACCCGAACCACTCAACACAAAAGCTCTACCGGACTGGCTTCGCGCTGCTCTGATGACGGCGTGGCCGCGACGGTGACTGGCCCCAGACCCCCTATCTATCTTGGTCGAAGATGCGTGGCCAAGACATGCGGCCAAAACATGCGCTGAGCACTGGCTGGCTACCTCCGAGCACCGGGCGTTATAATCTTGGGTGAGAGGAGGGACTGAACGATGGCACGGCCCGAGGTGATCTTCTTCGATGTCAACGAGACGCTGCTCGATCTCACGCCGCTGAAGGAGAGCGTGGGGGAGACCCTCGGCGGTCGCCCGGAACTGGCCCCCCTCTGGTTCACGACCCTGCTCCAGTACTCGCTCGTGGCCACGGTCGCCGGCCGCTACAACAACTTCGATGAGATCGGGGCCGCTTGCCTGCGGATGGTCGCCAAGAGCCTGGGGCTCGAGCTGGGCGGGGATGCCGCCGAGCGGTGCCTGGCCCCGATGCGCTGCCTGCCCCCCCACCCCGATGTCGTCCCGGCCCTTGAACGCCTGCGGGATGCCGGCTTCCGGCTGGCCACCTTGACCAACTCCTCGAAGGCGGCGGTGGTCGACCAGATGCAGAATGCCGGGCTGGCGAGGTTCTTCGAGTCGTTGCTGAGCGTCGAGGAAGTCGGGCTCTACAAGCCGCACGCCCATGTCTACCGATGGGCGGCTCGCCGGGTCGGGGTTGATGTGTCCGAGTGCCTGTTCGTCGCAGCCCACGGGTGGGATGTGGCGGGTGCAGCATGGGCCGGGATGAGGACCGCCTTCATCGCGCGGCCCGGCCAGCAGGTGTTCCCGCTCGGCCCGGCGACCGACATCGCAGTCCCTTCCTTCAAGGGTCTGCCAGATGCGTTGGTGGAGATGGGATCGTCCTGACTTGCGAGGAGCCCTGTTCCCAGTCGGCAATGACTCGGTCGCCTTCGGGTGGAAAAGCGGCTGGAAAGGGACAGGCATTGTGCGAAGATAACGGGCTGGGAGTCGTCTGTGGGCTCATCGTACGGGTAGAGGATAGCGACAGTCGCTCCGACAGTCAAGAAAACGACTCCCGTCCCCTTATCTTCACCCGCGGTCTCTCGACGACCCACGCTGAAAGCCTGAAGTCGCTGATGACGCTCAATTTCCAGCGGTTTGAGGATGTCTCACTCATGGCCGCGTAAAGTATAACTCCCGGATGATACGCTCGTGGGCGGAATGACACATCACTTGCGAGGCCAGAGCCATGACCGATCGATCTTCCAGCGCACCGCTTTCCAGTGCAGCTTCCTCGCTTCCATTCGCCGTTCCTCTTTGGTCGCCGAAGTCGGGTGAATTGGCACGGACTCACCTTGGCCGCCTGATGCGTCAGCTAGGCGTTGACACCTATCCCGCCGCGCACGCTTGGTCGGTAGGCAACCCGGCGGCGTTCTGGAAACTGACGGCCGAGGAGCTGGGCATCCGGTTTGCGCAACCGTTTGAACGGGTCTTGGACCTCAGCCACGGTCCGGAGCGGCCCCGTTGGTTCGTGGGCGGCAAACTCAACATCGCGGAAAGCTGTTTATCGGGGCCGGCGAACGATACGGCCATCATCACGCGCCGGTCGGACGGCCGAACCGAGGCCGTCTCGGTAGGCGAACTGGCCAGCCTCAGCCGCCGCGCCGCGGCGGGATTCGCCGCCGCCGGTATCCGGCAAGGTGACGGCGTGGCGATGGCGACGATGATGAGCGTCGAGGCAGTCGCCGCGTATCTGGGCGTGCTGCTACTTGGCGGCTACGTCGTCTCGGTCCCTGAGACCCTGCCGGCGGACGAGATTCGGACGCGGTTGCGGATCGGTCATGCCCGGCTGGTGGTGACCCAAGACGTGTTGGTGCGCGGTGGCAAGACGTATCCACTCTATGACAGGGTCAAGGCGGCGGGTGCCCCGCGCGCGGTGGTGTTCACCGCCGGCGAGCGGTCGAAAATCCCGCTGGAGATCGGCGACGTTACTTGGTCGGAGTTTCTCCCTGTTGACGATCAATTTGGCCCTGCTGCCTGCGATCCGGATACGTGCATCAACGTGCTGTTCTCCTCGGGCACGACCGGGGACCCGAAGGCGATTCCCTGGGAACACGTCACCCCCATCAAGGCGGCGGGGGACGGCCACTGGCACCACGATCTGCGGCCGGGGGACGTGTTGTGCTGGCCGACCAGTCTGGGATGGATGATGGGACCGTGGCTGGTGTTCGCAGGGCTGCTCAATCGGGCTACCATCGCCCTGTATGAAGGGGGACCGGTTGAGCCGGGCTTCTGCGAGTTTGTCCGTGACGCCCAGGTGACCGTCCTTGGGTTAGTTCCCAGCATCGTCCGTGGGTGGCGGCGGGCAGGATGCGCGGAGGGAGTGGATTGGTCTGCCATCCGGCTGTTCAGTTCCAGCGGTGAAGCATCCGACCCCGATGATTACACCTATCTGATGCGGCTCGGAGGGCCCGAGGGAGAATGCCGTCCGGTAATCGAGTATTGCGGCGGCAGCGAGCTGGCGGGCGGGTATGTCGCCAGTACCCTCCTGGCTCCGAACTGCCCCTCGGTGTTCAACGCCAAGATGATGGGAACGGACTTCGTGGTGCTTGGCCCGGGCGGACACCCATGCAGGCCAGGGGAGGTGGGCGAAGTGTTCCTGATCCCCCCGGCCATCGGGATGACTACACGGCTGCTGAACCAGGACAATGAGGAAGTTTATTATGCCGGCTGCCCCGAACGGAACGGGATGCGTCTGCGGCGGCATGGCGATCTGATGCTAGTACTCGGCGACGACCGATATCGCTCTTTGGGGCGAGCGGATGACACCATGAACCTGGGTGGGATCAAGACCAGCTCGGCCGAGATTGAGCAGGCAGTGGCTGGAACCCCCGGTGTAGTCGAGGCCGCCGCGGTGGGGGTGCCGCCGCCCAAGGGAGGGCCGGATCGGCTCGTGTTGTTCGTGGTCGCGCCGGGTCAAGCTCCCGGCGATCTGGCCGTGGCGCTTCAGCGTGCCATCCGCGACCGCGCGAACCCCCAGTTCCACCTTCACGACATCGTGGCTGTCGATGCCTTGGCGCGGACCGCGTCGAACAAGGTCCTGCGACGGGAGCTTCGCAAGCGATACCAGGAAGAGGAGGCGGCCGAACCGCCTGCGAATTAGCTGGATCAAAACCCCCCATGTCGAATGCCATGGAGAAGTCCTGAGCTCTTGCGACTGAATGACTTGCGGCAGACAATTTGATGAGGAAAGCATAATCTTTCGATATAGTCGTCCGTAATGCAAGACTTAAGGATTATAATAAGAACACACGTAAGATCATCTTCCCTGGGATCAGACAAGAACGCCTCTCCCTTGGCCTATTCATCCTTCCCCTGATCATGCCGTCCGCGCACTGTCACCTCCCTCACGCCGCGACTGCCCCCTCCAGCAACCGCCTGGGCAGATAATCGGTGTCAGATAATCGGTGTCAGTTCATATTTCAGGTGGAAAAAAGAACTGACACCGATTGATTTCCGGCGGCGCCCAGTGAGACGTTGAACCCCGAAAACGCTCGATGCCGCCGCGGGCAGGTGCAGCGACTGGTTCCGCGGCGGCCACCTGTTCCTTACGCAGCCTCCACGGCAGCGTAGACCTTGCCCTTCTTCGTCAACCAGGCCACGTCTCCCCGCTCGGCGTGCTCCTTGATCTCTCGGAGGAGCTGTACCGTTTCCGATTCGTAGCACGGCTCACTCGGGTCATCGACCGGGACGACCATCTCGACTTCTACCGCAACCACATACTTCTCGGTCTGAATCAGGCGTGTCCGCCTGATCCGCTGTCCGGGAATACGCATGGCTAACCTCTGTCGAAGAAGTGGACGGTTACCAACTTGGCTACACCACTCTGACGCAGCCGAGACCAAACGGTCTTGAACTCGGTGCCGTCCGGCAAGAATTCGCGCACCTCCACGGCCGGGTTGGGCGTCGCATCCGGGCGCTCGGCGATTAGTTCGCCGTCCTCCAGTCCAGCGACCACCTGCCACTCCATGATACCACGCTCCTCCAGCCGCTCGGAAGCGTGCTCGCCGACGATATACTTTTCTTCGGCGACCAGTTGCCGAATCGTGTCGAACAACTGTCCCATCGGCATCCTCCTATGGGTCGGCCGTCGCGACAGGCTTGTACGACCAGAGGGCCTCGATTTTGGTCCGCTCGAACGCCCGCGCCCAATCGGATTCGCCAACGGTGATGCGTTGGCTGAACCACGATACCATGTTGCTCGCCAGCCATTCCAGCGACTGCTGATCCCGCTGTTGCTCGCGTGCCGCTTCGACCAGGTTACGACCTGGGGAGTCTTGCAGCAGCCGCGCGGTGATCTCTTGCGCGGTAACGAAGCGTTGTTGCTCCCGATACGCCTGCTCGATGATGCGGGCGATGATCGGGAAGACATCAGCTTGTTTCCAAGACGGTTCCATAGCAGTGTGCCCCCGCCGGCGAACCACACAGCTCAGCAGCCGGCTCACGCGGGCCAAACGCTGAACCACGAAGAAACTCAATCGCGTGGCCGGTCTGCTGCAGCACGTTGTTCGGTTCGAATATTCCGTATGTTCCGTTGCCCCTGGTCGTGATCCGTTACCGCGTCTGGCTTGGCTCCGGCGACGGGGGGACGATCACTTCAGCGATGAGCATCGCTTCGATGAAATGCTGGGTGCCGTCCTCTTCGTAGAACGTGACCTCCCTGCCGCGGGGGTCCATCGCCACGAACTCCGGGTGCTCGATCGTGAACGACCGGCCGTCGGCCAGGATGATCCGGAACGGCCGAAAAGGCTGCTTGGCGAGCGCCTGGCGAAACTGGTTCAGTGTCATCGTCCATCCTCCAGAGACACTCAGCATACCATGCCTTACCCCACGCGTTCCATCGCCTTGACCGCCTGCGCCTGGTCAATCTCGGCGTAAACCCCAGTTACCACGGCGACGGCCGCACGATTGCTCTGGCGGTTTTAAGGCAGTTCCGGGGACACCAGTCACATTTCTCGTGCGTCTTCCAGGGCACCGAATTCCGCGACTCGCTCGGGTTCGGGAAGCGTTTGCCGCGGCTGGACGCAGTGGGCTTGGGTGTCATCCTCACGTCTCCAGTTCCTCTCGCCGCCAACGCCAAGCCGCTGGAGCGGTCGACGTCATAGTGGATCGGGGGCGAAAGGCATTCGCATGGGGCACCAGGGAAAGGCCTTAACGGGACGCCCGGTTATGAGGCTTTGGCCAGGCACCTGCGCATGATCCGAATGAGGAGCCTGGGGTAAGAAAATACCCTGGCCAGTGAGGACCCTCTGTCCCAATTGCGGACGCCTGGCCAGGTCTTGACCCGGCAAGACGCCCCTGGTGCCTCAATCCCTCCGTCTGTCCCAGTCGTTGGTGCGTGGCCTGACCGGTCAAGGGAGAACCGCCGGGTCAGTGGGTGGAAATGGAGTGGCCACCGGCGAATTCTTCAACAGCCCATGCTTTCGACCGCGCCAGCAGCACCACAACAGACCGCTTAAACCGGAGAGTGCCACAACCGTCAATGAGGAAGGCTCGGGTACTACGGAAGTGATCGTGACCGTGCCCCCCGTACTGCCAACGCTATAGTTCAACGCGTTACCGTTCTGATCATCGAAATACGTGAAGCTGGGGTCATTGACCAGCGAAATCTGAAACTGATCCCCCAGCGTCGCTCCCAGCGGCGCCTGGAATTGCACCGTGGCCAAAAGCGAAGTGCCGGTAATAGTGACGTAGCTAAATGCTCCATTGGAATACGCAAAATCTCCGCCAAAAATGGTGTCGTTGGGGTAATTGGTTGTAGTCGGCGGAGTACTCCAGAACGCCGGACCCAGAAGGCTTTCGTTGGCGAATACGTAACTCGGGTTGCCACTGAAATCGGGCTGACTTGACGTGAATTGCAGAAGCGACGTCGGAGTCCCGACCGGTGTTATCAGCAGCTCCAAGTTAAACGCCGACAGCGTGTCGCTACTGTTGGACGTGACGTTGATGTCCATCGTCCCAGTGCCGCCTGGCGCCAGGGGGACATTACTGAGGCTAATAGCCAGGTCCGCTCGGGCACGGGTTGCGGTCAGACCGAGGAGAATGATGGCGAAGGCGAATGCTTGGATCGAACGGTTCACTTTCGGCGATCCTTTCTTCAAAAAAGAGGTTGTTCTCGATCATAGCGAGCGCAGACTCTCTTGCAAGCGAATGTGAGTGGATCGTTAACCGATTGAGCCGAAACCCTGGGTCGGGATCGGCCACGAATCGCTGGTTCGCAGCCTGATTTACGGTGTTTGGTGCCCATTTGAAGGCTCGTGATTCCGGCGCCGGGACTCCGAACCAGCGTGCAGCAACAAATCATAAATTGCCTCGTTCCGTTTCAAAGGGCTTGAAAACGGAGGCGGATGGCACGACCAGGCGACGGATGATCTGGGGAAACAGAGAAGTGGGCGGGCGACGGAATGGGCCCGGCGTCTGGGGGCTCTGGTTCCTGCGCCCAGGTTTCAGGCCGATGGCTGAAAATCGGCCCACGGACTGGGCCGGCGAGCCCCCGTTTACGGCCGGGTCCCAAGCATCGTCGTTGCCGGCAGCCGCGCTTGAGATCGACGCCAAGGCCGCGTCCACCATTGCTTTCGAGACAGACCCGTCCAGCGGCAACGGTTGCGGGAGTTGCTCATCACTGGTCAGAACGCGGGCGGTCACGTCGGCCGCCGAGGCCGGAACCGCGGTGCTCGTAGCCTGGGCGATCGGCGCCAGGTCCGCGGCCGTGGGCGCCCGGCGGACGCCGAGCCCCAGCGTGATGTCCATGAGATCGCCGGCCTGGGCGTTGTCGGACAGGCCGATCACGTGGCCCAGCTCGTGCTCGAGCACCGTCAAGAGATCGACGCGGTCCACAGCCGGGCTGCCGGGTCCCGCGACCGCTTCACCACCCGGGCCCACCAGGCCGAACACCCGAGTCGAGCTGGTGCCCGCGTTCACGTACCAGTTGTAGCCCGCGGCGGTCTGGCTGATCGTGATCAGATCCGCCGCTTCCAGGCCCAGGATGCTTGTGCCCAGGTTGCCGACCTCGACCTTGACGCCCTGCATCCGCCGTATGTCGGTCGAGTCCAGGCCCGCCGCCCGCCAGCCGGCGATCGCCTCGGGCAGCAGGGCCTGCACCTGGGTTTGCGTGACCGCGACGGCGCCGGCCGGTCCCGCCGCACCCGCGAACAACTGGAACTGCGGGAAGCTCGTCGGCGCAGGGCCGACCTTGTCGCCCGCGGCGGCGACCGTCTCGGCGAGGTCCTTGCTGTTGATGGCCCCGTCACCGTTCACATCCGCATTGAGCAGCAGGCCCGATTGCCCTTCCGCGTGGTAGACGGTGTAGGCATCCGTGCCGGAAGTCGTATACGGCCCGCTCACCGTGGTGTCGCCAGTGGCAGACCCCAGCAAGCGGAAGAACGTCAACCAAGGCAAGCCGCCCTGCCCAGAGCCGGTGGGGTCGATGTCCAGCGCGTACCAGCCGTCGCCGACGGTCTTGGTCGGGCCCGTCCCCGACACGCCGGTGAGCAGGCTGGTGATGCCGTTCGGTCCAAAGTTGATGGAGAGATCGTTGCCGGTCAGGGTCACCTTAGCGGTGGTGCCGGTGTTGAAGAGGTTGACGCTGCCATCTTGTGTTTGGTTCTCGCCGTACCACAAGAGTTCCACGTACGAGTTGCGACTGCTGCTGGTGCCGGCCAGCTCGTTCGCCAGGCCTTGAAGCACCGAGCTCGACGAGACGCTCTGGTTGAAATCGACGTCGAGATACTGGATGAAGGAGCGTTCCGCGATGTTGTCCTCGACCACGAGCTTCTGAACCCCCAGCGGGGCGGTGTAGGTTTCGCTGAAAGTCACGTCCGCCGCGGACGGCCCCGCCTGCGGAGCGTACTGCTTCTTCTGCTGATCGTCGACGCCGACGCTGAAGAAACTGTAGTTGTGCGACAGGCCGTCAGCCAGGGCGTTGTAGGTTATCGAGCCGGTGTAGACGCCGCTGCCATTCGGCGTGCCTCCGGCGGGCTGACCGATGAGCACGGGGGCACCGCCATCGACCTGGACATAGATGTTCACCAGGGCGATCGAGCCGGCGGGAACGCCGGTGTTCTGATCGGGATCGGCCCCGGCCCAGTTGAGCGTGAAGACGCCGTTACTGTACGACGAGGGGGTCAGTCCGCTGAAGTTGGATGGCGAGAACGGGCCCCAGGAGTACGACGGACTGCTCGCCAGGATGTGCGTCACGGGCGGGTTCAGGTCCGGCACGCTGGTGCTGGCCTCGATCGCGACGTTGCTCTTGCTCTCGGTGTTGCCGGCCGCGTCATGGGCGATGCTGTGGAACGCATAGATATTGCGGTCCTGCCCCGCGAAGGTGAAGGGCACCGTGCCGGATGCCGCCGGGGTCACGTTCAGGGTCTGGTACAGGCTGAAAGTGCCGTTGTTGACCGAGACGTACAGATCGACCGACGAGACGCCGGAGGCCGGCGCGCCCCCGGAACCGGCGGGGTCGCTGTAGGCGACCGAAACCGGGAAGCTATCGCTGCTCTGGGATGTGCCGAGCGAGTTGACGACGTGGCTGGTGGGCTTGGTGAGGTCCACCAGGACGGCAAAGAACGCGTCGGCATACGTGCCGTTCAACGTGGCCCGCGCACGCAGCACGTGACTGCCTTCCGCGAGGTTGAGGGCCAGGCTGAACGAGGTTCCGGTCACCGTGGCGTTGCCCAGGTCCGTGTTGGTGCTCGTATCGAACACGTCCACCGTCATGCCGGTTGTGGAGAGGTTCCCGGTGAATTTGACTGCGCCCGTGTCGGTTATGCCGCTGGAAATGCCGGTGTTCGGACTGATTGCCAGGTTGGTTGCGGGGGACGCCGCGGGCAGGACGGTGAGGTTGGCGCTCGTTTCCGCGGCCGGCAGGGTCGCGGCATAGTTGGCGTCGCCGGTGTATTGCGCCGCGACCGTGTAGCTGCCCGCCGGCTCGGCGATCGCGAGCTGAGCCGTGCCGCCGCTCAGCAGCACCGTGCCGCCGTAGGCCCAGACCTCCTGATCTGGGACCAGGGTAGGTTGCGGGTCGTAGGAGTTATCTGCTTACGCAGATGGTGTTTGGGAGATCTTCGTCTGAGTGGATAAGATGGCACGATGGGAAATAGAAATGGT
>JBEKTN010000144.1:0-18776 GCA_049516015.1 Isosphaeraceae bacterium | reverse complement strand
TAACTGGGCGTTTCTCTGGATTTCGACGGCTCGTTATTCAAAATGATCGATGCGTTCTAACGTACTCAGATTTAATGCTTTACGGCGTTCTTTGTGGTGGACCCGGCGCTGTAGAACTAGGACCCTGGCAAATGGCTTGACCGCCAGCCAGACTTATCGCCTTGACGAACGAGCTGAGTTGTCATCCAGAGCCACCAACGCCAGCGACAACCTCCTTAAGAATCTTCCTCAAGCAGAAGCCGACGTAGTCCCGTAGGCATGGATCGGGCGAAGCGGTCTGCATGAGACATCCTGTTGGACTAGAAGGATCAAGCTGCGGGATGGACGTTCCGGTGTAGTTCGAGGGCGACAACATCGTTCCCTCGTGGAGGTACTGGGATCGCTGGCTGTAGTACCCTTTCGCGATCCTGGCGAGATGTTCACCGCCGCATTTCTTCATCAAGTCCGTCACTCGCTGGGCAATCTTATGCCTGAGTTGGCCGCACTCCTTGCAGACCTCGGCCTTTTGCTGGCCGATCTTTGCCGTCACTTCCATGGCAGACATGTACAGGGCCCCGGTGATCTCGGCATGTGCGTCGCCCATCTGCCCTGCCGCTTCCAAACGGCGATTCCTGATACTCATCGGCATGACAAAGTCGTTCTCCCCGACCTGTTCAGCTTCTCCTAGTTCAACAAGGTCAAGGATCTGGGCTGCGTACTTCCGGGCGACGTGGAAGTGATTACAGGCACGTAGGAATGTGCCTGCGTCTTCCGACAGTGGGCCTCCCCCGGCCACCATGTCGATCAGCTTTTCCCCTTCGCGGGAAATAAGAATCCGGCCATCCCGGACTGGACAGTCATCCATCCAGTCCGGGGTTTCAGCGAAGATCTCGTACTTGTCCAACGGCTGGGCCAGGGGCTCATCATCTTCGACTTGGCCGGCAATCAAGGGCCAAAAGGCGGAGTTGCTCTCAACCGAAAGGACGTTGAGAACCTGCCTCATCTTCCTGACAAATTCGGGCTTGGCGTCTGTCTCGTCAAAAGCATGAACGGCCATGGTTAAATTGAAGCGACGCTTGGATATCGGCTCAAAGCTGAAGGAGTCGCCGACGTAATCCCGCGGCGGGACGTATAGCCCCTCGACCTTCACGGTGCAGGAATGACGGTCCGGCTTCCCCATCTTTTCGATGGCAGATTTCACGGACTGCTGAATTAGGTCCCCGAGTTCGGACTTCAGGTCAACTGGCTGGTCCTTCGAGTGATCGAACGAGATCGAGTGAATGGTGCCCCTTTGGGCGTAAATCACGCTGATCTCCACCGTGCCCTCTGGTCGGTTGATGTCGGCGACCCCAATAAAGATCGTCTTCTTCTGCCCGTCCTTGTACGGCGTGTACTCCAAGGCACACTTGCCGCATTTCCTTCTGAACTCAGCCCAGAGGGAACGTAGAAACAGATTCGCATCTTGAAGGTTGTCGATATCGACCGGAATTATCATCTTCTCCCTCTCGCATATCCCTTCGAAATTGAGAGCTAGCCACGCTCGCGGTTGCTGTCTGGGAAATTGTATCTCGCGCTTCACCGTGGCCGATACTGGCCCACGCCGCCTATACGAGCATTTGCAAACACGCCTCACGACCACGGCCAAGCCGATGCACTCTTGAAGCCGGAGGCTGCGCGCGTCGGTCCGACACACCGACGTGTTTTCGCGTGTGGTCGAGCGCAGAGCAGCTTTCTGGCCACTGCCACGATCGCCCGCTTCTTACCGCTGCGATGCATCAACCGAGAGAACAGGGCAGCCCATTTCGGGCTTTTGCCGACCAGTCGCCAGGCTGCCTCCACCAGCGCCCACCGCATGAGTCCCGAGCCTTCCTTGGTGATCTTCATGTCCTTGGATTTCCTCTCGCCGCTCTGCCGTACCACCGGCACCAGTCGCGCGTAGGGACAGACGGTCTTGGCATTGCGGAATCGGCTGATGTCTCCCAGCTCGCTGAGGAGTTGCTGAGGAACGGGCCGGACATAACTTCCTGATTTTCCGTTCACGGGTGTTCGGCGCGGGTCTCCTGGGAAGCACGCCCCCATCCCCGAACGCTGCCCCCGCCAAAAACCACTTGGGCAGAATCGGCCATCCGCATTTACTCTATGCTACAAAGTAAGTGGCCGCTCCGCGCTCTCTCCGGGCTTTGAGCCTGTGGACGTGTGGGAAAGAGATGGAAATGATTGAAAACCGTCAGTACAAGGCCGACTGCTCGGGTGTTTGTCTCTGTGAAATCACTAGTTTATGACAAACAATCGGAAGTCCCACGGAAGCATTCAGCGGCGACGAAACTTCAGAAACCTTTACTAATCTGAACCGGACGTTCGTTCAGTACCGCTGAAAGTTGGCCTTGAACAAGCTCCTTCGGGCACTGGTCTGCTGACCCGCCCGGCCTCTGCGACGGCGGGCGACGTGTCGAGAAGAGTGGTGAATACCCAATTGAACAGAACCGCTCTGCGGTGGGAAAGACTGCGAACTCGCTCATCTACCGACGGCCTCAACAACTTACGCCTCTCCCCTACGGGGGCCCGGCCCGGCTCGACCCCGCCCTTGAACCAAGGCGATCCACAGTGCCAATCTCCGGCTTGGCCACCGGGCCCCCAGCAGGGGTGGGTGGCGGGCTCGGACCGTTTCTGGCTGCTTGAACTCCGGGTTTCTCGGACTTTTCTAGACCAGTTGCGGCCCCAGCTTCTCAGGCCGTGGATACCCAACTCGACTTCTGAATCATGGTGGTCGATTACACGTCGTCGTCCGTAAGGCCCGCCAGTCGCATCAAGGCTCGCTGTGTACCAGTGGGCAGGTCGTCATTGCCGTGGACCGGGACGGGCAGAATCGATGGCGAGTTGGGCCGCCCGTAGATGTGGTGGCTGCCGTTGATTCGCAACAAGATCCAGCCGCGCCGCTCGAGCGTCCTGCAAAAGCGCTTGCCTGAAACGGGCTTCATGCGTTCGGCCAGCCCTTGGTCTCGACGTCGTGCTTGGCAAGCAGCCAACCCTCCGCGGCTTCTCGCAGATTGGCCAGAACCTCGTCGAGCTCGACTCCACCTGCCACGCATCCCGGTAGTGCGGGGACATCGGCCCAGACCACGCCGTCTTCGTCACGGTGGACGCGGGCTGGCAGGCTAACCGCGATCGTGATCGGCGTGATCGGCTCCCGCGGTGATGTGTCGACCGGTGTGCCTGCGGTCTTTGACGGCTGATTCATCGTCCGGAACCTCATCAATGACTGGGATTGATGTCCTGGTCGTTCCGAGTTTCTAGCGGTCAGGGCACGACCGGCCCTATTGCGCCAGACCCTTGAACCGAGTATCTTTGTCCCCCAGCCCTCCCTTGAGCGGAACCTTGCGTTCCGGCTTGGGGGCGGTTGGGGTCTCGACGTCTTCCTCACGGTCTTCCTCCGCGGCGGCTGTTTCCTTGCCCTTGGCCGGAAGGAGGGAGAGGGCGATCCGCTTCAGGTCAGGCTCGACCTTGAGGATCCGGACTTCGACCTCCTGGCCTGCCTGGACGATGTCGGCGACGCGGCGGACGCGGTTGGGAGAGATCTCGGTGATGTGGATCAAACCCTCGATGCCGGGCTCGAGCTCGACGAAGGCTCCAAATTCCATCAGCTTGGTGACCTTGCCCGCGATCATCAGGCCGCGGGGATACTTCGATTGCGCCTTTTCCCACGGGCTGGGGGTGAGCTGTTTCAGGCCCAGCGTCAACTTCCTGGCCACGGGATCGATCTTGATCACCTTGACCTGAACCTTGTCGCCGGTCTTGACCAGGTCATCCACCTTCTGGATTCGCGACCAGCTCATCTCGCCGATTGGCAAGAGACCGTCGACGCCGCCCAGGTCCACGAACGCGCCGAAGTCTTTGATCGAGCGCACGGTCCCCTCGCGGACCTGGCCGACCTCGAGCTCGGCCCAGGTCTGCTCACGCTGCTCGGCCCGTTCCTGTTCGAGCAGGTCGCGCCGTGAGATGACCAGGTTCTTTTCGCGTTGGTTGGCCTCGGTGACAATGGCCTTGAACTTCTGGTTGACGTAGGCAGCGGCGTCCTCGACCCGGGACAGGTCGATCTGGCTGATCGGCATGAAGCCGCGGATGCCGTCCACGTCGACCTCCAGGCCCCCCTTGATGACCTTGGTGCCGCGGGCCTCAACAATGACTCCCTGGCGCAGGTTCTCCCAGCTCGCCTCGATCGCGGCCCCCTTGAGCCGCAAGTGCTGGATTCCCTCGCTGGTGTCGAAGTGATCGACGATGAACTCGATCTGCGCCCCCGGCGCGGGGATCTCGCCCTCGAACTGGTCCAGCGGGATCACGCCTTCGCTTTTTCCGCCCAGATCGACGAACAGACTCCTGCCGCGTGCGCAGATGACCTTGCCGATGCTCGTCCCCTTGCGGGCCTCCTGGCCCCGGTCTCGCCCGGTCCCCTGGGTTCGGTCGGTGGTCTTCGGCCTTTCCCGGGCCACGTCGAACGTTTTGGGGTCGAACCCTGTGAGGGCGGCTTCCATCTCCGCCTCCAGTTCGGCGTCCCACTGCCGCTTGAGCGGCACCTCGGGCCGGGCCTCGGCGCTGGCATTGGCCATCACCTTCTCCAGGGCGTCGTCGAGGGCGGCATCCTGGTGCGAGCCGGCGTTGCCGCTGCTGGGATGGAGCCCTGGGCCAGGTTTTGCTACGGGGGTCGGCTTGTCAATCGGGTCGGCCATGAGCTTCCGTCCGTCTTCGGTCGTGAGCAATTCTGCGTCAATGCAAAACCTGGCAGCCTGCTCTTGGACTCTGGCTGTCTGGTCGCAATTTCCGGTTTCCGGAGCACCCAGAAGACTTCCGGGGTTTCTCCTATCAGCGTAGCGACTCCTGGATTTGTGGCCAAGGCGGACCTCAACCGAATACCTGGGCGAGCGCGGACGATCTGCCGGGGCTCTGCGGGCCCTGGCTCGGTCAACTCGGTTCGGTTAGGCTGACCACCAGGCGATGAGTATTGGCGATTGCCGAGTTTCTGGGATTCCAGGTTCGAGGATTTCCGGATTGACGGCAGCCCAGACTCCTCGGACCGGGAGAGACGCTTCCCAGCACGGAGACTCCGTCGATGTCCACACCCCACCTTCACGCCGAGCAGCTTGAGATGCTTGGACGGTACAACACCCCGACGATCTCGAACGCCATCGAGTTGTTCGACGTCCGTCCCCGGCACATCGGTTACCTGCCCCATTTCATCCGTTGCCTGCTGCCGGAGCTGGGTGTGATCGTCGGCTACGCGGTCACTTGCCAGACCACGGCGACCCCGCCGGCGGCCGGAGAAGAGACAGACTTGCTGGCCGATTACCTGAGGTATGTCGCGTCCGAGCCAGGCCCGAAGATCGCAGTCGGCGAGGACATCGACGACCCACCGGGATTGGGCGCCCAGTTCGGGGAAGTCACGGCGACGATCCACCGCAAGCTCGGCTGCGTCGGCCACATCACCAGCGGCTGTCCTCGCGACCTCGACGAGGTGAAGGCGCTGGGGTTCCAGCTCTTCGGCCTGGGTCCTTGTGTGAGCCATGCCTATGTTCGGCTCGTCGATTTTGGCAAGCCGGTCACTCTGGGTGCCGTCACCATCCGGTCTGGCGACTTGCTGCACGCCGATCAGCACGGCGTCTGCATCGTGCCTCTCGAGGTCGCTCCGAAGCTGGCAGAGGCCTGTGCGGAGGTGGAACGCCGCGAGCGGCCGCTGCTGGAAATCTGTCGATCGCAGGAGTTTTCGCTCGATCGCTACATCGATCTCCGAACCCGGCTTCAGTCCAAAACGCACGAATGAAGTGAAAAGATCGGCAGCTACCGTCCCAGAGGGCGGTCGATCAAACCGCGCGCTTGGCGCTGGGATGAACGATCACCACGGGCTCGTAGCGCCGATTCCGCCCCACGACCTCGTCGGGACGGATCTCGTCGAGCCGTTTCCCCGTGGCGGTCCACTTCCTTTTGCGGTACTCGAAGACGGCCGTAGCCAGCCGGCCTGTGGCCAGCGGGTCAAACGGGTTGGCGTCGAAATGGACGCAGACGAGAGCGAGAAAATGACGCGTCTGCCGGTCACGGGCCCAGAGGACCTCATCGTGCCACCGCGCGTCCTCCCAGCGGGCACCCTCCGCGGGATCGATGCGGTTCAGCGCGGTCATGAATCGCGCTTCCAGCCATTCGCGCTGAGAGTGAAACGACTCACGAGCTTGGTCCACGTGCAGATCTTCGAAGAACATGCGAAGTGGGCGTTGCAGCAGGAAAAATGCCGCGATCAGGCAGACGGGCAAAACACCAGCCCAGATCAGCCAACCCATGTCTAAACCCTCGGCCACGTCCCTGAATCTGTGAGCAGACGGTTTATTCTAGAATCGCCGCCTCGGAGTACGCAAGTGACGGTTTCCAAGGATCTTTCAGCGGCAGGTCAAAGGACCTGAAGGATTGGCGACGATGGCCAGACCGCGCAGAGCTCGTTCGTCCACCAGCATACCACCGTGCAAGTTCGGTGCCCACATGTCAATTGCCGGCGGCTGCGACCGAGCGGTCGTGGCAGCGCACGACGTGGGCTTCCAGGCCGTGCAGGTATTTACCAAGAACAGCAATCAGTGGAACGCCCCGGCCCTGACGTCCGAGCAGGCCGGCGCGTTCCGTCAGGCGCTCGAGCGGACCGGGATCCGTGATCCCGTGGCGCATAGTTCGTACCTGATCAACCTTGCCAGCCCGGACGACGCACTCTGGAAGAGGTCGATCGAGGCCATGGTCGTCGAGATGCAGCGGTGCCACCAGCTCGGTATCGAGGATCTGGTCGTCCATCCCGGCGCTCATATGGGAACAGGCGAGGAGACCGGTTTGCGGCGGATCGCGCTTGCGATCGACGTACTTCACTGTCGAACCCAGGATCTGGGCGTGAGGATCGACCTGGAAACGACCGCGGGGCAGGGCTCCTCGCTGGGCTATCGATTCGAGCATTTGCAATCCATTCTGGAACTTGTGGCACACCCCCGGAGGTTGGGAGTGTGCGTGGACACCTGCCACATTTTCGCGGCGGGCTATTCTCTAGATCGGCCCGAACGGTACGATGAAACCATCAAGCAACTGGACGGAACGATAGGAATCGACCGTTTGCGGGTCTGGCACTTGAACGATAGCAGCCACGAGTGCGGCAGCCGCGTGGACAGACACGCCGGGATCGGCGCCGGGAAAATGGGACTGGAACCCTTCCGGCACCTGGTCAATGATCTCCGGTTCCGCCATCTGCCGATGATTCTGGAAACACCCAAGGGAATCGAGGACGGCGAGGATCTTGACGCCCGCAACTTGAGAATTCTCAAGCAGCTTGTGGTAACCTGAAGCAAGTCTTCGGGTCCGCCGCGCCGATCATCTCCCTTGGAGGTTCAATCGACTGCATCCCGGTGCTTCCACGCCCACCTCCCGCGGTTGCGACGTTCGGAAGCCGCCGATGGGGATTTTTCTCGTGGCCACGATTCACTCGCAGCTCAATGGTCCCCCAGCCGTATCCGCACAGGTGGCCCCAGCCGGGCCGGCTTTCGATGCGACCCTGTTCCTCAATCGTGAGCTGAGCTGGCTCGACTTTAACGAGCGAGTCCTCGAGGAGGCACGCGACCCCTCCAACCCGCTGCTCGACCGGCTCAAGTTCCTGGCGATCTACGCATCCAACCTCGACGAATTTTTCGAGGTGCGCGTGGCTGGCCTGCAGGCTCAGCTTTACGAGAACTTCGAGCCTCAGGACATGCCACCCGACGGCATGGGCCCTCTGGCTCAGTTACTGGAGATCGCCCGTCGCGCCCATGACTTCGTCGCCCGACTTTACGAGACCTGGCTCCAGCAAATCCACCCGCAACTCCGCGAGCATGGCATCCGGATCTGCCCCCCCGGCGAGCTCACTCCTGCCCAGAATGACTTCCTCGACGACTACTTCGACAGCCAGGTCTACCCTGTCCTGACGCCCCTGGCCATCGACCCGGCGCATCCCTTCCCGCACGTTCACAACAAAAGCCTGAACTTGCTCCTGAGGATCGAGTCTCTCAACCAGCGCGGCCGCCTGCTTTACGCCGTGCTCCAGGTACCTTCGGTGATTAACCGGCTGGTTCCACTGCCGGACGAGGGCGATGCCCAGCGCCGCTTCGTCCTGCTCGAGGATGTGATCGGCCCCCGGCTCGACGCCCTCTTCGGCGGCTACCGGGTCATCGAGCGGGTGGCCTTCCGCGCCACCCGCAACAGCGACCTGTCGATCCAGGAGAACGAGGTCAAGAGCAGCCTGCTCTCGACGATCGAGGAGACCCTGCGGCAGCGGAAATGGGGCGCCCCGGTCCGGCTGGAGATCTCGGAGCGCGCCGACGAGGGCTTCCTCGCCCAGCTCCTCTCGGCCTCGGCGCTCGAGCTCGAGGAACGCGACGTGTACAAGGTGGCGGGCCCCGTGGACCTCACCGCGCTGGCCGGCCTGTACAGGCTCGAGGGGTTCCGCGAGCTCAAGGAACCGCCCTTCGATCCGCAGATGCCGGCCTGCATGGCAACCCGCAAGAACGTCTTCACCGCCATTCGCGAGGGCGACATCCTCGTCCATCATCCTTACGAATCCTTCGGCACCGTGGTCCAGTTCATCGAGCAGGCCTCCGAGGATCCCCAGGTGCTGGCCATCAAGATGACCCTCTACCGTACCGCCGATTCCAACCCGATCATCAACGCTCTGGCCCGCGCCGCCGAGAACGGCAAGCAGGTCACGGCCCTGGTCGAACTGCAGGCCCGGCTCGACGAGGAGAACAACATCGACAAGGCCCGGATGCTCCAGAAGGCCGGGGTCCATGTCGTCTACGGCATCGTTGGCCTGAAGACCCACTGCAAGGCCGCGCTGGTGGTCCGGCGCGAGCACGACGGCATTCGCCGTTACGTTCACCTCGGCACCGGCAACTATAATCCGACCACCGGGCAGCTCTACACCGACCTCTCCTATTTCACCTGCCGCCCCGCGTACGGCGAGGACGCCAGCGCCATGTTCAACCTGCTGACCGGCTACTCGCAGGGAGGCCAGATGAACAAGCTGGTCGTTGCCCCCATGCACCTGGCCAGCACGCTGACCAAGCTGATCGAGCGCGAGGCGGCTCACGCCCGGGCCGGTCGCCCGGCACGAATCATCGCCAAGATGAACTCGCTGGTCGATCCCAAGATCATCGAATCGCTCTACGAGGCCTCGATCGCCGGCGTCAAGATCGACCTGGTGATCCGCGGCATCTGCTGCCTCCGCCCCGGAGTTCCCGACGTCTCCGAGAACATCCGCGTCGTCAGCATCCTTGACAAGTACCTCGAGCACTCGCGGATCACCTATTTCCTCAACGATGGCCAGCCCGAGGTCTTCCTCTCGTCGGCCGACTGGATGCCCCGCAACTTCCACCGCCGCGTCGAGCTGATGTTCCCGATCGAGGACCCCCCGCTCCGCGCCCGGATCATCGATCGCATTCTGGCAGTCGTCCTCTCCGACAACCTCAAGGCTCGCGAGCTTCAGTCCGACGGCACCTACCGCCGGCTCAAACCGAAGCCCGGCGAGGCGGTCATCCGCTCCCAGAGCGAGTTCCAGAACATCGCCCGAGAGCACGCCGAGGCCGGCCCGATTCCCCAGACCGCGCCATCCATCCTGGGGATGGTCTGAGTTTTCCTAACCAGTTTCGCAACAAGTATCTAGAACGCGTACCTCAGCTCGACGAGCCGGGGCTCCAGGGTCGGGATCGGCAAGGGGTCGACCGGCTTGGCCCCGCGCACCACGCAGGTTTCCCAACGCGGGATGGTGCCCGTGCGGTAGAACGTGTCGACGTACTTCCAGTCGGTCTCGGCAAAGTCGAAGTACCACGGATCAAGATCGGTGACGCCCGCCTCGTGCAACAGTTGTAGCCCGAACCGCGCGGCGTTGCGCTCGTATTGCTCCAGGGCGTCAAGGTAGACTTTAAGATCCTTGTCCGAGACCCCGACGATCTCAGGCCGATACGAGGGCGCAACCCACTGTACCGAGTGGCCGAATAGGTGGAGCACCAGGAAGCACTGCATCTCGAAATCGACGGCAGGGTCGATCGTGATCTTCAAGCCGTCGAAGATTCCCAGCTTGGGACGCTCGAGCATCCCGTATTCCAGGCCGAATCCAAGGGCGACGACGCGGACCGTGATCCCGGTCCACACCCGCACCAGCGTTCCGGCGTCGGGTTTTCCCACTGTGCTGTTCATGGTCTGCTCCCCACTCCCCCCTCGCACGCCGGCACATCCTCGTGCCCGAAACGCCGCCCCGCGATCTGATCAGAACTTACCAGGAATCAGGCCATGGCGAGAGCCGGTAGACGGGTCTCGAAGCCAGTATCGCCCTTTGTCGAAGGCCGGTTCTCGGTTGACCGCCTGGCACGCATCCGGGCGCCGTCGGCCGCGCCCCGAGTTATTTCAGCTTGCAAAGCCGCCGAAGCAGCCCCGCGGGGGCAGTCCAATCGAGCTGGAAAAGAGGCCCCGAGCGGGGCGTCGCGGAAAGTGCCACGATGCCACCTTTCTTGAGCTCGAACGGGAATCTACCGACCTCGCCCAGGATCAACAGGCCGACCAGGTCACTGAGCGACGGGTTGTGGCCGACGATCATCAGGCGGTCCGTGTGACGTTCGCGCAGCCAGTCCCGGATGGTTTGGGAGTCGGAGTCGGGGCTTAAGACCGATGAGGTCACCAGCCGGTCGATCAGACCGAGCTCCTGGGCAACGATCTGCGCGGTGCGGCGGGCGCGGGGCAGGGGGCTCGTGATAATGCGGTCAAGCTCCAAACCGAATGCCGCCAGTCCGCGTCCGACCTCCTTGATCCGCTTTTCTCCCTTGGGGGTCAGCGGCCGTTCGTTCTCGGGAACTCCCGGCGTTCCGGGGGGGATGGCGATGCCGTGGCGCAGAATGTAAAGCTCATGCATGAGGAACCCTCGCTCTGTCCGGACCAACCATACCGATCGCTTGGTGCTTTCGATCTTACCCAAACCCCGGATCGCGAGCGACTCACCCGAACGTGATGCTTCCCCGGCAGAGAGAGGCACGCCGCGGCTGCATGATCAGGGTCCTAACCTGAATCAGTTGCTTTACAGCCCGATTTTCTCCGTATAACATAAAAGATGTCAAATCTTGGCGTTCCGTGATCTGTCCCAGGATCTTCGGGCCGGCTGGTACGGTTGTGGGGTGGGGTGAGGTAACGTCACGGTCCCGT
This sequence comes from Isosphaeraceae bacterium, assembly GCA_049516015.1. GTDB lineage: Bacteria > Planctomycetota > Planctomycetia > Isosphaerales > Isosphaeraceae > Aquisphaera. The sequence continues at coordinate 7,565 of JBEKTN010000144.1, read as the reverse complement.
TCTCGTCTCTGAAAGAGGCATGGCATGGCACAGGCCATCGTGAATCCGGAGGAAATCCGCCGATTCGCCGCGCGGCTGAAGCAATTCAACAACGATCTCATGAACCAGTTGACCGTGCTCCACGGTCAGGTCTCCGGCCTGGGCCAGTCGTGGCGCGACCGCGAGCACGACAAATTCGTCGAGGAATTCGAGCAGACGATGCAGGTCGTCAAGCGCTTCGTCGATTCGACCAACCAGCACATTCCATTCCTGATGCGCAAGGCCGATCGTGCGGACGAGTATTTGCAGCAGAGATGAACAGGTAGTGGACAGTGGCCAGTAGCCAGTAGGCAGAGAAGAGTCCGGCGAAGCATAGCAGTGAAATTCTCGACTCGCCATGCCGTGCACTCGCTTTATTGCTGGCCACTGGCCACTGACCACTGGCCACTACGAGGACGCATCCCATGGCCCAGTCCGCGAAAGTTCTCTCGATCCAGTCTCTGAAAGATTTTCGGGTCGCGCTTGTCACCTTCACCGAGGAGGCGCGGAATGCCCTCAGCGGTGTCGACATGGAATTGAAGAGGATGCGCGACTGGCTGGAACGCGACCAGCTCTCGTACTGGCAGATGCAGGTCAAGCGGCGGCACGAGGCCATGATGATGGCCCGGACCGAGTTGTATCGCCGCAGGATTTCCCAGCAGGGCAGCGACGCCATCTCCGACACCGAGCAGAAAGAAGCCCTCAAGGAGGCCCAGCGCCGGCTCCGCATTGCGGAGGATAAGGTCGAGGCCGTCAAGAAGCTCATCCCCATCTTTCACCATGCCATGGCCGAATACGTTTCCCGCGCGGCACCCCTGACCGACCATCTCTCCGGTGGTGTCGACAAGTCGCTGGGAAGCCTGACGAAGATGATCGATTCGCTCGAAGCCTATCTGGCTCTCAACGCGCCATCCGCGCCGCCTGTCGAGTCAATGGGCGTCTCTAGCCCGGGCGTGACTTCGGCTCGTGTCGGCGGCTCTTCGGCCGGAGCCGACGCCCGCGACCAGTCCGAGGCTGGCCCGGAGCAGGAACAAGGCAAGGATGGCGCACCGGCTCAGGACGCAGACGCGGCTCACGATTCCTCACCGGTTCCGGAGACTTCCACGGCACCGAAATCGAACCAGGAGCACGACTCATGAGCGCCCACTCCTCACGGCTTCAGCACGCGCTCAAAGACCTGCGCGAGAAATGGGATATCACCCGCGAATCGTGGGCCGACCAGGTCGCCCAGGACTTCGAAAAAAACCACCTCGACTCGATCGAGCATCTGGTCAAGCACACGATCGTGGGAATGGACAAGCTTTCCGAATCGCTGGGGAAGATCCGTCGCCAGTGCCAGGAGAATGACTGACGCGGCCGATCAGCCCTCCAACCTGAAACCTGGATTGCGCCACCATGCCTGAGTCACCGCTGATTCAAAAAGAGGTCGCCACACTCACCGACCTGGAAGCGCTGATCGCCGCCCGTGCCAAGGGAGAGACCGAGACCGAGCTGGTCTTTCATCGTCGGAGGGAGAGGGAGGACCAGGAATACCGGGCAGCTTCGCGCCAGCTTTCGGCTCGCTGCAAGGCCGAAAAAGCAGCGCTGGAAGCCGAGTACCAGCGAACCCGCGATGAGATCTTGCAGGCTTTCGAGCGGGAGCATCAGGCCACCGCCGCCGAGTGTTCCCAGGTCAAGCAGAAGATCGACGCCCAGGCCAAGACGGAACGCAGCCGTGCCAGGAAGGCCCATGAAGAGACGCGCTGGCAAGCGCTGGCGATGTACGAGGCCGCGCGCGATGGGACGGTCAAATCGCGCAAGCGCGATGAGGAGATGTTGGCCTCGACCCGGGCTGACATTCAGAACGTCAGGGATGCCGCGGAGCCCGTGCTCGAGCGGTGCCGATCGCTGGCTGGCCCGGAACCCTCGGCAACCGCGCTGCCGGTTCCTGACGCGCAGACCACGTCCGCGGATCCCGAGGCCACCGATCCCGGCGAGCCGTCCCAGGTGACGTCGCTACAGCAGGCCGTGAAGCGTGCTGATGACGAGCTTCTGGCCCTCGAGAAGCTGAAGCTTCCGAGCTTTCTAGAGCTCCAGAACTTCATCTGGCCGTTCCTCATGCTCGGCCTGTTGTTGATCGCTGGGCTCGGGCTGGCGATTGGCTGGATCGGCGGGGCCATTGCAGGACTGATCATCGCCGTGGCCGCGGCCGTGGGCAGCCGCGTCGGCCTGACCAAGCTGGCTCGACCACGAGTCGCCAGGTACTATTTCCCGCTGCTGCGCTCACTCGAGGATGCGGAGAAACTGCTCGTCCAGACCCAGGACTGGATCAAAACCGAGTTCGAGCGGCGACAGCGCGAGGCCGAGCAAAACCGGGAACGCGAAATCCAGAAGGCCGAGGAGACGTTGGCCCACCGAACTGGCGAAGCCGAGGCCCGCCAGCAGCGCGAGCGGCAGGAGGCCGACGTCAAGTATCCCGCCCGGATGGCCGAGCTCGCCCTCAAACGCGACGCCGATCTGAAACACGCCGACGAGCACTATCCGCCCCGGATCAAGGCCCTCGACGTGAAGTTCGAGCAAGACTCACACCAGCTTCAGGAGTCCTTTCGCAAGACGAGTCAGACGACCAAGCAGCAATACGACGAGGTTTGGGGCAACCTGATCCGCACGTGGACCGAGGGACTCGCCCGGGTTGGCGGTCTGGCCGGAGAAGTCAACGAGGAATCGGCCCGTCGTTTCCTGGACTGGAACCGGACGGCCCTCGACCACTGGAAACCACCCGCGGAAGTGCCTCCCGCCCTGCCGTTTGGCACCTTCAAGATTGACCTGAGCGATTTCCCCAGCGGTCTGCCCGTCGATCCCCGGCTCAAGGATGCCGGTCCAACGCAACTGGAACTGCCGGCCCTGGTGCCCTTTCCGGTCCGCGCTTCGGTCTTGATCAAGACGGCTGACGCTGGTAAGGGCGAGACGGTGAAGTTGCTCCAGGCGCTCATGCTTCGGTTCCTCACCTCCGTCCCGCCCGGTAAGGTCCGGTTCACCATCTTCGACCCGGTCGGGCTGGGAGAGAACTTTGCGGCGTTCATGCACCTCGCCGATTACCACGAGCTGCTTGTCACCAGCCGGATCTGGACCGAGACGCCGCACTTCGATCAGCGCCTGACTGACCTTCAGGCTCATATGGAAAACGTGATCCAGAAGTACCTGCGCAACGAATTCGAGACAATCGAGGAGTACAACTCCTATGCCGGCGAGGTGGCCGAACCGTTCCGGGTGCTGGTCGTGGCCAATTTCCCGACCGCCTTTAATGAGTCGGCCGCCCGCAGGTTAATGAGCATCGTCAGCACCGGGGCCCGGTGCGGCGTTTACGCCTTGATCTCGCTGGACGCCAAGCTGCCCCTGCCTGCCGGCTGCCAGCTCAAGGACCTCGAGTCCCACTGTGTGAACGTCAACTGGAAAGAAAACCGGCTTGTGTGGCGCGACCCCCACTTCGGCCGGTTCCCGCTGACCCTGGACACCCCGCCTGACGCGGGAACCTTCTCCCAGATTCTGCATCTCGTGGGAGAGAAGGCACGCGACGCCAATCGGGTTGAGGTGCCGTTCGAGTTCATAGCCCCGCCCAAGGATGCCTACTGGACCTCCGACAGCCGAAGCGGCGTGGACGTGCCGCTGGGCCGGGCGGGGGCCACCAAGCTGCAGTCGCTCGCGCTGGGCAAGGGGACAAGTCAGCACGTGCTGATCGCCGGCAAGACGGGCTCCGGCAAATCGACCTTGCTGCACGCGCTGATCGTCAACACAGCACTACGCTACAGCCCCGACGAGGTCGAGCTCTACCTGATCGACTTCAAGAAGGGCGTCGAGTTCAAGGTTTATGCGGCCTTCGAGCTGCCGCACGCCAAGGTCATCGCCGTGGAGAGCGAGCGTGAATTCGGGCTCAGCGTGCTCCAGCGGCTGGACCTCGAGCTCAAGCACCGGGGCGACCTGTATCGGGAAGCCGGCGTGCAGGATCTCAAGGGTTTTCGCGATGCCCGCCCCGACACGCCCATGCCGCGGATCCTGTTCATCGTCGACGAGTTCCAGGAGTTCTTCGTCGAGGACGACAAGATCTCTTCTGAGGTCTCGCTGCTGCTGGACCGCCTGGTGCGCCAGGGCCGAGCATTCGGCATTCACGTCAACCTCGGCTCGCAGACTCTGGGCGGCGCCTATTCGCTGGCGCGGGCCACGCTCGGCCAGATGGCCGTGCGGATCGCACTGCAGTGCAGCGAGGCCGACGCCCACCTGATCCTCAGCGAGGACAACACCGCGGCCAGGCTGCTGACCCGGCCCGGCGAGGCGATCTACAACGACGCCAACGGCATGATCGAGGGGAACAACCTGTTCCAGGTGGTCTGGCTGTCGGACGAGAAGCGCGAGGAATACCTCGGAGACATCCAAAATCTCGCCCGAGTCCAGAACCGGCCGCCGGCCACGCCGATCGTCTTCGAGGGCAACCTGCCGGCCGTCGCCAGCAAGAACCCGCTCCTGAACGCCCTGCTCGATGCTCCCGCCTGGCCCGAATCGCCGCGGTTCGAGCAGGCCTGGCTGGGAGACGCGATCGCGATCAAGGATCCGACGGCCGCCGTCTTCCGCCCGCAGAGCGGCAGCAACTTGCTGATCATCGGCCAGAACGACGAGGCCGCCCTGGCCATGCTGATCATGGCGGGGCTAAGCATCGCCGCCCAGCACCCTCCGCGCCCCTCCGGCGGCCTGCGCTTCTACCTGCTCGACGGCAGCCCCGTCGATTCGTCGCTGGCCGGCGAGCTTGGCAAGCTCGAGCGCTACATCCCTCACCCCGTCAAGAACGTTTCGGCTCGTGATTTGCCGCAGGTCATGGGCGACATCGCCGCCGAGGTCGAACGGCGGAGAGACGAGGATACCGATGCCCTGGCGCCGATCTACCTGTTGATCTACGACATCCAGCGATTCCGCGACATCCGTAAGGGCGACGACGACTTCGGTTTCTCCTCCAGCTTCGGCGAAGACAAGCCGGCCTCGCCCGCGAAGTCGTTCACGACCATCCTCAAGGAGGGCCCCGCGGTGGCCGTGCATACCCTGGTCTGGTGCGACAGCGTGAATAACCTGAACCGGACCTTCGACCGGCAGGGCCTGAAGGAGTTCGAGATCCGCGTCCTCTTCCAGATGAGCGCCAACGACAGCAGCTCGCTGATCGATTCGCCGGCCGCCGGCAAGCTCGGTCCCAATCGGGCCCTCTTCTTCAGCGAGGAAGAGAACCGAATCGAGAAGTTCCGCCCTTACGGGCTGCCCGACCCGAAGTGGCTCGAAAGGGTTACCAGCCAGTTCCAGGCCCGACCCCGGCCCGAGCCGGTCGCGGTTCCAAGCGGCGATGGCAATGGTGAACCTTCCCCGGTTCCGGCCAGCCCGGAAGAGGTCGAACCGGCGCGGGAGGCGCTGTGAATCGCCTTGTAAGTTGGAGCCCCCTCCCGAAAGCCGACTGTCATTGATCCCGTTCATCCTCAGCAGGAATGGCCATGTCAATCCGAGCGACGACTTCAACCCTGTACAAGCACCTGGAACCCCGTCCGGACTCCAACTATCGCCAACTGTTCCTCAAGGGGAGGAGAATTCGCGCGGCAGTCGTTTACGAAACAATTCATGGTCCCGATCCCTGTACTCCGGAGCAGTTCGCCGAGGAGTTCAAGGTCCCGCTCGAGGCCGTCCATCAAGCCCTTGATTACGTGGCCGACAACCTCTCTTTGATTCAAGAGGAGAGACAACGCGAGGTTGACGACATGCGTGCGCGTGGGCTCCATCGGACGTCGAAGTCTGATCCCAACTCCCCATCGAAGCCATGAGGATCTTGATCGACGAGAACATGAGTAGTCCACGTCTTGCGGCGGCGATGCTGGCAGCCGGGCATGATGTGGAGTTCTCGACTGCCGGTGGTCGTAAATCTCAATCGGACGCACGTGTCATGACTGACGCGATCGGACAAGGGCGATTGGTTCTGACACGGGATTACGAGGATTACGCCGATCTTCACGACCTGGTGATCGCCTCAGGAGGCCGCCATCCGGGGATTCTGATCATCCGGTTCGACGACGAACCGAGCCGGAACCTATCTCATCGCGCGATCTGCACGGCGCTTGCCAATCTCGCCTCCGCGGGGATACCGATCGACAGCCAAGTTCACGTGCTGAACCAATGGCGTTGACGGTGCCCCCCGTGTCGTTTCCAGAAGAAGCGGTCGAAATGGCGACTGGCGATGGCAGTAGCCGGATGACGGAAGCGGCCAGTTAGCACTTCACCGTGGCTGATCGCGGGTACGACGTTTCGCCATCATGAGGAAAAGCCGGTCCCCGTATCACTCGTAGTGGTCGGCACGACGGCACCGATCCTCACGCCGCGGCCAGTCGCCGCCAGGCCATCGGGGTTGGCCGGGCTCGCTCCGCCGTCAACCGGACCACGAGGTCGTACACCGCCTGGTTGAGCGTGCACGGCGTACCATTCTGATGGGCCAGGCGAATCAGGTAGCCGTTGTAATGATCGATCTCGGTCCCGCCCTTCTGGATCTCCCCGGCCATCGAGCAATAGGTCCCCCGCAGCGAGGGCTCGAACGCCCTGGCCAGAGCAGCGGCGAGCCACCTGCGCCGGAGTATCCAGGCGACCGTGGCCGGGCGGAACGGCCCGATCCTGCCGAGTGCGATTCCAGCCTCGTAGAGGATTCGGTAGTTCTCCTCCAGGAGGGCGAAGAAGAGCCGGCGGGCTGCTGAAATGGACAGCAGCGTTCCGTTGTCGATGCCGGCCATGGCCGCAAGCGGCGAGATCGCGGCATTGTACATCAGCTTCGCGTGCTTGAACGGATCGATGACGGGGACCTCGACGAGGCGGAAGAGCTGCGTGCCTGCAAGCCGGTCGATCACCTCCGGCCGGGCCGGACTCTTCGTCTCCGCCGAGCGTCTGCCCACGTGAAGCTCTCCCGCCCGGGTGATCCGCGTATGCGGGCGGTCTGCGTCACATTCCGAGACGAATGACGCGATCCCTTCGAACTCGTGCCCGCGGGCGGCCAGCAGCGGGTCGAACCCATTCTGGATCGGTATCAGAGTCACCCCGCGCGGCAGCCTCGCCAGCACCGGGCCGTTGTCGAAACACTTGGTGCATAAGAGCACCGTAGCGCCGACCGGCGGCTGCCATCCTTCGAAAGACACAAACCTGGCTGCAAGAGGGGCGTGGCGCTCAACCTGGACTCCCTCGCGTAGTCCCGCCACGACCTTCCGTGGATTGGCCTCGACGAAGACCACCGGCACACCGGCGGCCCTGAGCGCATACCCCAGTGCACAGCCAATGCCTCCTGCGCCCACGACGTGAACCGCATCCATGCTTCTGCTCCTCCCCGCCCCGACTGCCCAGATCGTACGAGCAGGGGCCATCGCCGTCAACGCGGGAAGACAGTTAGGATACGGAATTTATTAATTGTCGCATTTGCCCGGAATGGCACGGTAATTCCATACGGGGAGTTCCTCATCGAACCGGATTTTCATCGTCTTGGGGTATTCATCGGGGTAACCCTCCTT
>JBEKTN010000143.1:0-18848 GCA_049516015.1 Isosphaeraceae bacterium | reverse complement strand
ATTTGCGTGGAGACCATCTCGTCCGTTCTCCGGACTTATTGTTCTATCTGCGGCCCGAAGGCAGCCGGCTCGACGGGCGTTCCCACCATCACAAGTTCTTACTTGACAATTCGGCCGAGCCCTCAGACGGAATGAGGATGCAACAACCCTGCGCGCCGAGGGAGAAAGATCAGCGTCGGCGCGGTGGATCAAGCCGGGTCCTCCTCCTCCACTGACTCAAGGGCCAAAGCAGCAAGAGAGATCGAGGCGCCTTCAGGAGGGAAACTTCTCATGTCCACAGGATCGGATCTGATCTCGCTGATCGCGAGTCGCCAGAATCTTGACGATTATCAGAAGAAACACTGGTCCGGTAGCTTCGCCGAGTACCTGGACATCGTGAGACGCGATCCCAACGTGACGCGGACCGCGTACCAGCGCCTTTACGACATGATCACGAGCAAAAGTACCGAAGAGATCATCGTCAACAAGGAGAAGCTGCTGCGTTACAAGTTTTTCGAGGATCCCGACAACGCCGGCGAAGATGCGATTTATGGCCTGGAACGGACGATGATCAACCTGGTCAACGTCCTCAAGAGCGCCGCGCACGGGTACGGCACCGAGCGGCGTGTGTTGCTCTTGCACGGGCCGGTCGGAAGCTCGAAGAGCACCATTGCGCGGTTGATCAAGAAGGGGCTGGAGCGCTACTCGCGCATCGAGGCGGGGCGACTTTTCAGCTTCGGCTGGAAGGAGCTCGGACCCGACGGTGAGGAGACGATCACCGAGTGCCCGATGCATGAAGAGCCACTGCACCTGATTCCGCACGAGGATCGAGAGGAGGTCACGCGGTTGCTCAAGGCCGAGACGGCGCCGCGCGTCTACGAGCTATCGATCGAGGGGGACCTCTGCCCGTTTTGCCGCCAGATGTTCAACGAGCGGATGGAGCGGTACGGGGGCGACTGGTCACGGGTCGTCGAGGACGTCCAGGTTCGCCGCTTGATCCTCTCCGAGCAGGATCGCGTGGGGATCGGCACGTTCCAGCCGAAGGACGAGAAGAACCAGGACGCCACCGAGCTGACGGGTGACATCAATTACCGGAAAATCGCCGAGTACGGCACCGAGAGCGATCCCCGGGCCTTCAACTTCGACGGCGAGTTCAACATCGCCAATCGCGGCGTCATCGAGTTCATCGAGGTCCTCAAGCTCGACGTCGCGTTCCTTTACGACTTGCTGGGCGCCAGCCAGGAACACAAGATCAAGCCCAAGAAGTTCGCGCAGACCGACATCGACGAAGTGATCGTTGGCCACACCAACGAGCCCGAGTACAAGAAACTGCAATCCAACGAGTTCATGGAAGCTTTGCGCGACCGGACGGTGAAGATCGACGTGCCCTACGTGACCCGGCTGATCGACGAGGTCCGGATTTACGAGAAGGACTACAATGACCGCAAGGTGCGCGGCAAGCGGCTGGCCCCGCATACTCTCGAGGTCGCCGCGATGTGGGCTGTGCTTACCCGGCTGGAGGAGCCCAAGAACGCCGGCCTGACCTTGATGCAGAAGCTGAAACTCTACAACGGGAAAACCCTCCCGGGATTCACCGAGGACAACATCAAGGAACTACGCGAGGAGGCCGAGCGCGAGGGTATGCAGGGCATCAGCCCCAGGTACGTTCAGGACAAGATCTCCAACGCTCTCGTTGCTCATCCCAACGAGCGATCGATCAATCCGTTCATGGTCCTCAACGAGCTTGAGGCCGGGCTCAAGCATCACTCGCTGATCAACAGCGAGGAAATCCGCAAGCACTACCGGCACCTGCTCGCGCTGGTGAAAGAAGAATACGAGGACATCGTGAAGAACGAGGTGCAACGGGCCATTGCGGCCGACGAGGACGCGCTCACTCGCCTTTGCGGCAACTACATCGACAACGTCAAGGCTTATACTCAACGGGAGAAGGTCAGGAACAAGTACACCGGGCAGACCGAAGAGCCGGATGAGCGGCTGATGCGGTCCATCGAGGAAAAGATCGACATCCCCGAGAGCCGCAAGGACGACTTCCGCCGCGAGATCATGAATTACATCGGTGCCTTGTCCCTTGACGGCAAGAAGTTTGATTACCGGACCAACGAACGGCTCCAGAAGGCCCTGGAACTTAAACTCTTCCAGGATCAGAAGGATACGATCAAGCTCACGAGCCTGGTCTCAAGCGTGGTCGACAAGGACACTCAGGAGAAGATCGACATCGTCAAGGCCCGGCTGATCCGCAATTACGGCTACGACGAGGACTCGGCCACCGACGTCTTGAACTACGTGGCCAGCATCTTCGCGCGAGGTGACGTCAAGCGTGGCAGCCACTAGCCTTCGATCGGGTTGAAGGGGAAAAGGGGGCCGGTCAGCGACCCGACCTGCCCCCGCACCAGCAGGGGTCCATCTCGCGTCCATCTGCGGCCGGGCTAGACGACTCGCTATCATCGCCCGACAAACGCGCATGGCTCGCCGGAAAGTTGGGCAAATGCATCATCGAGATGAGAGCCGGAACCTTCACCCCGCAAAGTTTCGATTGTTTCCTTGAATCCGGGATAGGCCCGGGTCTAAAATTTGCTATAACGTACGTTAGTGACATCGACACTATCCCGGAACAGGATCGTCGCGAAAGAACTGCTGCCACGACCTACCCTTTCGGATGCTCACTACAGCGCTGATTCTGATCCGAGCCGGCGGGAACCAATCTGTTCTTTTCCATCTCACCTGCGGTCGGATCGTCAACCTTTCCGGGCCGCGGAGGACGCCGCTCGCGCGGTGCTCCGCCAGCCAGAGGAAGTCTCGACCCCGCGCGACGGCGGGTCGAGCAATCCGACTGCAAGAGAGCACCGAGTTGGGCCAATAACCGGGAACGCAACGTCGGCTGACCTTTCGAGAACTTGGGGTTTGGCTGAAATCGTTGATCCAAATACACGCAACGGCGGGGGCTGGGGAGCCGTGGTGCGAAAAATCGATCGAGATTGCAATCGGTTCAAGCAGATCGTCCGCGGGAAGATCAAGTCGGACCTGCGCAAGTACATCACCCACGGCGAGCTGATCGGCAAGTCGGGCGGCGAATTCGTGTCGATCCCACTGCCGCAGATCGAGATCCCCGAGTTCCGCTACGGGACCAAGAACCGCGGCGGCGTGGGGCAAGGGCCCGGCGACGTGGGGACCCCGATCGGGCGTTCCAGCGACGGCGAGTCGGGGCCAGCGGCCGGCGAGGCGCCGGGGCATCATATCCTCGAGGTCGAGCTCACCATGGACGACCTTGCCCGGATCCTGGGTGAGGAGCTCGCGCTGCCCCGGATCGCGCCCAAGGGCCGCGCCAACATCATTGAAGAGAAGGACAAGTACACCGGCATCCGCCAGGCCGGCCCGGAAAGCTTGCGCCACTTCAAGCGCACCTACAAGAAGGCGCTCAAGCGCCAGATCGCCTCCAACCAGTACGACCCGCGCGATCCCCTGGTCATCCCGATCCGCGAAGATAAGCTCTACCGTTCCTGGAACCCGATCTCCGTGCCTCAGTTCAGCGCGGTAGTGCTCTACCTGATGGACGTGTCGGGCTCGATGACCGACGACCAGAAGGAAATCGTCCGGACCGAGGCTTTCTGGATCGACACCTGGCTGAAAAGCCAGTACGACGGCGTGACCACCCGCTACATCATCCACGACGCGGTGGCCCGCGAGGTCGACGAGCACACCTTCTACCACACCCGGGAAAGCGGCGGCACGAGGATCAGCACGGCCTACGCGCTGGCGAACAAGATCATCGACGAGTTTCATTCCCCCATCGACTGGAACATCTACGTCCTCCACTTCTCCGACGGCGACAACTGGGGCGAGGATAACCGCAACTGCATCGGCCTCTTGCGCGACCAGCTCCTGCCCAAGTGCAACCTCTTCTGCTACGGGCAGGTCGAGAGCCCTTACGGCTCGGGGGAGTTCTACCGCGAGCTCGAGGAAGCCTTCGACGAAATCCCTAATCTCGCCCTCTCCGAGATCCGTAACAAGGAAGGAATCTACGATTCGATCAAGGAGTTTCTGGGACGGGGACGCTGAACTCAGCTCGTCGAGATAACCAAGCCCTGGGCTCGCTGCCCGGCTCGGGATCTGACAGAGAGGCGCATTCGCATGGTCACCGGAATCGATCTTCGGCCAGGGTCCGATCAGGGGCTGAAGCCCTATCGCATGAGTGTCAAGCAGTTTGAGAAGTTGATCGCAGCCGGCGCCTTCCCCGACCGGGTACGTGTGGAGCTTCTCGGTGGAGTGCTCTTCCGCAAGATGACCAAGAACGATCCACACGATTTCGCGGTCGGTCTCCTGGGAGCGATTCTCAATCGTCTCCTCGAGCCGGCATGGTTTGCTCGGGAAGAGAAATCGGTCGTGCTCGGGAAGTTCTGGCGTCCCGAGCCGGATGTCGCCGTCGTTCGAGGACCGCGCCAGCGCTATCGTGATGGCGCGCCGCGGGCCGACGATCTGGGCCTGTTGATCGAAGTCTCCGATGTGACCTACAGCAGCGACCGGGGCGTCAAGTGGCGCAGGTATGCGGCGGTCGGTATTGGTACTTACTGGATCGTCAACCTGGCTCAAAAGCGCATCGAGGTCTACAGCCGGCCGTCGGGCCAGGGACAGGCAGCGGCTTTCGAGGACGCCAAGTTTTACGGGACTGACGCCGAAGTCCCTCTGATCCTCGATGGCCGTGAACAGGGCCCTGTCTCGGTCAAGGATGTTGTTGGCTGATCGATCACACAACCTGGCGATCTTGAGAGACCAGGAGACCAAGGAATGAGCACTGCGATAGCCCCACCTGCTCGAACTGCCGAGATCGACGGCGACCAGTGCGTCGTGCTCCGGGATATCGGCTGGAAGGGGTATACCACACTCTTGAAAGTTCGAGGCGAACGTTCGATCCCGCGAATGGTCTATCTTGATGGGAGCTTGCTTCTCTTGTCGCCATCCTTCTTCCACGAGCGTTTGAAGGAGCTCCTGGGTTGTTTCATCATGACTCTGGTCGCGGAACTTGAAATCCCTTGCGTGATGGCGGGTTCGACCACCTTTCGTCGCCGGGCCAAACGAGGTGGCGTCGAGGGGGACCAGACGTATTATCTCGCCAACCTTGATCGAATTCGCGGCAAGAAGAAGATCAGCCTGAAGGTCGATCCGCCCCCTGACCTTGCCATCGAAGTGGTCGCTAGCCATGACCCCGATGATGCCGTCGAAGTGTACCGGAGATTCCGGGTTCCGGAGGTCTGGATCTGTGATGAGAACCAGCTAACAATTCTCGTGCTCCAGCAGAACGGCCGGTACGTTCCCGCCGAGCGGGGCCATGCCTTCAGTTTCCTGACGGCGAGTGAGACTCATTCCTGGGTCTCGCGCAGCCAGGATGGCAGCGATGCGGCATGGATCATCGAACTGCGACGCTGGATTGCCCAGGTGCTCGCTCCGCGCTACCAGGAGCAGCAGAAACGAGCCGCGTCCACGACAGACAAGATTGACGGACCAGAATGAGTCACTGAACCAACGCTGATTTCAAGAGACGAGGATCCATGTCGACCGCCAACACCCACAACCTTCCTGCCGGCCTCCGAGCCATCCAGCTCGAGACCGAGGACCACGCGCGCGCCTATGGCCTGGACTTCTACGACACGATCTTCGAGGTCCTGGATTACGACGAGATCTCCGAAATCGCCGCGCTGGGAGGGTTTCCGACCCGCTATCCCCACTGGCGGTTCGGCATGGAGTACCAGCAGCTCTCCAAGGGCTATCGCTACGGGCTCCAGAAGATCTACGAGATGGTCATCAATAACGATCCCTGCTACGCCTACCTGCTGCGGTGCAACCAGCTCGTTGACCAGAAGATCGTCATGGCCCACGTCTACGGCCATAACGACTTCTTCAAGAACAACATCTGGTTCAGCCAGACGAATCGCAAGATGATGGATGAGACGGCGAATCACGGCAGCCGCATCCGCTCGTACATGGAGCGCTATGGTGAAGACACCGTCGAGGGGTTCATCGACAGTTGCCTCTCGCTGGAGAACTTGATCGATATCTACTCGCCCCTGATCAAGCGGCGCGATGCCATCAATCGCTATGATTTCCCCCCCAACGAGGAAGAGCAGGACGAACAGGCCTCGAAGTTCCAGAGCAAGGGGTACATGGACTCGTTCATCAACCCGCCCGAGGTTCTCAAGGAAGAGGCCCGCAAGCGGGAAACCGAGAAGGAAAAGGCCAAGTCCCAGTCGTTTCCCGAGCAGCCGGAACGCGACGTCCTTCTGTTCTTGATCGAGTACGCACCGCTGAAGCCCTGGCAGCACGACGTCCTGGCAATCGTCCGCCAGGAGGCCTACTATTTCGCCCCCCAGGGCCAGACCAAGATCATGAACGAGGGCTGGGCCTCGTTCTGGCACTCGACGATCATGACCCAGAAGATCCTCCACCCCTCGGAGCTCGTCGATTACGCCGACCACCACTCGGGGACAATGGCCACCCAGCCTGGCCGCCTCAATCCCTACAAGCTCGGTATCGAGCTGCTGCGAGATATCGAAGAGCGCTGGAACAAGGGGCAATTCGGTCCGGAATGGGAGGAATGCGATAACTACGAGACCCGGCGGAAGTGGGACAAGCCACTTGGTCTTGGCCGGCAGAAGATCTTCGAGGTTCGCCGCATTCACAACGATGTGACCTTCATCGACACCTTCCTGAACCTCGACTTCTGCCGTCGTCATCAGCTCTTCAGTTACAAGCACAACGATCAGAACGACACCTACGAGATCGAGAGCCGTGAGTTCAAGAAGATCAAGGAGCGGCTGCTGTTCAATCTGACCAATTTCGGTCAACCGATCATCCGGGTCAAGGACGGGAATTACCGCAACCGAGGAGAGCTCTATTTGCTTCACGAGCACTTCGGCGTCGATCTGAAGCTAGACTACGCGCAGGACACACTCCGCCATCTCCACCGCCTTTGGACCCGTCCGGTGCATATCGAGACGGTCGCTGATGGGCGGCCCACGCTGTTGTCGTTTGATGGAACCGATCATTCAATCCGCCCGTTGGGAGGTTCATCCCATGAATCCGAGCCGAAAGATCGCCGCCGCGCTTGATGAAAACACGCGGGCCTACGTCTTGCCGTGCTCCGTCACGGTCGAGGACGCCCCGAACCGGTTCACCTTGAACCTGACGGCCCTCGACAGCGTCGGGGTCGCCTTCGATAACCTGGACTTCGTCACGACCGACCGCCAGGATTGGTCGTCCGACGCCCTGAACGCCTGGGGCGAGCGCCTTGCCGCCCGGGTGACCTACCTGCTCGAACCCCTCAAGGTGCTCGAGATCGACGCCGGCGGAGGTGAAGTCCAGATCCGCAGCAAGTCGCCGTCCGTTCGCGCTGACCAGCGCGGCTTCTACGAGGTCCGGCTGTACAAGCAGGGAATGCTGCGCATGGAGCGGTATGTCGTCGATGACGCCACCCGCCAGCGCCGCCGCACCCCCTGCCAGTTCACCCGCGAAGTCCTCGAACGTCTGGCCGACGATATCGCCGCCAGCGCATCGTGAAGCACCGATTCCAGATTCCATCGATTCGAGATTCCAGCGCATGGTTTGCGTTGTCAGAACTCCCGGAATGTCCACGGCCCGGCACAAGCCTGGGAAGGCGAGGCCGGGTTGATGATCGGAATGAGGGAGAACCATGAATCGCCGCCATTGGAAGCTGAACAGAAGCACCTGGGTCTGGATCTTGACCATAGGGGTCGCCGGGGTGATGGGGGTCACGCGACCGTTGAACGCGCGAGGGGACGATCAATTTTCGTCGGCTGCCGGTGCCAACGCCGTCGCGAGGCGTTGGTTCGAGGACGCGAAGTTCGGCCTCTTCGTGCACTGGGGAGTTTACTCGCTGCTGGGCAAGGGCGAGTGGGTGATGAACAACGACAAGCTTCCGATCAGCGAGTACCAGAAGTTGCCGCCGCGTTTCAACCCCGTCAAGTTCGATGCGGACGAGTGGGTCAGGCTGGCCAAGGCCGCCGGGATGAAGTACATCACGATCACCAGCAAGCACCACGACGGCTTCTGCATGTACGACAGCAGCCTCACCGCTTATGACATCGTCGATGCCACGCCCTACGGCAAAGACCCGATGAAGGCGCTGGCGAGCGCCTGCCACAAGCAGGGAATCAAGCTCTTCTTTTACTACTCGCTGCTAGACTGGCACCATCCCGACTACTTCCCCCGCGGGAAAACTGGCCAGACGGCCGGGAGGGAGGAGAAGGGAGACTGGAAGACGTATGTCGCCTATTACCAGGGCCAGGTCCGCGAGCTCTGCTCCAACTACGGCGAGATTGGCGGAATCTGGTTCGACGGCTGGTGGGACCGTCCCGAGGCCGACTGGGATCTGGCCGGGACTTACCGGATCATTCACGAGCTTCAGCCCGGAGCGCTCGTCGGCAACAATCACCACGTCGCCCCGTTCCCCGGCGAGGATTTCCAGATGTTCGAGCAGGACCTGCCAGGGGGGAACTCGGCCGGCTTCAACAAGGCCGGCGTGACCTCGAGGCTGCCGCTGGAGACCTGCCTGACGATGAACCAGTCGTGGGGTTACAACGCCCGGGATACCAATTTCAAGTCCCCCGAGCAGGTGATTCATGCCCTGCTGGGGGCCGCTGGTCGGGGCGCCAACTTGCTGCTGAACGTCGGACCCCGGCCGGACGGGACGATCGGGCTCGAATTCAGCGAGCGGCTGGTGGCCGTGGGTAAGTGGTTGGAGACCAACGGCAAGACGGTCTACGGAACGCGCCGGGGCCCGATTGATCCGCAGGCCTGGGGTGTCTCGACCATCAAGGCGTCCACGCCTCTGGACATTTATCTGCACGTCCTCAAGCCAGCGGACATGATTGCCCTGCCCAGGACGATCGGTTCCTTCACGCCGTTCGCGTTCGGCAAGACGACTCCCCTCAAACTGGTCCAGCGCGGTGACACCCAGGAATTGACTCTGCCCGAGAGCGCTCGAACGCCTATCGACACGATCATCGTGCTGAGCCCGCTGGGGGATGGTGATCAGAATTGAATTCGGCATGACTCCGCGTGGAACCATCATGAATTCCCAGTCGAGCAGAGCGCGAACAAACGGCAATTCGCCGTCCCGCAGGCTGGACCGGGTGAGCGTTCTGCTGGCCCTGGTGACGCTCGTGCTCGTGGCCTGGACCGCGTGGCTGAGGTTCGGTCCGGCTTCTCGGCCCGAGCCTCCGGCCGTCGGCCAGGCGCTGCCTCCGCTTCGGCTTCTGGATGTCGAGACCGCGGAACCCCTGGTTCTGCTCGGCGCGAAGGGAAAGGTTAGCTGGATCGTCTTCTGGTCGGCGGGATCTCCATCAGGCAGGGCCGGCCTGTCGCAGCTCGAAGGCGTCTGGAAGCGCCTCAAGGCGCACCGGCGGCTCACAATGGTGACTGCGGCGGTCAACTCGGACCAGCCGGAGCGAGTCCGCGCGGCCCTGGCCGAGATTCATGCGGCCGTGCCGGCTTACCTCGCCGGTCCCGAGACGCTCCGGCGCTTTGGCGCCGAGCTCGCAGACCCTCCGCTCCATCTTCTCGTCGACGGCGAAGGACAGATCGCCGCGCTCGTTCGAGGCGCGGGTCAAGACACGTTCAACCGCCTTGAGACGCAGGTCCAGCGCTGGCTCGAGGAGATGGATCCGCTGGGAAATACGCGGTTCGCCCGAACGAACCCCGCGGGCCTCGCACCGGCATGCTGCAAAGTTGGTCCTGACCGCCCTCTGATCCCGACTGCTTTCGTTGCGAATTTGTTTCGTTCGGCGAGGGTCTCCCGACCCCGCCGTTCGGTTGACCGTGGGACAGGGAAAAGGCGTCATCACTGACAGGGGAAAAGGGTCATTACTGAATAGCGCTTTCTTAACCCCTAAGCCGCCTGCATCAAGCGTTTACGTGCATGTCCTCGAGGCTCCTTCGCCTCTTGAACGGTCGATATCAGTGATGTCCCCTTTTCACTCCTCACCTGGCCGGCCGGGTTCGCGAGGCCCGGCGAGAGCAGACGCAAAAGCCCAGCGCACGGCAGCGCAAGCAAATGCGCGAGCTCGGCCGCAGGCTGCTGTACGTCGCCAGGCCGGAAGCGGTGAAGATCGACAGGATGCCGCTCTGGGACGACGACCCGGGGCTGCTCGTCAGCGAGCTCGAAGAATCCGCCGAGGGCTGCCGCTGGCTGCTGGAGCGCTGGGCGGAATACCGCACCTGATGGACCGCAAATCGAAGTGGGAAGAGGCGGTTTTGCTCCGGTTCATCCGGCTCCAGGGTAAGGACGTTGTCGAGTCGGTCTACGACCCGGCGCTCAATTCCATCTTCCTTGCCTGGGACGTGCTGGTCCAGAAATATGCCAAGGAGGGCTGGGATTGGTTCCGAGATGATTGGCCGAAGACCCATCCCACTTTGAACCACTGGCTGTCCTGGCGTGAGATCACTCCCCGACCCAGCGACCCGGCCGAGGCGTGGGCGGTGCTCTACGCGGTCGTCGATCAACACATCGGCCGGCTCAAGGAGTTGCTGGCCAGGAACGAGGCCAGCGAAGCGGCCGAGGACCCCGATTGGGCCGACCGCGCGGCGCTGGATTGCAGCCCGGCGTTCGAGCGGCACCGGCGGTACGAGTCCGCCCGGCACCGAGAGCTGCTGCGAATGCTGGAAACCCTTCGAAAAATGCGGAAGGAGGAATTCGGAACGGGGAATGGGGCAGGCGAAAAGGCGGATGGCAAATGCCAGATGGCGGATGGCAAATGCCAGATGGCGGATGGCAAATGCCAGATGGCGGATGACGACTGCCAGATGGCGGATGGCAAATGCCAGATGGCGGATGGCAAATGCCAGATGGCGGATGGCGAGTGCCAGATGGTGGATGGCGAGTGCCAGATGGCGGATGGCGAGTGCCAGATGGCGGATGGCGAATGTCAGATGGCGGATGGCGAATGTCAGATGGCGGATGCCGGATGGGGGATGACGGAAGGCAGATGGGGGATGACAGAGGCCGGATGGCAAATGACGAATGGCAGATGGCGGATGACGAATGCCAGGTGGCGGATGAGCAGTGCGAGGTCGAGTCGGGTGGCCGCGATGAAAGGGAGAGCAGCGAGCCGATGGCAGAGAGAAGCTCCGGTCCGCTCGTCGGACAGGATTCCCATCGTGTCATTGAGGATTCGACGAACGACAAGATCGGAATTTCGTCCCACGTGGGAACGGACGCGGCAGACGGAGTGTCCCAGGGCGATGGCCTCGAGCATGGCCTGGTTTGCGGCGTGAAGACACCGCAAAAAACGCCGAACGAAGCCAATTTGGAATCGACGCACAGTGCGTTTTCACAAGGAGTTGAATCAGAAAATGGCGAGCCGCAGGAGCGCGAACGAAGCCAATCGGCGGCGGGTGGGCAGGTTGTCCACGGCGCAGGCGAAGATCGACGCAGAAGGGCCACCCATAGTTGAAACTATGTGGGTGGCCCCAGCACAGCAGTCGGGATCGAAGGGCCGTCAAGACCAACTTTGCAGCATGCCAGCCTCGCACTCCAGCAGACCGATCCGCCCGGTTGAGGTGGAATCTCTTGTGACCTCGCGAGCCCCAGGTTAGTGTTGTTCCTGAGCACGCGCTTGCTCTCACTAAGTTTGGATGAATGCACCTGGGCCAAGACGGGGCGTGGTGCCGGTGCAGTTCTTGGAGAACCTGATCGCACCAGACGAACAGGACCGCTCCGCGGCACGTCCCCTCGCTGAATCAAACGGATGAACGACAGTCACCCGACGGGAGTTGCAAATGTCCTCCTCTGACTCTGCCTCGCCATCCCCACAAAGTCCACGCCAGATCCGCCGCGTCGGCATACTCTTTGCCGGCGGCCCCGCCCCGGCGGCCAACGCAGTGATCTCGACAGCCGCATCAGCCTTTCTGCGCAGGGACATCGAAGTCTTCGGCATCCTTAACGGCTATGCCCACCTGGTGGAATACGGGCCCGATCACCCCATGCAGGAGGGGCGCGACTACAAGGTCCTGGACCAGAAGGCGCTGCGCCGGACGAGGAACACCCGCGGCATCATCATCGGGACCGCCCGTGCCAATCCGGGCAAGGACGTGTCGCATCCCAGCCACCTGACCGACCCGAATCGCACCGAGCTGCTGCGTACCGTGCACCAGGCCCTGTCTTCGCTTGGGGTGGATGCCCTGATCTCGATCGGCGGTGACGATACTCTCAAGACCGCGAACAAGTTCAAGCTGTTCCAGGACCACCTGCCTGCTGACCAGCAGCGGATCGCGGTGGTCCATGTTCCCAAGACGATCGACAACGATTACCTGGGTATCGATTTCACGTTCGGCTACTTCACGGCCGTCGAGTTCCTGGCCAACGAGATCCGCAACCTGCTGGCCGACGCTGAGGCGACTCGCAGCTACTACATCGCCGAGTGCATGGGCCGTAGCGCCGGGTGGCTGGCCTACGGGGCCGCGATCGCTGGCGAGGGCAGCCTGACTCTGAGCGTCGAGGATATCCCCCAAGGGCTGAGCGCGGAGGAGACCCTGACCGATCCCAAGACCGGGGTCGCCAGCACCCGCAAGATCATGGACATCGCCAAGGTCGTCGATGTGATGGTGAAGGCCATGCTGGCCCGCGAATCCGAGGGTAAGGAGTTCGGCGTGATCGTGATCGCCGAGGGCCTGGGCCAGTTCCTTCCCGCCAGTTACCTGGAAGGCGTCAAGTTCGACGACCATGGACATCTTTCGCTCGCCCAGGCCAATCTGGCCCGTACCATGGTCAAGGCGGTCGAGGCCGAGTACAAGAAGCGGACGGGCAAGAACAAGCGGCTGACCGGTCTGCAGCTTGGCTACGAGGCCCGCTGCGCCCTGCCCCACGCCTTCGATGTGATCCTCGGCAGCCAGCTCGGCGTCGGCGCCTATCGCGCGCTGGTGGAAAATCACCTCGACGGAGTGTTGATCTCGTGCTCCGGACAGCTCGACCTGTCGTACGTACCATTCGACACGCTCGTCGATCCCGAGACGCTGGTGACCGTAGTCCGCTTCATTCAGACCGGCTCCGACTTCCACCGCCTGGCCCGTTTTCTGGAGAATTATCCGCACGATTGAGCGGGAGTAAGAGCGCGGTGACAGGCACATTCCGTGTGACGTGTTGTTGGGAACCGCTCAGGGAGTGTGCTTGTTACCTTTTCCAGCTCATTTTGCCATCACCCGGCGGGCCAACTCGACGAAGCTGGGCGGCTTGCCCTGCATCAGCAGGCCGGTGCGGAAGATCTTGCCGGCGGCCCAGACGATGGCCATCGCGGTCTGGGTGGTGAGGACCACCGAGAGCGCGACCTGCCAGGCAGGCGGGGCCGGCCGCAGGGCCAGCCGCATGAGCATGAGAAACGGGCTGGCCGGCGGGAAGAGCGACATCCCCACCGACAGCGGGCTCGCCGGGTTCTTGAGCACGGCCGTCCAGACGAAGACGGGAATCATCGGCAGCAGCATCACCGGCATCATCAGGGATTGCCGATTATTGCATGTCCGCGGTGAGGCTCTGGCGAGCGAAAATGGCACTCATCCAACCCAGAATTTGCCATGGCGCCCGGCTCTTGCTCCACGGTGTCCTGCCGAATTGGGTTGTCAACCATGGCACACGAACTTAATTACAGTTATAATATGAGTTCTCGGAGTCGCACCGGGCGGATCTCGACTGCCGATTTCCGCGGTGAGTTTAGTTCCGGGAGCGTGAGATTGCCGTTTGATCCGGGTTGCATTCGAGCGGGGTGTTGAGGTGTCCGAGACCTTTACTCTCTTTTTCGACGTCGGCGGCGTGCTCTTGACCAACGCTTGGGATACGGCGGCCCGCGACCGGGTCGTCGAGGCTCTCGGGCTCGACGGTCGTGATTTTCATACCCGCCACGGCATGGTGAAAACGGCCTTCGAGACCGGCCGGCTCAGTCTCGACTCGTACATCGAGAAAACCGTCTTCCACACCCGGCGATCCTTCTCCCCGGACGATTTCAAGACGTTCATGTTCGAGCAGTCGCGTGTGCTGGGCGAGACCCTGGAGTGGGTGCGGTCGCTCGCGGCGACGGGACGGTTCCGGCTCTTCACGCTCAACAACGAATCGCGCGAGCTGCACGAGTATCGGGTGCGGACCTTCGGGCTCTGCTCCATCTTCAAATCGTTCCTGGCCTCCTGCTACCTCGGCCAGGTCAAGCCGGACGAGGACATCTACCGCAACGCCCTGGGAATTGCCGGTTGCGACGCCCGGGAGGGCATCTTCATCGATGATCGGCCCGTCAATGTGGAGACCGCGCTGAAGCTTGATCTGCGGGCAATCAGGTTTCAGGACCTCGAGCAACTCCGCGCGGCGCTGGTGGCCTTCGGGGTCAAGGTATGAGAATGATTCCGCGGTCGGCAGCTCGCCCGATCAACACAAACAGAAACGTTCACTCAAGAACACAAATAGAATTGTCCACTGGTTCCCCGGCCCGATTCCGATCGGAACCGGTGATCCTCACGAACCTCAGGGAGTCGACAAGCGCATGGCCTCCGAACGGAATGTAAAGCAGCCCGTCTCCTCGGCGAAGGACCCGCTGGATACGCTCTCGATCAACACGATTCGCACGCTCTCCATGGACGCGGTCCAGCAGGCAAACTCGGGACACCCCGGAACACCGATGGCCCTGGCCCCGGTGGCGTACGTCCTCTGGCAGAACCACCTACGCTACGATCCCGAAGACCCGGTCTGGCCCAACCGAGATCGCTTCGTGCTCTCGGTGGGGCACGCCTCGATGCTGCTTTACTCGCTCTTGCACCTGGCCGGCGTCAAGTCGGTGAACAAGGACTATGAGATCCTCGGCACGCCGTCGGTCTCGCTCGACGACATCAAGAAGTTCCGGCAACTGTACAGCAAGTGCCCCGGGCATCCCGAATACCGCCTGACCTCGGGGGTCGAGGCGACGACCGGCCCGCTGGGACAGGGCGTTTCCAACTCGGTCGGAATGGCCATTGCAGAGCGCTGGTTGGCCGCTCACTTCAACCAGCCAGGCTTCGAGGACTTGATCGACTTCCGCGTCTACGCCCTGTGCAGCGACGGCGACATGATGGAAGGCATCTCGCACGAGGCCGCCTCGCTCGCCGGCCACCTCAAGCTGTCCAACCTCTGCTGGGTGTACGACAACAACCGGATCACGATCGAGGGCAAGACGGATCTCACCTTCAGCGAAGACGTGGCCGAGCGGTTCATGGGCTACGACTGGAATGTGACCAGGGTGAGCGACGCCAACGATCTGGAGTTGCTGGAACGGGCCTACAAGACTTTTCTCGAGACCCATGACCGGCCGACCTTGATCATCGTTGACAGCCACATCGCCTGGGGCGCCCCCCACAAGCAAGATACCCACGGCGCCCATGGCGAGCCCCTGGGCGAGGACGAGGTCCGGCTGACCAAGAAGTTCTACGGCTGGCCGGAGGACGCAAAATTCCTGGTTCCCGACGGCGTTTACGATCACTTCAAACAGGGCATCGGCCGTCGCGGCAAGGAGTTGCGCGATGCCTGGTTCGCCAGGCTCGAGCAGTACAAGGCAAAGTATCCGGAGCTCGCCCTTCACCTTGACCAGATGCAGCATCGCCAGCTTCCCGACGGCTGGGACAAGGGCTTGCCCACGTATCCGGCGGACCCCAAGGGAATCGCCACGCGCGTCTCGTCGGGCGAGGTCCTCAATGCTCTGGCCAAGAACATCCCCTGGCTGATCGGCGGTGCCGCGGACCTGGCCCCCTCCACCAAAACAGGACTGACCTTTGAGGGAGCCGGCGACTTCGAGGCCGGCAGCTACGGCGGGCGGAATTTCCATTTCGGCATTCGCGAACACGCGATGGGGGCGATTCTCAACGGCATGTCCGCGGTCAAGGTCCGGCCCTACGGCGCTGGGTTCCTGATCTTCAGCGATTACGGCCGGGCACCGATTCGATTAGCCTCCATAATGGAGTTGCCGGTCATCTACGTTTTCACGCATGACTCGATCGGGGTGGGCGAGGATGGACCGACCCATCAGCCCATCGAGCAGATTCCTTCGCTGCGCGCGGTTCCCGGGTTCCTGGTGATCCGACCGTGCGACGCCAACGAAGTTGTCGAGGCCTGGAAGCTCATCACGCAGCTTCACCACCAGCCCGCGGCGCTCATCCTGTCCCGCCAGAACGTCCCCACCCTGGACCGGACCAAGTACGCCTCGGCCGCCGGCCTGGCGCAGGGGGCTTACATCCTGGCCGACGCGGCCGACGGTAAGCCCGACGTGATCTTGATGGGCACCGGCAGCGAGGTCTCACTGTGCGTGGGCGCCCACGACAAGCTCACGCAGGAAGGCATCAAGGCCCGCGTCGTGAGCATGCCCTGCTGGGAGCTCTTCGACGATCAGGATGCGGCTTACCGCGACCACGTTCTGCCTCCCGCCGTCAAGGCCCGCGTGTCCGTCGAGCAGGCTTCAACCTTCGGCTGGACCAAGTTCGTGGGCGACCACGGCACGAGCATCGGCATGCGATCCTTCGGCGCCTCGGCCCCGCTCAAGGACCTGCTCGTGGAATTCGGCTTCACGGTGGACCGCGTCGCACAGGCCGCCCGCGACCAGTTGAAAAGAGGGCCGCGTTGACCTCGCGGCCCCAGCAACAGCATGGGAATTTTTCAACAGGCAAGACTTGTCCCGCTGGCTATTTCAGCGGGTCACGTCTTGCCCTGCGAATGGCATTCAACGCCTTGACTGACGAGGTCCGCCCACGAACGCCCCCAGAGGCGTGGGCCGAACCAGAAACTCATGCGCGGCCAGCATCACACTCATCGTGATGACCAGAACCAGGGCCAGCTTGATCAGGGCCGGAGCCAGCAGTGGTGCCAGCAGGATCGGCGTCCAGATCATCAAGGGGAAATGGACCAGATAAACCCAGTAGGACGCGTCGGCCAAGTAGCGTAGAGCGCTATTCGGGCGGTCGGTACCACGGAGGAAAAGCCCCATGACCCCCAGCACCAGCAGCCAGATGATCAGTGAGCAAGTGACCGCCAGGATGAGCTGAGCCAGTAGCCCCATCGGCCAGACCCAGGTTTGAGGCATGACAAGGCCACAACAGACCCCACCGCGAGGCTGGTCTCTGCCCCGGGCGGCAAGGGGCCGAACGATCCAGGGGGCGTGTCCAGAGACCGGAACCGGAGGACTAGACCCGAGAGCGGCAAGAGCAAGAGCGCCAGGGCGATGTCGCGCCGCGCGTTGCGGCCGAGTGCGGGCAAGAGATCAACGTGCTGGAAGAGGACCCAGCCCACCGCGAAGAAGATTCCGCGAGCGGCGTTCATCATTCACCTTGGGAATTGGCGAGAAGTTGGCGGGCTTTGGACTTGAGGATGGCGACGAACGTGCCGAAGGTCACGTAGTTGCCATATTCGGCCCGCTCTTCGGGAGTGAGCAATCCTTGATTGCAACGCCCGGCCAGGTAATCCACGCGGGCTTGCAGTTTGGGATCTGCTTTTAAGGCCAGGAGCCGCCGAGCCGACTCCGGGGTCAGGCATTCGCTAAGGGGGCCAACAAGTCGGTCGAGAGCTGGAACAGTATTCACCGTTTTCATGACGAAATCATACCACTTCGCCGGCAGGGAACGAAAGTGGACTTGCGGAACGGAAACGGCAACGCACTCCGCCTATCGGCCTTCAATCGGCGGCGCGATTTGGCGCCGAAGCAGAGGCTTTGGCCAGGCACCTTCGCCCGAATCGAGCCGGAAAACAAACCCAATTTCCGGCCGGCGGCAAGGGACGTGGAGCGGGAGAACAGTGGCGAAGGGGACGTTGGGGGCCAACCACGCTTCCCGGGCGCCCGAAAGTAGGTGGCCGCTTCCGCCTTCGTGACCTTGAAGGCCGCCTGAATTCCATGTTTCTCGGACTTTTCTAGACCAGTTGCGGCCCCAGCTTCTCAGGTCATGGATACCCAACTCAACGCGGCTTGGCCATGCATGGCGGTGAGCTTCGAGTCCCTCTTCTGGCTGCCAATCGGTCGACACTTTTCCCAAAACGCGCCCCTTACCCAGCAATTCAATCCCCATACAGGAAAAGCCGTGCCCGTCGCGGCGGCATGGTTCAACTTCAGCATCTTCGCAGGTGACAAGAGCTGGGTGGCTGGGGTCGAGCTGGCGACAGCCAGCGAGCCCCCAGCGCGGAAGCCTCGGATCTGGGGGCGTCGCCCTGCGGGCGTCGACCGCAGCCACCCCGAGGTGTAACCTGCTTTTGAACCATGCCTGGACCGAGACGAGGAAAGCGAGCGCAAGCAGAGAGAGGGGGCTCGGCCGCACGTCGGGGCTCCTTCCCTGGGTGGGTTGACCAGTAGTTCCTCCGTGTCCTGACGGACCGCAATATAAGTCATAACGTGTTCTTACTCAAGCCGGGGGTTGCCAGATGCTCCGATGAAACGTGGCCTCGGCTGGCCTTTCAGGCTTGTCGCTGCGCGGGCGAACCGGCGGTTTCCAGGGGCTCCAGCTTGACGATGTGCAGGAGGTCCAGGGTCACCGAGCGATCGAAGAGCCGGTCGGGGTCATCCCGGGATGTGATACCGAGAATCGCCGAGCGGCGTCCGACCATGCACAACTCCGGATGGCGCACTTCATAGGTGCCGCCCTCGGTCAGCGTCATGCGGAATGGCACAAAGGGTTGTCGGCGCAGCGCCGTCACGATCTCTTCAGGGGCCACGATCATTCCTCCTCGGTCGTTCGCATTAGGGAATCCCCGCAGAATAGTCTCGGCATGATTCGAGTTTTCTGTTCTACTCCCCTCCGTTGTGGTTTCGGATTCGAGAACTGGTCCCAGGGAGGGGATGATGAAAGTTCTCACGGAC
>JBEKTN010000142.1:0-18852 GCA_049516015.1 Isosphaeraceae bacterium | reverse complement strand
CTGGCCAACGGTCAATGTTTGACTGAGCGGGTTGGTCGTGACGACCGGCGCCGCTGGTGCGGGGTTGACCGTTAGAGTGGCCGCCGTGGTCGTGGCCGGACTGCCCACGCCGTTGCTGAAGACGGCTTCGTACTGATTGCCGCTCTCGGCCAGCGTCACTGTCCCCAGGTTCAGCGTGTCGGAGGTCGCGCCGCTGATCGGCGAGAACGTGCTGCCGCCGGAGACTTCCACCATCCACTGCACCGTCGGCGGCGGGTTGCCGCTGGCGGCGGCGGTGAAGCTGGCGACCTGGCCAACCGTCAATGTTTGACTGAGCGGATTGGTCGTGACGACCGGCGCCGCTGGTGCGGGGTTGACCGTTAGAGTGGCCGCTGTGGTCGTGGCGGGACTGCCAACGCCATTGCTGAAGACGGCTTCATACTGATTGCCGCTCTCGGCGAGCGTCGCCGCGCCCAGGTCCAGCGTGTCGGAAGTTGCGCCGCTGATCGTCGTGAACGTGCTGCCGCCGGAGACTTCCACCATCCACTGCACCGTCGGCGTCGGATAGCCGCTGGCCTCGGCGGTGAAGCTGGCGTCTTGTCCGACGGTCAATGTTTGACTGAGCGGGTTCGTTGTGACCACCGGTGCCGCCGGTACGAGGTTCACTGTCAGCGTGGCCGCCGTGGTCGTGGCCGGACTACCCACGCCGTTGCTGAAGACGGCTTCATATTCGTTGCCGCTCTCGGCGCGCGCGGCAGCGCCCAGGTTCAGGGTGTCGGAGGTTGCGCCACTGATCGGCGAGAACGTGGTGCCGCCGGCCAGTTCCACCATCCACTGCACCGTCGGCGTGGGATTGCCGCTGGCGGCGGCCGTGAAGCTGGCATCTTGTCCAACGGTCAATGTTTGACTGAGCGGATTGGCCGTGACGACCGGTGCGAGGTTCACTGTCAGCGTGGCCGCGGTGGTCGTGACCGGACTTCCCCCGCCATTGCTGAAGACGGCTTCGTACTGATTGCCGCTCTCGGCAAGCGTCGCCGCGCCCAGGTTCAGGGTGTCGGACGTTGCGCCACTGATCGGCGAGAACGTGCCACCGGTCACCTCCACCATCCACTGCACCGTCGGCGGCGGACTGCCAGTGGCGGCGGCGCTGAAGCTGGCGTCCTGTCCAACCGTCAATGTCTGGCTGAGCGGGTTCGTCGTGACCACCGGGGCTGCGGTTGCCGCAACGACTTCCGTCGCAGCCGAGAATTCGCTGGTGCCGGCAGCACTGGTTACCGTCGCAGTGATGAAAAGTCCCGCGGACACTGAAACGGGAAGCGTTATGGTCGTGTCGGCGTTCCCAGACCCGTCGGTGAGGATGTTTGCATACCCCAGATAGACCTGACCTTCTCCGAATCCCGAATGGTCCACGGCGGGATTGGAGAAAAACTCGACGCGGTAGGTCTGGTTGGCCGCATCGTCGAGATTCACTTCGACATTCGTCGTCGAGGCACTGGCAACCGCCGAGACGATCACGGGAATATTCGTTGCGTTACCGGCAACGGGAGTGCTGCTCGGGTTGTAACCTTCCAGCTCGATGCCGAGATTGCCATTGGCGAAGATCGAGTTGCCCTCAATGGCGTTGTCCGATGAGGCGTCATCGACGTAGACGCCGTCGCCGGTATTGTTCTCGATCAGGTTTCCATCGCCGGCACTTGTTCCGCCGACGGTGATACCCGACGCGCTGGCGAGGTAGATGCCGTCACCGGTATTGCCGATGGCAACCTTACCACTGATGTCTGTCCCGATCTTGTTGCCCTGAATGATCGTTCCACTGGCGTCACCGATCGCAATTCCGTAGCCGGTGTTTCCAGAAATGAGGTTACCGGCGCCGGGGACGGAGCCGCCGATGAGGTTATCCGGCACACCGTAGACCTCTATGCCGCTGGTGTTGCCAATTGCGAAAGTGCCGGTGGGATCTAACCCGATAATGTTACCCTGGATGGTGTCTGCACCATCCCCGTCGGAAAGGAGGATTGCGATTCCGGGTCCGGATGCGTTGCCGGAGATGACATTGCCTGCACCGGGCGTAGTCCCGCCTATGAGCGTTGGCCCGGCCTCAAGGACACCGAGTCCGAAGCCCGCTGTCAAAGCCGTAGTCCCAGCCGCATTGATACCAATATAGTTTCCCTGAATTGTGTTGTTGTCGGCGCCTGCGCCAAAAATGCTAATACCGACCGTCACGTTTCTCGCCGCCGCCGTCGTCCCGCCGATGAGATTGTTCGGAGACCCTTCTATTGAAATACCCTGGTCGATCTTAATTGGATTGCCAGAAATGTTTAATATTGTGTTTCCCTGTATGGTGTTTCCACTGGAGTCTCCGAGTCCAGACGACGCTCCGAAGATTCCAACGCCGTCGCCGATGAGATTGCCGGCGCCGGACGCAGTCCCGCCAATGGTGTTGTCCGGGCCGTACAGGAAGATACCCCAGGCACTTCCGAGGGGGGCGGTACCGGCCGCATTGATACCAATATAGTTGCCCTCGACCACGTCCCCGGTTGGGCCCGTCGGGTTTAGGTTGATATCGGTATCGTTTCCGGAAATGAGATTCTGCGCACCCGTGGAAGTTCCGCCGATGGTGTTGCCGCCCGAGCCCTCGATATCCACGCCATAACCTTGAATGTTCGTCGCGGTGGCCGCCGCGCTTGGGCCGAGGTAGTTTCCTTCGATAAGGTTCCCTGTCGCCCCGGTTCCGCTGATATCGACTCCGGTAGAATTTTCGGAAATGACGTTTCGATCCGCGGGCGTCGTGCCGCCGACGATGTTTCCCGGCGCTGAATCGATAAACACTCCATATTGCTGCTCAAAGTATATGTGTCCAGCAGCTTCCATTCCGTATATGAAGTTGCCGGCGATGACGTCATTCGTATTGTTCGGCAGGATGTGAATCGCATTCCCGAGGCCAGTGGGAACGTCGATCATCAGTCCGCGGATCAGCGAGTCGCTTGTATTCATGGCCAGCACGTCGGTGCTGGTGCTATCGGGCAAATCCACGTCGGAGATCTGGATCAGGATGTTCGCGTTGTCGCCGGTCGTCAGAGTGTTCTGGCTGGCGCCCGGCTGCGTGTATCCGTCGATCGTCACGGGCTCCGTCAGGTCAGGCAAGGGCGTCAGCGGCGTGATGGTTTGAACGCCGCTGCCCGGGATATCGAAGCTGATGACATTTGGCGCCCCGCCGGCAATTGGGTTCGCGTTGGCGTAGAGGATGGCCGCGCGCAGCGATCCGTTTCCGGAATCATTGGTATTGGTGACCACGAGGGGATTCGTATCGAATGCAGAGACTTCGGCCGGGTTGGAAAACTCGCTGGTTTCCCCGGCAGGATTGGTCAACGTGGCGGTGATCAATTGGCCCACGGTGAACGGCCCCGTGACATCAATCGAACCCAGGCTCACGAAGCCGGTGCCGTTGTTGATGGTGACCTGCCCGAGATAAGTCTTGCCCTCGACAAAGCCGGAGGGATCGGCGGCGTTGCTGACATACAGGTCCAGAAGCAGCGTGCCGCTGCCGCTGCCCGGGAATTCACCGTTGATGGTCAAGGTGCCGTTCTGGTAAACGGCGTCGGTAAGGAAGGGAATGTTCTGGAGATAGGGGTTGTAGCCACCGACGATGTACCCGCTCAACTGGATGCCGAGGCCGGTGTTGAGGTACATGGAGTTGCCGACGATCGTATTGTCAACGGGATAGGGGGCGCCGGTGTCCCAGTACATATAAACGCCGTCGCCGCCGTTGCCGGTGATCACGTTTCCATCGCCCGCGGCGGTTCCCCCGACCGTGTTACTGGAAGCGCCATCGGAGATGGTCACGCCGTCACCCCCGTTACCCAAAGCGGCAGTGGCTGCCGCGTTGCTGCCAATGTAGTTGCCCTGAATGATATTTCCGGTGGCCGCCGTCTGGTAAATCTTGACGCCGCTGTCTGTGTTGCCCGAGATCAAATTGGCTGCGGCGGGTGAGGGACCGCCGATCGTATTGTTGGCGGTTTCGATGAAGATGCCGTCCAGGTCATTTCCGAGACTGGTTGTGCCGGTCGGATCGGTGCCGATGAAGTTGCCAGCAATCGTGATACCAGTCGCAGCCTGCACCGTCGTGATGCCAGCCGCTTCAAATTGATTGATAGCCAGACCCTCGATGGTCGAGCCGCTTGCACGGGACCCGGAAATGAACAGGCCGTATGCAGTGCCGGCGCTGGCACCATTGATTTCGACTTTGATCACTGCGTTGTCGCCGGTGGTGAGGGTATTGGGGCTGCTGCCGGGCTGGGTGTAGCCATCGATCGTCACGGCGTTGGTGATCTCCGGCAGGGGCGACTCCAGTGTGATCTTCTGCACGCCCGAGCCCGGAATATCGAAATGAATCAGGTCCGTATCGGGGTTGTCGGGAAAGGTGTCGGCATTGATGATCGCCTGCCGTAGCGAGCCGAAGCCGCTGTCATTGGTATTGGTCACGACGAACGGATCGCCGATATACAGAGCGTTCGAGAACTCGCTGGTGTTGCCGCTCGAATCGGTGAGGGTCGCGGTAACGAATTGCCCCAGCGCGCCGCCCGAAAAACTCAGCGGGCCGAAGTTGACCGTGCCGCTGCCGCTGGTCAGCGTGGTTTCGCCCACGTAGGTCTGACCGGGGCCGTAGCCGCTGTAACCGAAGGTGTTCGAGACGTAGACATCCAGTGTCAAGCTGCTCCCAGCGGGAGTGTCACTCAGGAAGTTGCCGCTGATCTGCAACTGTCCGTTCACGATGTTCGCGGCAGTGATGTTGGGAAGGTTCTGGAGATTGTTGCTGCCGGAATCGTGAATGCCGGGCGTTTGGGGCGTGATGCCTCCCTGATCCTCATCTGGCCCCGCCAGAAGGTCGATGCCCAGGCCAAGCGCATTATCGTAAATCGAGTTGCCGACGATGGTGTCGCCCGAAGCAGGCGTCAAATTGTTGCCGTCTGAAGTATTAACTGCTCCGATGTCCACTCCGTCACCGACGTTGTCCGCGATGATGTTGCCCGCGCCGGCCGTAGTACCTCCGACGGTGTTGTTACTGGTGCCTCCAAAAGTGATCCCGGTGCCATTCGAAAGCGGGGCACCCGTCGGGCTTATCCCGATCCAATTGCCTTGAATGACGTTCCCTGTGCTGTCAGGCTCGATCGTGTTGTTGAAAGCGCGCAGCACCTGGATCGCCGAATTCGTTCCGACAGCGCCGCCGATCACATTGCCCTGCCCGGCCCCCGCGCCACCGATCGTGTTGTTGCTGGCCGAGTTGATCCAGATGCCGCCTTGGTTTGGAAACGTAGCTGTGGCGGTCGCATTGATGCCGATGTAGTTTCCCTCAACGATATTGTCAAAGGCGCCCAAGATGATCTCGACGCAAAAGCCGGTGGAGACGATGACGTTTCTCGCCGCCGGGGTATTGCCACCGAGCTGAACCGAACGCGAGATTGCGCCGGTGACACCGTTCTGGCTGATCCCGACACCGGAATCGACGTCACCGGTAAGGGCCGTCAAGCCCGAGGTATCGGTACCAATGTAGTTTCCCTCAATGACGGCATTCGTCCCGGCCCCAATACCGGCGCTCGCATTCCCCGAGATGATATTGCGGTCGGCCGGCGCCAGCCCGCCAATGGTGTCGCCGGAAGCATTGTCGTTGACGCCAAGGATATTTGCCACCGCCGTGTTGCCGGAGGCGTCCGTGCCGATGAAATTCCCGGCGATCGTGATGTTGCTTATGCCGCCATACGTGCTGATTCCATTCCCACCCGCGTCGTTGGCCGGATCGGGGTTGGTAGGGTCCGGGATACCTTGAAACCCACCGATTGCCAGTCCGCGTACGACGCTGTTACTCGCATCAATGTCCAGTCCATCGTTTCCAGCGGCCACCTGGCTGCCGTTCAGATCGATCAGGATGACGGCGTTATCGCCGACCGCCAGCGTGTTGGGGCTGGCGCCGGGCTGGGAATAGCCGTCGATCGTGGTCGGTTCGGTGATGATCGGCAGCGGAGTCAGCGGCTCGATGGTCTGCACGCCGTTGCCGGGGATGTCAAAGGTGATGGTGCTTGCGGTGACGGTATTGAAATCGGCCTCGAGAATCGCATCCCGCAGCGAACCCGGTCCGGAATCGTTCGTGTTGGTCACGACGAAGGTTGTTTGACCGGATGTGGAGAGGACGGGAACAGGGTTGGAGAATTCGCTTGTGTTCCCGGAGGAATCGGTGAATGTCGCGGTGATGAAAGCGCCCAGTGCAAATGTGCCGGGAATGTGAATTGAGCCCAGGCTGACAGTGCCAGAACCATTGTTGACCGAATAGCGGCCGACATAGGTCTGACCCTCGCCGGTGCTGTTCTGATCCAGGCTGTTATTCGAATAGACATCAAGCGACAACGTACCAGAACCGGTGCCGGGGAAATGGCCTGTGAGCGTGAGGATGTTGCTCTGGTACACGGCACTGGCCAGGACCGGCGTGGTGATTCCATAGTTGCCGGGTATTGAAGCCGGCGGGCTGCCAAGCAATTCGATGCCCCGATAGCCAAAATTGGTAAGATCATTCTGATAAATGGAATTGGCGACGATGGTGTTGTAGAGCGAGCCGTGACCA
Source organism: Isosphaeraceae bacterium (assembly GCA_049516015.1). GTDB lineage: Bacteria > Planctomycetota > Planctomycetia > Isosphaerales > Isosphaeraceae > Aquisphaera. The sequence goes on along the minus strand of JBEKTN010000142.1, from coordinate 12,260 downwards.
TTGTTGGATGCGGCGTAAACGCCACCCTTGGTGTTGTCGTCGATGATGTTTGCGTTGCCAGAAGACGTGCCGCCGATGAGATTGTGCGATGCGCCATCGAGAATGGCCACGCCTGATCCCGAGTTGGCCAGTGCCGCGGTACTGGCGGCGTTGACGCCGATGTAGTTCCCCTGGACGGTATTCCCCGTTGCCGACGTGCCGTCGATCAACAGGCCATCGTCGCCGTTGGCGGAAATCAGATTGGCTGCGGCCGGCGTCGTCCCGCCGATGATGTTGTTCGCGGTTTCGATCTCAACGCCGTACGTGGTGTTTGCAACGCCGGTCATGCCAGTGCGATCCGTGCCGATGAAATCCCCGGCGATCGTATTGCCGGCCGCCCCCTTGTCGACCACCACGCCGTCGGCAAATCCATTGATCGCCAGGCCATTGATCGCCGAGCCACTGGCCGCGGATCCGGTAATGTACAACCCATACCCGCCGGTCGTCAGATTTGCTCCACTGAGATTGATCTGAAGGTTCGCGTTGTCCGAGGTGGTCGAGGTATTCGGACTGCTGCCGGGCTGGGAGTAGCCGTCGATGATGGTGGGCTGAAGAATCGAGGGCAGCGGCGTGAGCGGCGCAATTGTTTGAACGCCGTTGCCGGGGATGTTGAATTGAATGACATTCGGCTGCGAACTGCTGACCGAGTCGGCCTCGATGATTGCCTGGCGCAGTGAGCCGGCGCCGCTGTCATTGGTGTTGGTCACCAGGAAGGGATTGCCAATGAGGATCGGCGTGGAAAACTCGCTGGTATTGCCGCTGGCATCGGTCAGCGTCGCGGTGACGTATTGAAACAGCGAGCCGCCGTTGAAGTTCAGCGGGCCGAAATTGACTGTTCCCGTCCCGCTGGTGAGCGTTGTCTCGCCGACGAAAGTCTGTCCCTGAGCATAGATGCTCGAAGATGAGGAATCTGAAACGTAGACGTCGAGCTTGAGTTTGCTGCCCGAAGCCGTGTCGCTCAGAAAATTGCCGCTGATTTGCAACTGGCCCGCGGCGATGTTGGCGGCGGCGATCGTCGGCTGGTTCTGGAGATTGTTGCTGCCGGAAGTGTGAATGCCGCCGAAGGGGATGGTGATGCCCTGATCCAGGTCGATACCCAGTCCGCCGTTGGCGTAGATCGAGTTGCCGACGACCTGGTCTTGGTTCGCCGTGGCCAGAAGATTGTTGCTGAAATCATAGCCGTCGAAGATGTTCACAGCGTCGCCGAGATTGTACTCGATCGTGTTTCCTTCTCCCGGCAACGTGCCACCGATGAGGTTGCTGGATGCGCCGTGGATTTCGATACCTTGCTGATTGGAGAACTGGACCGTGCCTGCCGGGTTGATGCCGATCCAGTTTCCCTGAACGACATTTCCCGAGGCCGCCGCACCGAGGATGCCGTTGGAGACATTGGCGATAACGATCCCCACGCCGGCGCCGCCGATCACGTTCCCATCGCCGGCGCTGGGGCCGCCGATGGTGTTGTTGCTGGAAGAGTTGATCCAGATGCCATAGCCGCCGCCGCTGACCCCCGCGGTTTCGGCGGGATTCACGCCGATCGAGTTGCCTTGAATGATCTCATTACCCGCGCCGCCGGAAATCGAGATCGGATCGGCGCTCCCGCCATAGGTGTTAATGACATTTCCCTCGCCCGCGCTGCTGCCGCCAATCTGGGCGCCTTGCGCCGTTGTGGTACCATTACCCGCAAGATCAATCCCATCGATTGGATCGGCATAACCGCGCGTGAAATTTCCCGAGGGATCCGTGCCGATGTAATTGCCCTGCACGATCAGGCCGGTGTTGACGGCGTAGATGTTGGCGGTCGCATTGGCACCAAGGTCAATACCGGTCGTTGAATTGGCGGCGATGACATTGCGAGCGGCCGGCGCCGGGCCGCCGATCGTCGTGTTGGCCCCCAGTGCCGCGATGCCATAAAGACCATTACCGAGATCGTTTCCACTGGGATCGAGGCCGATGAAATTGCCGGTGATGTTGGCGTTGGAGGCAGCCGGTTGCACATCGATGCCGTAGTGGGCGAATCCTCCGATCGACAATCCGCTTACCGAAGAATTGCTGGCATCGAGATAAAGCCCGATGGAAGTGCTCTGGCCGTTGCCGTCAAGCGCGATCAGGATCACCGCGTTGTCGCCCACGGTCAGCGTGTTGGGGCTGGCGCCGGGCTGGGAATAGCCGTTGATCGCGGTCGGTTCAATGATCGTCGGCAGGGGCGTGAGCGGCTCGATGGTCTGAACGCCGCTGCCCGGGATATCAAAGTCGATGGTGTTGGTGCCGGTGGGGTTCGAGGAGTCGGAGTCGATGATCGCCTGGCGGAGGGTTCCGGTGCCGGCGCCGGGGGCGGGGTCGACGCCGCCGTTGTCGCCGGTGTTGGTCACCATGAAGACCGACAGCAGGCTGCGGCTCTCGAGTGCTTCGACAATGCATGATGCGCCTGCGAAGACCGCACGACTACGCCGACGGCGTTTGAGAAGCCCCATGATTCTTCCCTCTCTTGAGAAATACGAGATTGAACAAAGGAGAGCGAGGACGAGCGATCCCCTCCCAAACTCCAGAACAAAATTATATTGTTTGAAAATTGGCGACGCAAGCAAATTCTCGGAGATGTGGGACCACAGAATCCCTGGTGGACGGACATCGATAAATCTTTGGGTAATTCGCGGAGTGGGCCCCAGGGGGACATATTGCCCTCATAGAATGGGGGGAATACGAAGACACAGATAAACTGCCCATTTTACCTAGAACGCTTTCACAATTCACAATATCCCCCTCGGCCTGTCCGGGTTCCGCACCTTCCAGAGACAATGAAGCAGTCCTGGAGTTCCGTTCACGCACCGTTGAAAGTGCAGGGCTCGCTCGTCTATGCTCGAAGGGGGAATCCGCGGCGGATCACGTGATGGGCGGCAGAGCTGGGCGGAGGCAGCGATGATCGGGCGGCGAGAGTGGTTTCGTAAAGCGATCGCGCATGCTCTGGCGGCCTGGGGCGCGAGCAGAGCGGGGGGACTCTCGAGCCTGGCCATGGGGCAGAGCACTCCTTCCAAGAAAGGGACCAGCAATCGCTACACGGTCCGCAAGCCCGCGCTGTCCAAGAGCAAGAGCTCGACCCGGACCTCAGCCGACCTCGGCATGCTGCCGATCCGGGCCGATGAGCAACTGGGTAAGCTGCTGGAGTTGATCCGCGACGCTCATCACCTGCCCGGTATGATCGGCGGGATCGTGAGGGGAGACACGCTGGCGAGCATCGGCGCGGCGGGCATCCGCAAGATCGGATCGGCCGAGCCAATGCAGGTGCAGGACCAGGTTCACATCGGCTCGTGCACCAAGGCGATGACGGCCACCCTGATCGGCATGCTGGTTGACGACGGCTTGCTGACCTGGTCATCCACGATCCGCGATGTGTTTCCCGAAGTGGCGTCCCGACTGCATCCCGACTTTCAGAGGGCCACGCTTGCCGACCTCTTGACGCACCGCGCGGGCCTGCCTCACGACACGTCATGGGGGCGCTTGCCCGGCCTGACGACCACCGACCAGCGCCGGGCTGCCCTGCTGTCGCTGCTCAGCAAGCCTCCCCTGACCAGGCCCGGAACCGTCTACGCCTATTCCAACGCGGGCTACGTCATGGCCGGCCTGATGGCCGAGCAGGTCACCGGCCAGTCCTGGGAAGAGCTGATCCAGCAGCGCTTATTCGAACCGCTGGGAATGAAATCGGCCGGCTTCGGGCCGCCAGGTCAGTCGGACCGCGACCGGATCGATCAACCCTGGGGCCATCGCGAGATGTTCGGCCGGTTCGAGCCGGTGCTGCGCGTCAACGCCCCGTGCATGGGGCCGGCAGGCACCGTCCACTGCTCCGTTCCCGATTGGGGCAAGTTCGCCGCCCTGCATCTGCGCGGCGCCGAGGGAAAGGCCCGCCTGCTCAAACCGGCGACGTTCCGGACCCTGCACACTCCACCGCCGGGCTGTAACTATGCCGGCGGCTGGACGGTCGTCGAACGATCCTGGGCGGGAGGACGGACGCTGAGTCATAACGGAAGCAATACTTACTGGTACGCATCGATCTGGATCATTCCGGCCTTCGACGTTGCTACTCTGGTCGCGACCAACCAGGCGGGAAGCGCCGCCGAGACTGCATGTGAGGACGCGACCCAGGATCTGATCAATTATGCCACAGACCTGCACCGCGCTCGAGGAATTCGGCGCTAGAGGAGATGTAGACGGGGCGTTGCCCCGTGCTGGAATGTATTGCCCCTTCGGGGCGTGTAAGTAAGCGAGACGCAGGGAGCAACGCAGCCCTGAAAGGGCGGTAACAATTCAGCACAGGGCAACGCCCTGTCAGCCTTCTCGGTGCATTCGGGTATGACCTGGTCATCATGGCTCCGGGCGAAAGGAACATCGAGGCAATGCCCCCACCGCCGAAAGCCGGGCGGGTCGAGGATCCGCGGGTCTATCTCGCGGCCGAGCGCACGTTTCTGGCCTGGGTTCGGACCTCGCTGGCACTGATGGGTTTTGGGTTCCTGATCGCCCGGTTCGGTCTCCTGATCCGCGAGACCGAGGTTGTGGTTCAGATGCCGGAACATTCGCATCGGCAGACGATTTCACCCTGGCTAGGGTTCACCATGATCTGTTTCGGGGTGGTCGTCTGCCTGGTCTCCGCCTTGCGCTACCGCGCGTACATCCAGGCGCTGCAAGCCGGCGTGGCCAACCCGTCCGTGAGTACGGGAACCCCCCTGGTCATGGCCGCGATCCTGGCGCTCGTCGGCCTGGTGATGGCGGCTCACATACTCGCACTGTGATTCGCTCTCCATGGATAGATATATGGAATTCGCGACGCGGGTCGCGCATAATACGGCTCCAAGTCAACATCCCTTTGTGCATGGACCGTACGAGGCCGAGTCATGACCGCGACAACGACGACTTCTACCATCCCCGTTGAAGAGACCGAAGCCTTTGCCACGCTGGTGGGCCGGATTGGCCGGAATGCCTCCAAGATCCCGGCCGAGATCCTGGCGCGGCACGTGCTGGATACCGTGCCTGCCCAGGAGTGGCCGGTGCGGGTCGAGGCCATGGATGCCCTCTTGCGCCGGCTGGAGTCCGGCCGCAAGGACGAGTTGCGGATCGAGAGCCGGCCCGAGGGAGGCAATGTGCTGGGACTCTACGCGACCCGGAGACGGGGCTCGGAGGCACGTCCCTATCGTACGATCGCTTCGGGCGTCGATCCTCTCAAGGGGCGGTGCGATTGTCCGGACTACCTGAGAAACTCGCTTGGCCTTTGCAAGCACGTCCTGGTCGTCCTCGAACACTTGCATGGGCGGCCAGGGCTACTCAACCGGGCGACCAAGGAACAGCAACGACTGGCGGAGACGACCTTCACCGGACCGGTCTGGGACCCGGTTCGTCCCTTGCTCGGCCTGGGCGACTGGCTCGAGCGGGTGGCCTGGATTGGCGGCAACGGGATGGATGGGCAAGGTGCGCGGGCGGCGCAGGCGCTGACGTGGTTCCGACCCGATCGGAATGGGACCTGGTCGCTCAAGAAGACCTATCACGATGATCCGGTGCGTCGCCTCGAGCTTGTCGAATCCTTGCTCAAGGTCGTTCCCGCCCGTTCGACCGGCTTTCGGCACGACCCGGCCCTCCGCGCCCTGCTCGTCCACGAGCGCGACAAGCTCAAGCGATCGGTCGAGAAGACTCTCTGGCCGTCCGAGCAGAAAGCCGTGATGAAGGGACTGAAGTGCCCGCTGTACCCCTACCAGCTCGAAGGCGTCAAACGGTTCCTCGAGACCGGTCAACTCTTGCTGGCCGACGACATGGGCCTAGGTAAGACCGCGCAGGCGATTGCCTGCTGCGATATCCTCTGGCGCACCGGCAGGATCCGCCGCGGCTTGATCATTGCGCCGGCGTCGCTGAAGCCCCAGTGGGCCCGCGAGTGGGCCCATTTTTCCGACCTGCCGATCCAGGTCATCGACGGCTCACCCGGCGAGCGGCAGAACATCTACGCCACGTCCAAGGAGGGCTTGTTCATCATCAATTACGAGCAGTTGCTCCGCGACCTCGAGACCGTGCGCAACTGGAAACCCGACCTGGTCGTGCTCGACGAAGCCCAGCGGATCAAGAACTGGGCGACCAAGACAGCGCTCTCGGTCAAGAGGCTCAACCCTCCATACCGCCTGGTTCTCACCGGCACGCCGATGGAGAACCGGATCGAGGAGCTGGCCTCCATTGTCGAATGGGTCGATGAGATGGCCCTCGAACCCAAGTGGCGGCTTCCCGCCCTGCACGCGATGCGAGCCGACGGACGACGAGAAATCACCGGCGTGCGGAACCTGGACACGCTCCGCCAGCGGCTTCAGCCCTGCATGGTCCGGCGGATTCGCCAGGAGGTGCTCGACCAGCTCCCGCCGCGCACCGACGTCCGCGTGCCGATCGAGATGACCGAGGCTCAGATGGAGGAGCACGACGCCCTGATCCAGCCGATCGCTCAGCTCATGCGGATCGCCGAGGTTCGCGCTCTGACCCAGGCCGAGTTCCTCCGCCTGATGAGCCTGCTGACCACCCAGCGGATCATCTGCAACGGCCTGGCCCAGCTTCAATTCGAACACGTCTGGCCATCGGTCCGCGGCTGTGCTCCCGACGAGAGCGTGCTCAGGGGCCTTTCCGCGCCCAAGCTCCTGGAGTTGCGCCAGTTGGTGCGCCAGGTCGTGATCGACCAGGGGCGCAAGATCGTCATCTTCAGCCAGTGGCGGCGGATGCTTCACCTGGCCCACTGGGCGGTGACCGACATCCTGGCCGAGCGCAAGCTGCGCGCCGGGTTCTTCACCGGCGCCGAGAAGCAGCGGCGACGGACGCAGAACATCGTCGAGTTCCATGACGACCCCGCGTTTTCCATCCTGTTCGCCAGCGACGCCGGGGGCGTCGGGCTGAACCTGCAACGCGCCGCCAACTGCGTGATCAACCTCGAGCTCCCCTGGAACCCGGCCGTCCTCGAGCAGCGGATCGGCCGAATTTACCGGCTGGGGCAGAAGCAGCCCATCGACGTCTACAATCTCGTTTGCGAGCAGGGAATCGAGTCGCGGATCGCCGACCTCGTGGGCAACAAGCAGGCGTTTTTCAAGGGCCTCTTCGACGGCGACAGCGATACCGTGAAGTTCGACCAGTCCGGGTCGTTCCTTTCCCGCGTCAGGAAGCTCTATGATCCCGCCACTCTGGCCGCGGCCGCAGCCGTGGGCGGAAGCGAAGAGATCGAACAGACCGAGCTTGCCGACGTCGGACTGGATGACGAGGTGGCTGACCCCTTCGAGGAGCTGATCGAGGCCGGTGACGAGGCGCAGGACCAGGTGGAACCTGCCGCCGAAGCTCCCGTCGAGCCGGCCTCCGTCCTCGCGACGGCCCCGGACCAGCCCGAGACTGCACCCCCGGCCGCCGAGACCGTGCTCACCGAGCGGAAGCAAGCCGCAATGCCGGCCGCGGGCGAGGTCCGTCACCTGTTCTCCCAGCTTCAGGTTCGCCGCGGGCAGAGTGGCAACATCGTCATCGAGGCGCCTCCCGAGGCCGCCTCAACCCTGAGCGCTCTCTTCGAAGGCATGGCCGCCCTGCTTCAGGCCGCCGCAGAGCCCTCCGATTGAGGACTCGGATTTCAAGCAAAAGGGAACTTGACCATAGACACCTCCACCGCTGTCTTGGCTCGGGACCCCCCGCAACTTCAAGGGTCGCGAGGCTTCGCTCTTGTGCGGCCATGCTCCGGCGATCATCGCCTTGTTCCCTGAGCTTTGAACGCATGGGCATCAAAGACACGTTTCACGCAATGATCGGCGAGCGAGGCTCCTCCCGCGTCGCTGCGAGTCTGTGGAACCAATCGTTCCCCTGGTTATTGATGGCCCTGGTGATTGCGCTGGGAGTGATTCAATCGCCGGCCGAGCGATTGGTTCGCTATCTCGGGTACGATTCGGGCGTCGATCTGACGATGCAGAACCTGTTGGCGCGAGGGTATCGCCCGACGGTCGACTTCGCGATCGCCTACGGTCTCTTGCCCCTCTTGATCAACAAGGCCTGGTATGCGATCGCGGGGCTGACGCCCTCGGCATTTCGGGTCGAGGTGCTGCTCGTGACGTGCGTGACGGCATGGGGCATGGCCCGGTTCGCCAGCGCGAGGCAAGTCGGTCCGGCGGGGGCGGCGCTGATCGTTCTGGCAATTCCTGACGTACTTTTCTCCTCGTACAGCACCATCGTTCATGTCCTCGAACCGGCTCTGCTGGTGCACGGACTGGCGGAGCAAGCCAGGGGGCGGCACGGCACAGCGCTGGCCCTGGCGACGGCGGCCCTCTTCGTCAAACCGTCGATGGCTTATGTCTATGGCTTTTGCCTTCTGGTCTCGATCGTGGCTGCCTCAAGGGGGGGCGGACGGCCGTACTGGGTCCGGTCACTCGGGCCTGCGACGGCCGTCGTCGGCGTGCTGGCCCTGGTGCTGACGGCCGTCTATGGGCTTGGACCGCTGGTCGCTTCACTGCTGCCGACAAAGGGAGCCGCAATCTATCGGATCGGAGGGTACGGATTCTTTCGGGGAACCGGCCGCGAGTTCTGGGCCTTGCCGGAAACGGGATTCTGGGGCTGCTTCCGCTACGAAGTCGGCTTCTGGGTGCTCGGGTCGCTCTGGCTGGCCTGGGGTGGGCTGGTGGCCATGGTGCGACTGGCGCGAGGACGATCGATCGGGGATGAAATCCGGAACGACGAAATGGTCGCCTGCTGCGCCGCGCTTCATGTTGTGTTCGTCACCTGCTTTTTCGGCCAGCGGATGTCATGGACCTATTACTTCGCGATCCTGGTCCTCGGCCTCGCCGCACGGGCGAAGGGAACCGGCAAGCGCGTGATCGTCGCCTGGTGTCTGGCCGTGCTGTTGTTGATCAATGACCGCTCCAAGCTCTTGACGACGTACCGCGAGTGGCTAACCTCGGCCGCCTCTCGGGAGACGCTTGGCCTCTGGGCGTCGCCAGGGGAGCAGGTCGAGTGGCGCAAGGTTCTTGAGCTAACTCGCGACACGCCGCCGGTGTTGCTGGCCAGGGTGGAAGGCTCGGTCATCCTCATCCCGAGATTCGCGCCCCCGGTTGCCGCCTATCTCTGCCCGGGGCTGACACTGCCGGTCGAAATCCATCGCAAGGTCAGTCAGCTCTCCTCCGCCGAATTGATCGTTTCCCTGGTCGGTCGCGACTGGGAAGGCTTCACGTTCTGGCCCGAACTGGCCGCGGCGCTCGACGGTTGCGAGTTCCTGTTTGACGGGAAAACCTTCCTCGTTTACCGGCGAACCCGCCCCCCTTCGCAGTGACGGTGATTCGATGATCCGGACTGTCTGGATCAGGCTTTCCGTCCCGAAGAGCCGCAACTCCTGCGCGCAATTCCTGCGCGCAATTATCGAGCTTCATGAGGTGCCTCGTTGCGCTGGAAGAAACCCTTCGCCTCGTCGACCGTGGCAAAGACGTCCCAGTAGTCGTCCATCTGCATCATGGCGAGGTATTTCTCGACATCGCGGCTGGGGTGGGCCAGCACGGCCTCGCCGCCGACGCTTCGGATCCTTCGAGTGATGGTCATGAGTACGCCGAGAAAGCTGCACCCGGTTTCCTTGACTCCAGCCAGCTCGATGACGTAATTGCGAATTCCTTGATCGAGCATCTCGCGGACGTCGCGGGCGGCGTCGACGTATCTCGGGTCGTTCATCAGCCGTGCAAAGTTGCTGAGGATTGCCACGCTTCCGTCCACGCGAATGTTCATGGCCATGAGGATTCTCCTCGTTGTCTTGGTTTCCGCCGGACCGCTGGACCGGCGGGCGCCTCGCCGTGCCTCGGCGAGCCTCACCGCCGCTTGACCGCGTATCCGTACGGAGTCGGCCAGAGGGGCGGTTCGCCGAGCTGCTGCTGTGCCTTGATGACCCAGTAAGGCTCGCGCAGCAGCTCGCGGCCCAGGAGCACCAGGTCTGCCTCGCCGCCCTTGATGATGGACTGGGCCTGGCCGGGTTCGGCGATCATGCCGACCGCCCCGGTCTTGATCCCAGCCTCAGCGCGGATTCGCCGGGCGAAAGGAACCTGGAACCCTGGCCCGACCGGGATCTTCGCAGAGGGCACGATCGCTCCCGAGGAAACGTCGATCAGATCAACCCCGATGTCGCGGAGGAAGCCCGCCAGCACGACCGACTGGTCGATGTCCCAGCCTCCGTCCACCCAGTCGGTCGCCGAGATGCGCACGAAGAGCGGCATCGTGTCTGGCAGCATGGAACGCAAACGATGGGCGACGCGGAGCAGCAGGCGGAGCCGATTCTCGAGCGAGCCGCCGTAGCGGTCGGTCCGCTGATTGGCGAGCGGCGAGAGAAACTCGTGCAGGAGATAACCGTGCGCCGCGTGGATCTCGATGAGCTGGAACCCCGCGGTCAAGGCCCGGCGGGTCGCCGCCTCGAAGCCCGCGACGACGCCGTCGATTCCGGCTTCATCGAGCGCGACGGGCACGGGGTCACCCTCGGCAAACGGGATCGGACTGGGCCCGACGACGGTCCAGCCGCCCTCCGCCGGAGTCTTCAGGCTCTTGCCTCCCTTCCACGGCAGATCGCAACTGGCCTTACGACCGGCGTGGGCAAGCTGAATTCCCGGGACCGCCCCCTGCGACTGGACGAACTGCGCGATCCGCGCCAGGGGCTCGATGTGGTGATCGTCCCAGATTCCCATGTCGCCGGGGGTGATCCGCCCTTCGCGGGTCACGGCCGTCGCCTCGACCATCGCCAGGGCGACCCCGCCGGCGGCCCGGCTTCCCAGGTGAACCAGGTGCCAGTCGTTGGCCCGTCCCTCCTGAGACGAATACTGACACATCGGCGACATCGCGACCCGGTGGCGAAAGGTCACGCCCCGGATCGTCAGCGGGCTGAACAGGTGGACCGCGGCCGGTCGGCCGGAACCCTGGTCCGCGGCAGTTTCTGTACTTGTCGTGTCGGCACTCATCATAAGCCCTCGAAGCCACCGGATGCGGGGACATTCCCTCAGGGCGGCCGGCAGCCGGGATGAAGATCGCCTTTCCCGGCCACAACCATCGAACGACCCGCCTTGAACACGGTTCGTGATATTGTAAACAATGCCGGAAAGGCGTGGGGACGGTTTGTCGGGCGATCGATCCGGCTGCCGGGTTGATGTCACGGGGACTTGCCCTTCCCGTGAATTCCCCCTACAACTTGCTAGCTGAGACCGCGGCAGACAACGACGTTCTTTGATGACCGATCGGGACGGGAGCCAGACATGGCCACGGCGACGTTTGGGGCAGGCTGCTTCTGGGGAGTTGAGGAAGCATTTCGCAGGACGCCGGGAGTGACCGAGACGGCGGTCGGCTACATGGGCGGCCACCTGGAGAACCCATGCTATCTGGAGGTCTGCACGGACCGGACCGGTCATGCCGAGGTCGTTCAGGTTCAGTTTGATCCGTCCCAGGTCGCCTATGAGCGGCTACTGGAGATCTTCTGGGAGCTTCACAATCCGACCACATTGAACCGCCAGGGGCCCGACGTCGGAACTCAATACCGCTCGGCCGTCTTCTATCACGACGAAGCCCAGCAAGCGGCAGCGGCCCGATTGAAAGAGCGGCTCCACGCCAGCGGCCGGTTCCGTCGCCCTGTTGTCACCGAAATCACGCCCGCCTCGACGTTCTGGCGCGCCGAGGAGTTTCACCAGAAGTACATCCAGAAGAAGGGCGGCGCGAGCTGCCATCCATGAATCGAGAAGGGATCTCATCACCCTCGCCTCTGCTCATCAAGACGTCGATGAGGAAGCGCGGGCGATAACGGGCTAACGGTACACGTGTGATCGATCTCGATCCGGGCCAATCTCGCCCAGGACCTGAGCGATCTGCGATCGCAAGAACTTGGCCTCGGGCAGCGTGAGTTCAGACGAACCCAGACGCTCAAGCAGACTGCGTAGTGAGTCGATAGGCTTGACCCACAATCTTCTGAAGATTTGGCGCCGCTCCTGCAGCGCCGCGACGAGTTGAGGGGGGGATAGTGCGCGCCGAGCGCGGGGGCCGTCGCCGAAAAGGCCAAGGCCCAGCGAAACCCAGGGGCAATGCGGGAGCACAGGCGAATACTCGGACAGGCTCCTAGTACTACAGCGCTATGCTTGACGTAACTCCAAGGTCAACTGCAACAAGCAATCAGCATCGCGAATTCATTAGGAGACGCGAGGATCTTCGAAAATAGGCTGCTTTTCCCGTCTTTC
>JBEKTN010000141.1:0-18936 GCA_049516015.1 Isosphaeraceae bacterium | reverse complement strand
GTTACCTCCACCGCCGCTCCGATAGCTACCGGCTGGAGCGACCCAGTTGCCGGGTGGGACTCGCACCCACTGAAGACCAACACCTCACACGGTTCACGGCGCACAGGTATGGTGTCCCCGGATCTAAGGACCGAAGGACCGTGGGAAAGACCATTCCGTAGGAGACGGCGTAGCAAGTCTTGAAAGTGACCCCGGAGAGGAAACTGCCAAGAGCGGGTAATGCACCCGACGCGGTCAGCCTCAGGTCCTCCACTCCCCCCTTTGCCGCCTGGACCGCAGCGTCCAAGGCGTCGGCGACCGACTTCAAGGGGTCGTTACTCACCTTAATTACCGCCTCGTTTGACATGAATTCCGCTCCTGCGAGATCCCCACCCATAGGCTGCGAGGAAAAATATATCCCAGATTGCGCATCTTTGCTTTCGGGAAATCCTCGAACCCTGTTTCGAATTCCAACGATCGGATGAATCCGTGCCTGGCTTCCGATCGTCAGGGACTCGTGATGCCGAGGCAGGTCAGTACCGGAATCCCCCGGACCGGTTCAGGGGTTCCAATAGCAGCGGAGAAAAAAACTTCGATCTTCATCGGATCGGTCGTGGGCCTTCAGGAGCGCCTCGACCCGCTGCCGCAAGTCGGTATCGCCCAGGCATTCGCGATCCAGCGAGCCTTGACCATGCAATCGCCGCTCACGCCAAGTGGAAGTTCAGGCTGCGGGAAGCCATCAGGACCGGACAAAGCGAATGGACAGCCGAGAAGGTACGGCCCGATGACCTATGCGAGTTCGGCAAATGGCTGAACTCGCTGCCACTTGCCGATCGGATGATGAAAGAGTGGAGGGATGTGAAGGCGCTCCACGCGAAATTCCACGTCGCCGCGGCCGACGTATTGGAATCGGCCCTCGCAGGGCGCAAGTCGGAGGCGGCGACCGCGATGGCTCCCGGGGGCGCATTCGCCGATGTTTCGACGAAATTGGTCAAGACCATAACAGACTGGAAGAAGAACGCGTCCGGCGTTCGGGGCGGTTGATGTGCATGCCTGGGTTTCAAGAAAGGCCACGTCTCGAAGGCGCGCTTCGAGTCCGAGAAAGAGACATTCGAGAGCGGGGGCTTGGTTCGGTCCCCAGGAACACATCATCGAGCGGGCATGCCGCGTCACCGCGCCGACCGCGCACCTTCTCCAGCCACCGCGGGTCTCGTCTCCGCGGCTGAGCCGGTAGTGCGCCATCGCCAGCACCGGATCGTTCAGCGGCGGCCGCCCAGACGGAGCCGGGCTTCTGCGACTCCCCCAGGTGCTCGGCCGCCCGCCTCGTACCGGCCCGCGCGGAAGTCGGCCAGGCTGAGAACATGGTGCAACCAGGCGGCACGCGGGTCACGGCACAGTGCGGTCTCGCCCAACCACTACGCGGGACTCGGCGCTCGTGTCGGGACCTCCGCCCTTGGTGGTCGGGGCGGCGCCGAGGTCAACGTGAGGCTGGAGGATAAAAAGGTGTCAGGAACCGAAAAAGGGCTTTCTTGCATCAATGTGTCCGACATCGGTTCCTGACACGAATGGCACTCGGTTAAGCTTAACACACTGGTCTTTAAGGTGTTACGGAGGAAAACACCGGCACATCGACTAATAATTAATAACATGATCTCTATTTCACTGGACCTTAAACCCCGTGTTTCTGAGTCATATTCTAGATTTTATATATGTATATCTGGTGATCTGTGTTGAAGAAGAGTAACTCGTAACTCGTTAAGCCATAATACGTTACTCCTAATCCGAGTGCCATTCGTCCTGACACCTTATTCGCCTTCTTGGAGTTAGGTATGGTGTCCCCGGAACTCTTGCTGGTCCGGTTTGGCTAGGGGCGAACGGCGCGTTGCGGTGCAGGGCGTCATTGCACGCAAGCAATTTTGCAGACCGGTTAAGGGGGAAATAATCCGCTTTATTTTCAAGCCGGCCCCCCGGGTCTCTCGGCCTCAGGGCTTGAGGGCCTTGTCGAGGCTCCGTCCCGCCTTCTCCGAAGGGCCCGGAGGATTGATCGCGTCCTTGGCATTCTGGACGCCCTTGTCGATGTTCTCGCCCGCGCTCTGGGCAGGCCCCTTGGGCTCACACCCGGCGCAGGTTACGACCGCCCCGAGCAGCAGTGCGGCGAGGAGCGCGACCCGATTCTTTCCGTCCTTGCTCATCCGAAAACCTCCTCAAAGATGACGTTGGGTGGATGGGCCGTGCCCATCCGCCGAGGATCAGAGTGCCGACCCCCGCCTCCTGCCGAAGATCAGCGAGAGCACGAACAGGACCAGGAAGACGAACAGCAGGATCTTGGCGATCAAGGCGAGAGTGCCACTGAGCCCCACGAAGCCGAGGATGCCGGCGGCCAGGGCGAGAACCGCGAAGACGATGGCCCAGTAGAGCATGGGATGGCTTTCCCTTTCTCGAACAGGAACGGAGCACACCACGAGCGGGGGCCACGCCCGCCGCATCGCGACGAGAAAGAGGTAGAAAGGGAATGCACTGATCATGCCGTTAGGGAAGTCGGCGCGTCCCTGTTCCTCCCCTTCCAGCTACTTCTTGGTCACGGTGATTTTGAACTCGTTCGTGGCGTTGGCACCCTTCGTCGGGTGCCCCGTCACCTTGATCGTGAAGACACCCAGCGAGGCGTCGTCCGTAGCCTTGAGCGTGACTTTCGCTTCCGTGTCCCCGTGCTTGATGATGGGGCTGGCGGAATCGAGGGTCACTCCCTCGGGCCCGTCGGCGAACTTGAGCGTGACGTCCCCGTCGAAGTTCTTGCCCCGCTCGATGCCGATCGAGATTTCTTTCGTCTCTCCCTGGTGGAGGGTGGTTGACATATGAGGCACGATCAGATTGAACGTGTTGTCGGCCTCTCCGTAGACGGGTGGCTTGTGGGGCGGGTTGGTAACTCCCGGTTCCCCCGGAGTACCCTGACCGCAGCCGGTCAAGGCAACCAGCGACATCGCCAGTAAACCAGCGAATGAACTCTTCATGGGTAATCACCGTTCTCAAAACCGGACCCGCTCGTGCTCGCTCCGCTCGAGATCAACACGGTTCCCTGATAACGTCGCCCGGAAAAGTCGGAAAAGGAGGCGGAAAGAGGGCCGAAGACGGACCTCGTGAATGGTTCCGAACCCATCCCTGGTGTTCCCATTACCCCCGCTCGGCACAGCCGTCCCTGCTCCGGAGCGGCTGGGCCGAGCAGCCGAGGAAAGCTTACGGCTTCAGCGCCTGCGAGAATTCGTCGAGTTCTTTTTCCGCCTGGTCTTTGGCGTAGCCGTACCTTTGCTGGAGGATGCCGGCGAGTTGGTCGCGCTTCCCAGCGATGGCCGTCAGGTCGTCGTCGGTCAGCTTGCCCCACTTCTCTTTCATTTTGCCCGTGAACTGCTTCCAGTTGCCTGAGATTTGATCCCAATTCATGACGTACCTCCTCGGAAATCGAGTCCTCTGATACCGCGGTAGATCCCGGCTGAAACGCCCGCCCCACCTCGCCGGACTTGAATCGGTGGGTCGTCAACGGTGTGGGGTCCACCCGGCCGGTCGCGATCAGGCGGAGCAACCGCCCGAGGGCCGCGGGGCGCGTACGCCCCGGGCCCTCGACGCGCGAGCCTTCACTTCTGCGAGTGCTGGTGCGCGGTGGTTGTGTGTTTATGGGCCTGCTCGCTGTGCTGGAGCGCGGCCTCGGCGTGCTGCTTGGCCTGGTCGTGCTCGCTCACGTTGTGGTGGTGGGCCGCCTCCAGGTGGTGGTGGGCGGCGGCCGCGTGGTGGGCGGCGGCCTGGAGATGGGGCTCGGACGCCGGGTGCTTGGTGCTTGTCGCCATCGTTCGATTCTCCCTCGGGATCATAGCTGTGGGTCATCGAGGCCTGCCGAACGTCGGCGGCCCCGAACTCGGGTGACTCCTCTGGGGTAGGGCGCGGATACCCCGTTGGCCATCCCTCCCCTACGGTTCACGCGTGAGACGCAACATGCCCACGCTTTAGCACGGATCATTCACGACACTTGTCGTATGTGTCGGAAGCAATTGCAGCGCCTTCTGTTCGGTTGATGTCAAGCTGGGTCACTGTTTGGGTAAGATCGGTGACAAGCGACCAATGGCAAAGAGCTTGCGCCGATCATCTAAGGAATTAGTGAATAGTTCGGGTTAGCGTAGGCATGCCACCCGTCCCATTCCGATGCGATCAGTCTGTCGATGAGCAACTTGCTCACCCGAGATTGCCGAGGGCCGGGCCCAAAGATGCCCACCCGAACCACCACCAGCGCTGAGCCGGTCCCGGTGCGGGCCGCGTCCAAATCGCGTTCAGGAGGCCTGCCGGTCGTTTCGCCAACGCAAACTGCCTGGTCCCACCATTCACCTGGTAGACCCAGTAGTTGTTATCCTGAAAGGCAAAATTGAGACTATTGTTGTAATGATGCGGGCCGAACCTGTAGGTGCCCCGGCTCGACGTGTGACCAACGAGGAAGCTCCCCTCAGGGCCGACATAAATAAACTTTTCGGTGGGAGCCCCAGCCCTGCCCTCGGTTCCCGGTTCCGGGACCTCGAACTTTGCTTCTGCAGCCTCTGGTTTCTCCTCCTGACCCGCAGCCAGCGCGAAAGAACTCCCCACCACAGCAATCCCCGTGGCCGCCGCCACCCTCATAGCATCCCGACGAGTCACGTCTTCAATTCGCGTCGCTCCCCGAGTTGTAAACGTCCGCATGGTTCATCTCCCATTTCTGGTGAAGTCACGTCGTCAATTCGCGTCGCTCCCCGAGTTGTAAACCCCAGGGACAAGAAATCCCTATCCGAGGCAGTCCGACAGCCACGCTGCTCTGGATAGGCGCTCCAGGGCTCGACTGCCCTCGCGATAGGTAACCCCAATATCAACCGCGGGGGCACCACGCTGTCAACAAAAAAACCGCCTGATTGTACTTCTAGGCAGTAGTTTCCAGGTTTTGCTGTACTAACTCTATACAAACGATCACGTACTTTGGCGAGAGTACATGTCTAACTCTCAGTGATTGGTGGCTCAGGTTGGGGCGCAAAGTCCAAATGCACAAATCCTTACATCAATTTATAGTAAGCAACATGCGAATTGGCGTTGATATTATTCGGCCTTTTATTTAGCTGACGATAATTTCATTTCATGTATTCGTAACGAGCTTAATCTGACATAAGTCTTTGATTGTAAAGGACTTGCGTTAGTACAGTAAATCCTGGAAACTACTGTCTAGCGGTAGGTGTCTCGATTGTGGGTGGAAAATCGGATACAAGAGAGGGCCTTGATGCGTCATCCGGATTTCATGACCGTAGGAGCATTCCGAAAGAGTCGGTTCTTTGAGGCGGGATTACTCACCTCACGAACGCTCGGCGATAATGGTCGTTTCCCAGCACTCTTGTGGCAAGGGGAACGACCATGGCGAAGCGCATACCCGACCGAAGACCAACGTCACAGAATGCTCCTCAGCAACCGCGCGATCGACTCGCCCAGATCCGGGCCGAAATCCGAGACGTCCAACAGCAGATCGAGGCCAAACGCCGCGACACGCGCCTCATCCGCTGTGCCGAGGACCTCAAGGCGTGGGAGCGTTCCATCGGCGAACTGACCAACCACCTGGTCGCGCTCCAGCTGGCCGAAGCGATGCAAGCCGCGCTCAGCGACCCGGAGAACCGGCGCCAGGCCCGCTCCTTGGCTCTAGGGGCGGGCCACACGCTCAAGGATCAAGGCCCACGCGACGTCACGGGGTTCCGATAACAACGGAGAAAAAACCAACGAACTTGGTCCAGAGCCCTGGATTGTCTGCGTCGGTGCTTCTCGAAACCCGTCTCCGGCCAGTTGATTCGAGAAGACCTATTCGAGAGTGGTTATCGAGAACTCAGAACCCGCAGAACCGGGCGGCTGCTACGGAAAGTCTTGCGGCTTATCGATAACCGTTGTTCACGAGAAGGCTTGCCTGGGAAGATCGTTGGTTTTTTCTCCGTTGCTATCGGAAGTCCCTGACCTGCTCTGTTCGCGCCCTCTGCGAATGGATTGCCGCAGCTAAGATCACGTCCGGGCCCCTTTTTCGGGCCGTCACAAAGTTCGGCAGGCCGCGGCCGACGCGATTATCCGACCGCGTGGTAGCCGAGATCGTGAAAAAGTACTGTGCGTCGATTGGAAAACGAGTTCCGCTCTTCTCAGGCCACTCGCTTCGGGCTGGCTTTGCCACCTCCGCGGCGATTGCTGGGGCTTCCGAAAGGTCGATCCAGAAGCAGACTGGCCATGCGAGTGTAAATGTACTTCGAAGGTACATCCGAGAGGCAGAGATGTTTCGGGATAACGCGCTTTCTAAGCTGAATTTGTAGAGGTGGCATGACCTGAGACCGCGCGAGCCAGAAGGGACAGGTGCAGGCACTCCAGTCCGCGGGCTGCGAGATCATCTTTCGTGAGAAAGCCTCCGGCGGCCCTGTTTGTTGTGCGTCTCCCCATGCTGCGTCTTGGCGACGCATCCTCCGCGTCTCAGCGCCACATTTGCCACATGCCGAACCAGAACCAGGAGGCGACGATTCGCCAGAGGGTCCAGAATCCCGCCAGGATGACCAGGAAGCCGAGCAAAACGATGGCCAATGGCAGGAACGGCGTGAAGAAGACAAGCATGAGGCCCAGTACCCAGAACACCATCCAGCCCCGGACGAACGTGCCGACGAGGCTGGTGCGGAAAAGCTCGGTCGCGGCCTGTCGGAGCTGGTTGAAGCTCGCGGACAGGTCGTCGATCAACGGGTAGGTCGGGCGTACCTCCCTGGGGGAGCGCGGTTGTTCTCGAGGCCGGGCGATGGCGGCCTCGAGGTTCCTGCGCGCGCGAACGATCAGCTCCTGAGTGCCGATCGGGTCGGCGGTGATCAGCCGTTCGGCCTCCTCGAAGAGGCGCTCGGACCACGCGACCTGCCGGGCGATTTCTCCCGCCCGATCGTGCCTGTCGAACAACTCGGGTGCGTCGTGCAGGGCCTTCAGCTCGGCCCGGCCCGCGGTCATGGCCTCGCGCGCCTGCTCATGCCCCTGGTTAAGTCGGTCGAGCTTCTGCCGGCACGCACTCGACTGCCGCAGAAGCTTGTCGATACCTCCTTGCTCGATCAGCTTCCGGGCCTCCTCGGTCGGCTTCAGAGTCAGGCCCGAGCCGGCGCGGATTTGCCGCTCAACCTGGTTCCAGGTTTCCATTACCTCCAGCCAGCGACTCCAGAGGTCGTCGAGATCGTGCTCGACCTGGTTATAGAGCGCCAGCGTGGCGCCGGTCATCGGCGCCGTGAAGTCCGGGTCGGTGCTGGGCAGGGTCTTGTGCCGCTTCCTCAGGCTGTCGATCTCATCCATGAGCGCCACGGCCTTCTCACGGAATCCCCGAAACTGCGCGTCCACGGCGCCCTGGAGATGGCTCTTGCGATAGTAAAGCACACCCAGCACAGCCAGGCCGATCAGGCTCAGGACCGTGAAAACCGCCAGGGCGGAGCTGCGCGTGGAGAGATCGCTGATCGCAAGCCAGAACGCCAGGGATGCCATTCGGTTCACTGACTGAGAAATCAAGACGTGCATGAGAAAAGACTCCAGATCGTGCCCGGCGGACCAAGCGGCCACGCGGAACGAGGACTGAGTAAAGAGCGGCGGTCTCCTCCGCGCAGATCGACCATTGCCACGGTATAAATGAGCGCCTAAAAGTGACCCACCCCAGCCGCGGCTGGAGCCGACAATGACAACGGGCCGGTGACGATTGTATCCGGTTCGGGCGGTGCGGACAGCCTCGTCCCAGTCGTGATCGGAGAGGGCACAATCGCGCTTCCCCTAGGTTACACTGTGGGCGTGGCGACGAGACTTCCGTAGTGGAGCGACACGCATGGCGACGGTGAAAGGGAAGAATGAGGGGAAGTCGATGTTCTTGAAGGAATACCTCGTGGACCACCCAGACGCCGGGAAGGAGGCGATCGACGCGGCGTGGCGGGAGGCCGGGAACGAGGGGACGATCAGCCGGGCTTCTTGAACACGGATTGGAGGTCCGGCTTCGCGGACTCCAATCCATCATGGTTGGACGACCGACCGGTACTGTCCCCAGTACCGGCGCCACCAGCAAGGCGGCGCCGGCAAAGCGACCTCAGGTCTTCAGGAATGCCAGCAGGTCGGCATTGAGCTCGTCTTTGTGCGTGTCGGCGAGACCGTGCGGGCCACCCGGGTAGACCTTCAGGGTCGCGTTCTTGACCAGCTTCGATGAGCGGAGAGCCGCAGCGCCGATCGGCACGATCTGGTCGTCGTCGCCGTGAATGATCAGCGTCGGCACGTCGAACTTCTTGAGGTCTTCGGTGAAATCCGTCTCGGAGAACGCCTTGATGCAGTCGAATGTGTTCTTGTGACCAGCCTGCATCCCCTGGAGCCAAAACGAGTCGATCATGCCCTGCGAGACCTTGGCGCCGGGCCTGTTGGCCCCGAAGAACGGGCCGCTGGCAAGATCCTTGTAGAGCTGCGAGCGGTCGGCGATGGAGCCGAGGCGGATCCCGTCGAACACCTCAATCGGCAAGCCGCCAGGATTGGTTGCCGTTTTCAGCATCAGCGGCGGGACGGCGGAAATCAGCGCGGTCTTGGCCACCCGTTTCGTGCCGTAGCGGCCGATATAGCGGGCAACTTCGCCGCCGCCCGCGGAGAAGCCGATTAGGACGGCGGCCTTCAGGCCGAGCGTTTCGATGATCTCCGAGAGGTCGTCGGCATAGGTGTCCATCTCGTTGCCACTCCAGGGCTGGCTCGACCGGCCATGGCCGCGACGGTCATGGGCAATGCAGCGATAGCCGTTGGAGGCCAGGAACACCATCTGAGCCTCCCAGCTATCCGCACTGAGGGGCCAGCCGTGGCTGAATACCACCGGCTGTCCTGTGCCCCAGTCCTTGTAGTAGATTTGCGTACCGTCTTTCGTCGTGATCGTGCTCATTGTTTGCCTCCTTTTTTATCGGCGGTGATCGTCGACCTCTCATGTCCGTCCAACGCAGAAGCTCAGCGGACCGGCCTGCCGAGAGAAGGCCATGACTTTCAGAGGGCGGCCCGAGTCGGCCAGCATCGCCTGGGTCCCAGTGCTCTGGATCGGGGGCCCCGATAGTCCACTACACGGGGCCGGGTACACATTCATTATGAAATGGCTTGAATTCCTTTCACAGAGAGCAACCGATTTTGTCAGCAGCCACTGGGGCACCCTCACGGCCCTCGGCGTCCTCGCCATGTGGCTGGTCGCGATCCCCATCTTGGGTCCGTCCAAAGCCTGGGGCCTGGTGGACAAGATCATCTTCGCCACCTCGTTCCTGTTACTCTTTCTCCTCCAGCGGTCGCAGACCAAGGCTACCCTTTCGATTCAGGTGAAGCTCAACGAGCTGCTGGCGTCGGCCCATCGGGCCAGCTCCCAAATGATCAACGTCGAGGACAAGAGCGAGGAGGAGGTCCGAGAGATTCACGACCGTTACCAGAAGATTCAGCAAAAGGGACTCGGCTCTCACTCGATCGATGACACCTCGCCCGACCACGAGAGGAACCCTCCGATTTGAAACGGGTGCAACCCGTTTGACTGCAATCTTCTCGTGATCGTAAGTCCTTGAGTTGTCGTAAGAAAGGCACGCGCCAGGAGTGTCGGCCTCGTCCGGAGGCGGGCTCAAGGGGCGATTATTCTCGACGACAGGGAGAAGCGCGAGGCTCAGGGGACGTATCCTGACCGCTGATTCACCGTCCCAAACGGGAACGATCAGGAGTCCGCCCCCATGAGCGCTCACCAAGTTAGCCCAGCCCTCTCGACGTGTCCACCGACTCGCGAAGAGTTGCAACAGCAGATCCAGCAGCGGCTCGACGAGATCATCGTCTACTGCTTGCGCGATCCAGGCCCCATGTCCTTCCTCGACTTCGGGAAGACCCTCTTGGGGTGTTGCGCTCGCTCGGCGCCTTGCTGATCCAGTTGTTCCTCCAGGCACACCACAGTCGGCTCGACCTGACGCCGGGGACACAGACGCGCGGCTATTTGTCCTCGTGGCATGCGAGTCATGGCCTCCTGGTTGCCTCGGTTGTCAGAAACCCCAAGGTAACAGGAGGCTGTGACTTGCGCCTATTTCGACGGTATTGGGTTTAGACCAAGCTCGAAGAGCCCTTCGTTCTCGTTGCTGACGCCCCCTGGCGCGCCGCGGTCGCGTCAGGTACGTCGATGCCGAGGGCGGTCGCCAGGTCGATCTGGTGCTCCTGCTCGGTCACAAGGATGTCCCGAATGTGCTCGGCCATGGCATACTCGCCGAGCGCCTCGCATTGGCGGACCCGCTCGCGGTAGTTGCGGATCGTTTCGTTCTCGTTCTCCAGGTCGAAGCGGAGCATCTCCTCGGCCTGCTCCGACGTCTTGACCGGCTGCGGCGTCACCGTCGGCATCCCGCCGAGGTAATCGATCAGCTTGGCAATCGTCAACGCGTGGCTCAGCTCCTCGGTCGCATGCACCGCCAGCTCCGCGGCGATGTTCATGTACGCGGCACCCTTGAGCACCTGCGAATACACGACATAGGCAATGATCGCCTGATACTCCCGCGACAGGTCTTCGTTCAGCAGCGCGACGAGCTGCTCCCGCGCGACCGTCCCTCCCGCCTCGTGCTCAGTCAGCTTGTCGGCCATGTTTTCTCCCCGTGGACGAACTCCAAAGAACGACTCTTCGAGCTGACAGAAAGGATACCACACCCTGGGTAGCCGAGCGCGATCTTCTTCCCGGGGGTTGAGTAGCAGTGCGCCGTGAAAAGGCTCGGATCTTCAGCGGGTGCGATTCCCGCCCGGCAACTGGTCGCTCCAGCCGGCAGCTATCGGAGCGGCGGAGGAGGTGACGAAGCCGTCGAAGCCTTCGAGACCACGGGCCGCCTCGGCGGTTCGGCGAGCAGGCAGGCCGCAACGCAAGTGAACGCCGTGCAAGCCCCGAAACAACCCGACGTGGGAGCCCGGACACCATCCATCACTGGGTCCAGCGGGCCAAAGGCCAGCGGCTGGATTGCGTCGATTGGTACGATCGTTCGCGCGGGCCGCGTCACCCGCACCGCACTGAGACCGCCATCGAGGAGCAGATCCTGGCCGTGCGTCGCGAACTGGAGCAGTCCAGTGACCTGGGATTCCATGGGGCCGAGGCGATCCATCAGGTCCTCTCGGCCCGCAAGGTCGAGGGACTCCCCACGGTGCGAACCATCGGACGGATCCTCCGCTGCTGCGGTGTCCTGGATGGACAGGCCCGCGTGCGTCGCCGCCCCCCGCCGACCGGTTGGTATCTGCCTGAGGTCGCGGCCCGGCGGCAGGAACTGGACTGCGTCGACGTGGTCGAGGGGCTGGTCATCAAGGGCGGCCCTCAGGTCGAAGTCCTCAACGGCATCTCGCTGCACGGCGGCCTGGCCGTTTCCTGGCCACGGGGGTCGAGCATCACCGCCCGATTCGTGGTCGAGTGCCCGATCGAGCACTGGAAGGCTGTCGGGTTGCCGGGCGACTGTCAGTTCGACAACGACACGATCTTCCAGGGGCCGCATGCCCATCGCGACACGCTCGGCCGGGTCACGCGGCTGTGCTTGAGCCTGGGGGTCGTCCCGGTCTTCGTCCCGCCCCGCGAACCGGGGTTTCAGGCGATCATCGAGGGCTACAACGGGACCTGGCAGGCAACGGTCTGGGCCCGGTTCGAGCACGCCGACCTGTCGGACCTGGAGGGCCACTCGTCCCGCTTCGTGGCTGCCCATCGTCGCCACCGGGCCGATCGCATCGAGGCGGCCCCGCGACGGCGGGCCTTTCCCGAGGGGTGGAAACTGGACCTCCAAGCCCGGCCCCGGGGAATGATCATTTACATCCGGCGGATCGACGCCTCGGGGATGGTGGAGTTGCTGAACCGCCGGTTCGAGGTGGACAGCCAGTGGCGGCATCGGCTGGTCCGGGCGGAGGTGGACCTCGATGGAGGTCTGGTGCGGTTCTACCGGCTGCGGCGTCGAGAGCCCACCGAGCAGCCCATGCTGGGGGTTTTTGCATAACGCCCCGGAAAGGTATAGTTGGGTTTTACCCAATCTTGGCCGACGTCAGATCGGCACGTCGTGCGAGGCCCCCTCCTTGAGGCTGCGCCGTCGCTTGCCGTAGTCCTATTGCGTCTGGTCGCAGCTTTCCTCCCGTTACCCCATAAAGTGTGGGAGATCAAATGTGACAGCCACCAAAATTGACAAGGCTGGGATATTCCGGTAAAAAGCCGTGAATGTCACGTCCAAGGCGGGGAGATCAAATGTGACAGCCACCAAAATTGACAAGGCTGGGATATTCCGGTAAAAAGCCGTGAAGGTCACGTCCAAGGCGATATTCTCCGGGGGGGATGGTTTTCCACGTGCTCAACCGAGGCGCGGGCCGGAGAGTGCTTTTCACCAAGGACGATGACTTTTTGGCGTTCGAGCGGGTCGTTGAGGAAACGCTGCGAACTCGCCGGATGCGGTTGTGGGCTTACTGTTTGATGCCCAACCAGTGGCATTTCGTCGTTTGGCCCGAGCGGGATGGCGATCTTCCCGCGTTGATGCAGCACGTGACCAACACACATGTGAAACGATGGAAGGAGCATCGTCACGAGATCGGGTACGGCCATCTCTATCAAGGGCGTTACAAGTGTTTCCCGGTGGAAACAGAAGACTACTTCTACCAGGTCGTTCGCTATGTGGAGCAGAACGCCCTGCGCGCAAACCTCGTGGAGCGAGCGGAATCGTGGCGCTGGTCGAGTTTGCGGCGTGTGTGTGCAGCGCGAAGACACGGCGTTCCCCATCCTCTCGGCGTGGCCTTTGCCTCGCCCCACCGATTGGCTGCAACTTGTCAACCAGCCGCAAACGGAAGCCGAAGTGGAGGCGTTGCGTTGCTGCGTCAATCGCGGTCGGCCCTTCGGCGATCCCAACTGGGTCATGGACACGGCCGAGCGATTGGGGCTGGAATGGACGATTCGGCCTCGTGGAAGACCGCTCCAGATTTGGTGGCTGTCACCTTTCACCATCCTGTCGATTGGGGCTGGAATGGACGATTCGGCCTCGTGGAAGACCGCTCCAGATTTGGTGGCTGTCACCTTTCACCATCCTGGTAGCTGTCACCTTTCACCATCCGCAGAATCTGCTGCTCCAAAAAACGGCAAAAGTCGAACTAAGGCGACCGGCAGGATTGAATTCACCTGCGACACGGTCCTCTGCGGGCTTCGTCATGCGGGAAATCCAAACAGGTCTACACAAACCGGAAGGTGCTACCAAACAGCGTCTTACGAAAAGCGCCGATAATTCGGCGCCCGGTTGCTTTCCCAACTGTGCGTCGATCTGTTTGGGTTCTCGGGTAAGCTTTGACCTGCCGCTCGCCTAAGACCATTCAAGTCGCCATAATCAGCAGATGACCGCTGTCTTGATCGCGCGCCATGAAGAGCGCTCGGAATAGAAGTCCTTGCACGAAGTCTCCACGTATGGAACACTTCCGCGATGGAACCGCTCCACCCTATCGGACGCCTCTTCAGCCGAATCGTCTCGGCGGCCAAAGGCCTGTCCGGGAAACTTGCCCGCGAGAAACCAGTAGACCCACGCCAGGCCATGATCGGCCTTTCGCCCTCGGCGCGTGGCCTGAAGCCGATCCCCGAGGATATCGACGAGCATCTCGTCGATTTCTGCACACGCTACTGGGAACCGTTGGAGGAGATTGCCAAGAAACGCATGCGCGAGGTCGGCGTCCCTGAGGAACGGATCGGCATGCTGGACGTGGACAACGACTATCGGCTGGCTGTGTTTCACCCCAAACAGTTGGACGGAGGCGGCGTGCATCCACCGACGGGGCGCATCAATCTGGACGCGGGGCTTTTCAAGCCGGGCTTGCTTGCCGAAGCCATGCCCGCGGACGTATCATCGTTACATGACGCGGGCAGAGCGTCAGTGAAGCAGGATGCCATCATCGCCCACGAGTTCGAGGAAGGTATCCGGGGAAGTCACGAGGCGGCTTTGGAACACGCACCCGAAACCGGCCTTTCCATCAAGGAAGAAGCCCGGCGACTGCTCCGGGCGCAACGGGATAGGAGCCTCTGACGATGTTGCACCGCCTGACCATCGGCCATCTGGATCCCACGGCTGTGGAGCGCCGCCAGACGGTCCCCACCAAGGCATTGGATATGGATGTCGTCCACCGGCACCTCCGCGACCTGGGCGAACGGGACGCGGACGGAACCATGACTCTCGGCGGGTGCAAGGTTCAGTTCGAGAACGGGGCCGTGCGATGCCTGTGGAAAGGTGGACGCACCAACCGGCTCGCCGAGGAATTCGCGCTTCGGGTGCAGAAGGACACCGGCTGCCTGATCGCCGACGTGGGCGGCTATCGGGTCATCGAGCCCGACGAGCTCGTGGGTTTTAGCGGTCAGGCGCATGGGGCGGCTTCCGAAGGTGTCCGGGGCCGTTAATCGCCGTTTCCCTGGGCTAACACGGTGCTTGCCTGATCTACTCCATCAATCAGCCACCGGGCGATGGAGCGGCGAGCGGGATGCTTATATACCTCAGCGGGTAGAAATGGCCAGGCACTTGATTTGGGCAAGAGGCGCGGTGGTCATGGCCGAGCACTTACTTCATCCACGCTTGCCCGAAGTGGAACTCCTTGACGGACGAGTACCGATCTGGCAAAGTCACGCTCGACTTGAACTGAGCGGTCTGCGTTGAATCTCTGAATCTAATAGTGGAATCCGCTTGGTCCGTCCGATACAATGCGGTAGCCCAAGGCATCGCTGCATGTCTCGTGCGTTCTGACTCGGCAGTCTGAATTACTCGACCGCCGGGAGTTCGCCATCCACACGCAGGACTTCTTTATGGACGCTGCCAACCGGTCGCCGAACTCTGCAGAGGTGGGACCGGTCGAACACAACCACTGTCTCTATGAACAGGAGGCCGACATGACGAACGAGGCCCTCCCAGTTCCGGTGGCGATGCGTGTGGAGGAGATCTTGGAGCAAGAGTTTGACGCTCTTTGCCGCATTGCTGAAGATCCCAATGCAACCACGGGAATCCTCAAACAGACTCCACGCCGTGTCCCCATGCGGAAACGAGAAACGGCCAAGAGCTAATGCATTTTGAGGAAAAACGATCTTGAGACGCCCCTTTCCAACTTGGAAAGGGGCTTTTCTATTGGCGGTAAGATGTCACAGGACCTCGAAAAGGAGCCATTCGGAGAGGAGCACTTTGAGGAGGTCCAGAGTTTTCGCTGCGGTAGCTTGCCTCATCAGGTCGAAGTCTCGGACTGGCTCAAACGGCCGATGGGTGAAGATGGAGCGTTGACTGCGATTCATGACCCTCAAAAGCCCAATAGAGTGTGGCTCTATAGGCTGCCAGACAATTCGCTTGTTGGCTTTGGGGCGATTGGGCGGTCCGAGTGGCGATGGACAGGAAAGAAAGACCCTTATCTTCCAGTGACGATGATCACTTGGTTCGAGGTCCACGAGGACTACCAAGGGCAGCCTCCGCTGCCCAAGGAAGACCGCTATTCGCGCAAAATCTTCGAAGACTTGATAAGCGAGGCTTTGGAGGATCAAGAAACCCATCCCGTACTCGGATTGGTCGTCCGAGCCGAAAACACGAGAGCTATACATCTCTACAGAGAATTTGGTTTCACCGATCACGGTCTACAGCCATTTACGGATAAACAAACGAACGTACAATACCAGAAGATGGCACTGATTCTGAATCGTGAATCGCTGCTACGTGTAAGGGATGGGGCGAAAAAGAAGTGACTCGGGAGCGCGATATCCTATTGAGACCTAGTCATCGCCACCGGCCAAGGTCTCCGCAGGAAAGTCAGGCATTCCGTGGCCAGCGCATCCTCTAACTTGGCTCGTCTCGCTAAGAGCGGGACCATTGATCCTACAGGCTGGGACTCGGCTTAACTCCCCCTCGAAGCCTTGACCATCGCCAAGATGCCGGCCTTGATCGCCGCGGGCAGGTCGGGCCATGCTTCGACCACGGCGGCCAGGTCGGGGTAGGCTACTACGTATTCCGTTGTAGCAATTTCGGTAGCAGTCGGGAGACGGCTCGATCCGGGATAGGCGGCCAGGAAGTGCCGGGCTGGTCTGGTTGTAACCCGATAGGGCTTGTCGGCTTGAGAGGGGTGGATTCAGCTCTATAGCGGAGAGGGGGGGATTCGAACCCCCGAAACCGGTTTCCCAGTTTAACGGTTTAGCAAACCGTCGCTATCGACCACTCAGCCACCTCTCCTTCAAGGAATTACGTCATATCGCCCGTCGCTGATGCCGGCTATTCTGCCGGTTTCGTCCCCATTATGGGGATGTCAGAGGATGGGTCGTCAAGCGAAATTGCGACAGAAGGGTGGCTACTGGGCGAGCGATGCGGGGGGAAAGACGACGTACTTCGGCAAGGTGACCGAGGTGTCGCACGCCGCCGCCATGTGCAAACTTTACGAACACCTCGTCACCGTCAAGACGGTCCCGAAAGTGATCGTCGATGTCCAGCCAGACGTCGATCTCAGTGTCAATGATCTGGCGGAGCGGTTCCTGAATTGGGTCCTCTGCCATCGGGGCATGAAGGCACACAAGGAACGCTGCCGCCATCCGCAACGGTTCCGGGACTCCTTCGGAGACCTGCTTGCCCTGGAAATGAAGGGAAGGCACTTGGAGGCGTTCGTAGATGACTTGAAGGCGAAGGGTCATGCCCTCGACTACATCCAGAAGCATGTCATCAGCATCGGGGCGATGTACCGAAAGGGGGCAAGGAAGGGATGGCTCCCAGGCGGATTCCGACCGTTCGCCAGCGTCGAGCCGATCCGCCTCCCCCCGAAGACGCTCACCGAGTCCTCCCTGTTGACCGATGCCGAGGTCAAGGCCCTGCTCTCTGCGGCGGATGTTGATTCCTTCGGACAGATGGGCGACATGATCCGGCTCTACCACGCCACGGGAGCCCGTACACACGAGTTGATTGCCGTCCGAGCCGGAGACTTCCAGCGGGTGACCCGGCAGATCGTCCTCGGTCATCACAAGCGGACCCACACGCTCAAGGAGCCACGCCCTCGCCAAGTCTACCTCAACGAAACGGCGTTCGGGATCATGGCACGACGATGCGAAGGGCTCTCACCCAATGCCTACGTCTTCACGAGACTATCCGGCGGGGCTTACTCTAACGTGAATATCGCCGAGCGATTTCAGACGGTTCGGAACCGGGCAGGCATCCGCTCTACCATCACGCTTTACTCGTTTCGCCACCTCTGGATCAGCGAGATGCTCATGGCGGGCGTGGACGTCCTCTTGGTTGCCTGGATGGCGGGAACCTCCGTGGCGATGATCGAGCGGGTCTACGGGCACTTCCGTAACCAGTCCTACTAGCAGGCCCAAGCCAGGCTTGACCGGGAGCGGTCGATACGAGGGCTTTGACTCCCGCCCTGTTGAGAGCGAACGAACTATCCCTATGAGTCTGGATACCTTAGTTCGTTCGTTCGCACAACGGCCTTTGTCTTTGTCGAGACGAGAGATGAATGCTAAGATTGGAGGCATCAGCGAGGAAGTCAACTAGCCAGCCAAATCCGTGTTCCCTTGCGAGAGGGAGGCTGTTTGAGGGGCGACCAAGCACGCCATCCGATCCCAATGAGTCATTGAGGCATGGAGGTCAAGGGGCTGCGACAACCGATGACAGGAGCGGAAAGTTGGGGAACGTCGGAACACAACCAACTCGCCGACCCTGGGGGTCTGGACCGGAGTGGCGGCACGATGCCGCCCCGTCTCCTTTTTCTGAGATTACGATCATTATATATTCTTGTGATGCAAGGTGTGGCTTTGGTGAAAGGTCTGTATGACACCAAATGAAGCCCGCCAAGCAGTCTTTAAGGGGCAGGGGCCGCCCGGAATTGACCGGATCGACCCGCCTCATTTGACGGGAGAACAGTGGCATGCACACCTAGCGCCCGGAGCTGGTAGCATCGCCGTCAACAGGGACGGCACCTGGAGACACTTGCAAAGTGGACAAATACCACCTAGCCTTACAAGTAGGCAAAGAACCTTTCTTCGACGTGCGGAGTGGAACGTATGAATAACATCGCTAATTACGAATCTGAATTCTGGGATATTCTTGCAAAGGAACATCTTGTGGATTTATCACAATTCCACAAGTCTCCGTTCTTTGATGAGGTGCCTCTTTTCTCTAGGGAATCTGACATTGCGTTCTTGTCGAAGTATCCAGAAGACGAGGCAGGTGTTATTCTGCTCAGGTTCGCCCTGAAGTTCCTCAACTCGGTCGTTTCATATGAGGAGCATCGTGCAGCGTATTTTGCAGCCATCACAGTTTGGAACTACTCGGAGACTGATCCATTTATCCCGAATTTGTTCGTATGCTCCGGCTGTATTCCACGGCTGAAGAAGCTGGTATTGAATGAGGCAACAACACAATTCGGAAAAAGGATTAAGAGATTAGTTTCGAGGCTGGGCTTGCGTGTCCGATTTGAGGTTCTCGAAGACAATTCAACTAATCGTGACATGCAGCGTGTCTTTATTTCTCAATACGTGAAGCCATATCCGAGCTTTGTGCCTCTCGCCTACTTTCGCAAAGCCCTCAATCATGTAGAATGACAGATTACAGGACACGCAGATGTTCGACGTATTCTTCGGCTTCAATTCGGCCGTTTCTTCGATCGACACACGGACGGCACTTACTCGATGACCAAAGAGAGGCGGGACGCCATCCTCGACGTAGATCGGCGCATCAAGCCGCCACCCATGAGGCCGGCGGCGTGGAGGTTAAAGGTGACAGCCACCAAAATTGACAAGTCTGGGATTTTCCGGTAAAAAGCCGTGAATGTCACGTCCAAGGCGATATTCTCCGGGGGGGATGGTTTTCCACGTGCTCAACCGAGGCGTGGGCCGGAGAGTGCTTTTCACCAAGGACGAGGACTTTTTGGCGTTCGAGCGGGTCGTTGAGGAAACGCTGCGAACTCGCCGGATGC
>JBEKTN010000140.1:0-19140 GCA_049516015.1 Isosphaeraceae bacterium | reverse complement strand
CGGAATGGCAGAAGGAAATCGCGAAACGTTTGGGCCTAGAGTCGGCCTATCGTCCCACGGGTCGCCCGCGAAGGGTGGGCCGAAATCAAAATGCCTCGCCCGGTTGAAGATCGCTCGGACGTTGGCGGGGCCGCCCAGTTTAACAATATCGGACCTGTCCCGCTTTCCGCTCCTCGGGTCGCCCGCGAAGGGTGGGCCGAAATCAAAATGCCTCGCCCGGTTGAAGATCGCTCGGACGTTGGCGGGGCCGCCCAGTTTAACAATATCGGACCTGTCCCGCTTTCCGCTCTGTCCCGCTTTCCGCTCCGTGTCCCGCTTTCCGCTCCGCTTTCCGCTCTCGAGAAGAATGGATGTCTGTGGGAAAGCGTGCTCTCACGGGAATGTCCCCGCCGCCTGTTTTTCGTTGTGGGACAGCAGTTTGTTGGGACCGGGATCGCGCGCTGGCTTTCCGCCGCCTGGGCGGCAGAGAAGTCGGCGGCCACCTCGGCCGGCGGCCGCGCCTCGCTCAGGCTCACGCCCAGGATCTCCAGGCCCAGACTAAGCCGAGCGATCCCTTCTTCGAGGTCCCGTGTGACCTCGGCGCCGATGTGTTGCCGGTCACCCCTCAGCACGCCATCGATCCCCCGCCTCGCCAGCGCGTGAAATGCGTGGAGCTATTCAGGTCGCATCCCGCTCTGATTCTTCTTCCTGGGGACTGGCGAGCGAGTCGACCCAGGCGTCGAGCTCGCCGGGGGCGATGTCCTCCGCCGGGTGCGAGGCGGGGATGATGGTCGATCGCGGACCGGAGAGGAAGCGAGAAAGCTGGAAGACCCAACGGCCCAGGGACATCAAGAACATCACGCCCAGGACCACGAGGCTCCAGTAGAGAAGGCGGTTCGATTCCGTCGCCGGGGCGCGCCCGCCAGCGGGGGCGGTGTGCGGCTCCCAGCCGATCTGGCCGACCAGGACGGGCGCGCCGCGAGCGACGTCACCGGCCTGGTACTTCAGGATCTTGAGGAAGTAGCCGTTGAAGACGACGCGCTCGGACACGTCGGCTCCCAGCGGAAAGCCCTCGGGAGCTTCCTCGAAGACGCAACTGTAAGGAAACTTGGGGGCGTCCGGAGAGACGATCCAGGCCTCGTACAGCCAGCCCGTCCTGCTGAGCTTGGACTCGAAGCGGAGCACGCGCCTGGCCGTGCCCAGCAGGTGAATGGGCACACCGCGGTAGAGCTCGGGACGTTCCCAGAGATGAGTCAGCAGGATGTCACGCCGGCTCTGCGCGGCGAGCTCGACCGGCGCCTGCTGGCGCGCCTGCTCGAGCAAGTAGGCGTAGGCGGCATTATCGCGGAACGACATCGGTGTGCGATCGGTGACCGTCTCGAACTCGTCCGCGTGGTCGGCAACCACGGGCTCGGGCTTCGGCTCCGCCCTGGCAACAGGCTCGGCGGGCTGCGGAAGCTGGCTGGCAAATCGCCAGACCAGGCCCCAGCCCACGACCATCACGGCTCCCAGCATCAACAGGCGAGGTAGCTCGGATCCGCGGAAATACCCGCGGCTGGGGCTCGGTTCCACTCCGTCATCCTCCCTCGTCGGGACGCAACTCCACGAAGCTGAGCTTGGGATCTTTCCTGGCCTTGACGAACGCGTTGGAGAACGCGTTGATGACCGTCATCAGCTCCGAGTAGCGGAGGTTGGGATCGACCTTGATCAGGGTCTGGTCGAACGGCAGGTCGGGGTCTTGA
Organism: Isosphaeraceae bacterium; assembly: GCA_049516015.1. Taxonomy (GTDB): domain Bacteria; phylum Planctomycetota; class Planctomycetia; order Isosphaerales; family Isosphaeraceae; genus Aquisphaera. The sequence goes on along the minus strand of JBEKTN010000140.1, from coordinate 17,419 downwards.
AAGTACTTGCCCAGGGCCTCTTCGAGGGCCTTGGGGTCGTTGGGCACCTCGGTCTGTCCGACGACGATCCGCGCCAGGCTGCCGCCGTCGCCGGCCTTCAAAATGGTGGGCAAGGTGCGCAAGGCCACCGGCAACTCGTTGGAAGGAGCCGCCTGATTTGCCGCCGGGGCCGCCGCCATCTTCGTCTCGGCCTGTGGGGGCAGCAGGCTCATCACGAACTGTCCCTCCTGCGGCGCCGGGTGATAGGTCAAGACGAAGAACGTCAAGAGCTGGAACGCCATGTCCAGCATCGGCGCGATCGGCACATTGGGCCCTGCGACTTTATGTTTCCTCTTATGCCGCCGCACGTCTATGTCTCCAGAGTGCCCAGTGGCCACTGGTCAGTGGCCAGTGAAGAGATGGTCCTTGCAGCCCACTGCGGTGCGTCATCGACGACTCGACGCACCCACCTGATAACTGGCCCCTCGCCACTATTCACTCGCCCCTCGCCACTCACACCTTTTCACTGTATTCACTGGCCACTGGCCACTGGCCACTGGCCACTATTCCTTAAGTACTCGTCATCGCCTTGAGGGCGAACTTGTGGAACCCATGGGTCTGGCACGCGTTGATTAGCTTCATCACCGAGGCGAAATTTGCGTCTTTGTCTGCCCGGAAGACGACGGTTGTGGGCAAGCCGTTGACCGGATCGACCTTTTGGCCGGCCGCCCTGAGGTTGAGCTTGACCAGGTCGGCCTGGTGCTTGATGGTCTGGAGGGCTTCGTTCAACGGCTGCGTCAGGCCGCCCATGAGCAGGTGGCCGTCGCGATCGACGTTCAGGACGATGCGGTCTTCGGAGACGCGCTGGGTGTCCTCGACCGGCCGAGCCGAGCCCGCGACCGGCAGGTGCACCCGCTGGTCGTAGTTGTCCGCGGTGAAGTTGATCACCAGCATGAAGAACGTGATCAACTGGAAGACGACGTCGAGCAACGGGGTCAGGTTGGGCTCGGCCCGCACTTCCCCGGTGACTGATCCGGCCATGTTCGCTACTCCCCTGGCGGTCGGGCGCTCAGGCCGGCTTGGACGTCTTGGCCGCCGCGACCAGCGAGTTGATGGTCCGATCCGCGACCCTGGTTGCTTCCATGGTCATCTGGGAAATGCGGTTGCGGAAGAAGGCGAAGAAGAAAATCGCCGGCACGGACAGTGTGATCCCCTCCAGCGTGATGAACAAGGCGGTCGAGATGCCCTCGGCCACCTTCTCGGGACGCGGCTGCTCACCGCCGGCCGTGGCGATCGTCTGGAAGCTCATGATCATGCCCCAGACGGTGCCAACCAGGCCGATCATCGGGCCCAGCGTGCCGATCGTCGCCAGGTAGCTGATCTTCATTTCCAGACCGGTGACGATCTCGTCGGTCATCGCGTTCATGGCTTCCTTGGCCTCGGCCCGCCCGTTGGGCAGATTGGCGATGCCGGTGCGAACCAGCCGGGCCAGGAACGAGTCGCTGTCCTTGCAAACGTCGTACGCTTCTTGAAACTTCTTGTCGCGGATTGCGGCTTCGAGCTTCTCCACCAGCGGGGCGGGGACGGCCTCGCTGACCCGGAACTCCATGAACAGGCGAATCACCACGGCCGTGAAATAGACCGAAAGGCAGAGCAGGATCAGACCGATCGGACCGGAAGCGCGGATCGCCCACTGGAGCATGTTCTCGCGGGCCGGCGGCTTGGACCCATCATCGCCGCTGGACGTCGACGCCGGCGGTGCCTTTGGAGCCGGCGCGGCCACGGCCACCTCGGCGGGGGCGGGAGCTTCGTCGGTCTTGGCGGCCGCTGGCTCCTCCTTTTTCGACGGATCTTGAGCCTGAACCGCGCCCATCTGTCCCCAGGCCAGCCAGAGCAAGAAACCGGTCAACGCCATGAACAGCAGCCGCGCCCCGCCCACCGTCCCGGCTGGACGAAGATCCCAAGACTGCCGCATGGAAAAGAACTCCCGTGATGATCGGCCGATGTTGTGGGTCGATTGAGAAGAGAGAAAAAACAAGCACCCGCCCGTGTCTACGCCAGAAGCCCTCCAGGGTGACCGAGGTACCCGGAAAATCCTGCCGCCGGACCCGTCGCCCGCGGCACGAGGCAAGCATCGCCCCTGAATATTCACTATTGGACGGAATTCCAGGACTGTCAACAGGCCGCAGGCCGCGGCTAGCAGCCAGCCCCGGTGGCACAGTGAGCTCGAGTGGTCAGGCAATCTCGGGTTGCCCCGGGGACTGGAACCGGAAATGATAAGATAAGGACTTCCGGGAACGCGCGACAAGGGCGAACTGATGACCTGGCTTTTCCTGCTGGCTTGCATATCGCTGACCGAGCTTGAGCCGCCCGTCGGGGCACCGAGCGTGAATCCCAATCCGCCTCCGGCCCAGCCCCCCGCACCGATCGACATCGTCGCGGCGCTGGAGACCGTGGTGGCCGATGCCATTGCCAGGGCCGAGCCATCCGTGGTGGCCATTCACCGGGTCAAGGGCGAGAACCCGCAGGAGACTCTGGCCGTGCGCGGCAAATCGCGTCCGCCAGCCTTCGACCCGAGAGTGCCGCGGTCCCGGTTTTCTCGGGACGGCGAGCTTGCCGACCAGATCTCCTTCGACTTCGGGTCGGGCGTTATCGTCGGCACCGAGGGCCAGATCCTGACGGCCTATCATGTCGTGAAGGGCGCGTCTCTGCTCCTCGTTCGCGCGGCCGAACGTCAGCAGTTCGAGGCCGAGATCATCGCGGCCGATCCACGGATCGACCTGGCCGTGATCGTCCCTGTCTCCATCCCGGGGATGCCCGGGCCCAAGCTGCGGCCGATCCGCCTGGGTGACTCGGCCTCGCTCCGCAAGGGATCGTTCCTGGTCGCGCTGGGCAATCCGTTCAACGCTGCTCAAGACGGCAAACCCTCGGCGAGCTGGGGCATCCTTTCCAACCTCGCCCGCAAGGTCTCTCCCGAATACGACGAGATGACCATGTTTTCCAGAAGGCTCAGCTTTCCGAACTATCCCACACTGCTGCAGCTCGATTCCAAGCTCAACCTGGGCATGAGCGGAGGGGCCGTCATCAATATGAAAGGCGAGCTGGTCGGCCTGACGACGATGGCCTCCAGCCCCGCCGGCTTCGACGCCATGGCCGGTTATGCTACTCCGATGGATCGCATTGGCCGCCGGGCCGTCGAGACGCTCAAGGAAGGCAAGGAGATCGAGTACGGACTGCTGGGCATCCGCGCCCATCTTGCCAGCACCAACCGGGTGGAGGAAGTGACCCCCAATTCCCCGGCCGACCAGGGACAGTTGCAGGCCAACGACGAGATCCTGGCCGTCAACGACATTCCGGTGAGCGATTTCGATACCCTGATCCTGGCCATCAACTCCTACGCCCCGGGTGACGAGGTCCGGCTGAAGATCCGCCGCGCCGGGAAGGAACTCACAAAGACCGCGATCCTGGCGAAGTACCCGGTGGATGGGGATATGATCGCCACGAATCGGCCACCTGCCTGGCGCGGTATCCGGGTGGACTATCTGAGCACGCTGAGCGCCCGTGCCGCCGGTCCGCCGGTCCTCGAGCCGCTGGCGGGCGGCGTGGTCGTCAGCGAGGTTCTCGACGACTCACTCGCGTCGCGGTCGGGTCTGAAGAAGTTTCAGGTGATTCGCCAGGTCGAGAAGACGCCGGTGTCGAACCCATCCCAGTTCGCCCAGGCGGTCACCGGCCTGAAAGGGCCCGTCACACTCTTGACGGACCAGGGTCCGGTCACGCTTTCGGAATGACGCCGGAGCGGCGCAGACCCAGGCCATTGCATTTTCGGAGAGGGATTGGGGTGAGGACCGCTGCGTTCGCCGAGCTAGAAACGGCGTCCCTCTTCAATACTCACTGAATCCACGGCCTCTGGCCGTGTGACCCTAAGAGCTTCGAGCGATCCGGCGTGCTTCTTTCTCAACCGGTACCAGCTCTGGGAGGGTCTCCTGGGATAGAGGAATGCCGAAGATTCGTGGTCTCCGGAGAAGCCTATGCTGAGAGGCGTGAGGAAGCTCAGACCGCTCCGATTCCACGCCCCCAACGGGGGCAACCACACGCAAAAGACCCCCTCGGGGGGGGGGCTGCTTAATACCACGGCCTTTGGCCGTGGTCGATTATTTCCATCGTCGTGGCCTGGAACGTGCTGTAGCCGGGATCCGCCAAGAAACGCTGGATACCCATTCTGAACCGGATACCGGACCGCGATCCCGCGTTCCGGGAAGAGCTGTACTTCCACGAGATCGCCGCCCGGCCCAAGGACAAGGACGAGGCGTGGGCGGTCCTCTCCGCAGTCGTCGATCGGCACGTCGGCCGGCTCAAGGAGCTGCTGGCCCATCACCAGGCCAGCGCGGCGGCAGAGGACGCCGATTGGGCCGACCGCGCGGCACTCGATTGCAGCACGGAGTTCGAGCGGCACCGGCGGTACCAGTCGGCCCGGCACCGAGAGCTGGTACGAACGCTGGAAGCGTTTCGGAAATTGCGGAATGCGGATTTTGTAATGGGGAATGGGGAAAAGGCGGATGGCAAATGCCGGATGGCGGATGGCAAATGCCGGATGGCGGATGGCAAATGCCGGATGGCAGATGACAAATGCCGGATGGCGGATGCCAAATGACAAATGGCAGATGCCAAATGCCAAATGGCAGATGCCAAATGCCAAATGGCAGATGACGAATGCCGGATGGCAGATGCCAAATGCCAAATGGCAGATGCCAAATGCCAAATGGCAAATGGCAGATGACGAATGCCAAATGGCAGATGACGAATGACAAATGACAAATGACAAATGCCGGATGGCGGATGACAAATGCCGGATGGCGGATGACAAATGCCAAATGGCAGATGACAAATGACAAATGCCAAATGGCAGATGCCAAATGCCAAATGCCAAATGCCAAATGACAAATGCCGGATGGCAGATGACAAATGGCAAATGGCAGATGACAAATGCCAAATGGCAGATGACGAATGACGAATGACAAATGACAAATGCCGGATGGCAGATGACAAATGCCAAATGGCAGATGACAAATGCCAAATGGCAGATGACGAATGCCAGGTGGCGGAGGGTGAGCTCCAGGTGGCGGGGGGTGAACTGAAGATGGGGGATGAGCAGTGCGAGGTGGAGGCGGGTGGCTGCGATGAAGGGCAGAGCAGCCAGCCGATGACAGAGGGAAGCGGAAGCTCCGGTCCGGTCGCGGGACACGATTCTCAGCGCGTCACTGAGGATGCGACGGATGACACCATGGGAAGCTTGTCCCGCGAAGGTGCGCACGCGGCAGGCCAACCGGGACAGGGCGATGGCGTCGGGCAGTGCCTCCCTGACGACGTGACGACGCCCCAAAAAGCGCCAAACAAAGCCAATTTGGAATCGAAGCAAAGCCTGGAATCGCAATAACTTAAGTCAGAAACGGCCGGAGCGGAGGGGTGGAAACAAAGCCAAAGTCCCCAGGGGGAGACGACCAGAAAGCCGAGGTCGCGCGATGGCCGGCCGGCTCGGCAGAGTGGCCGGCGGCCGGTGGCCAGTGAAGCCGAAGGCAGCCAGCTGCTTCGTGCGGCGGGGGTTCCCCCACTCCGTCGTTCGGACGACCTTGATTGTCCGGGTGACGAGCAGATGAAGAGTCGCACGTATCGGGTGACCTTGGCTGATCTGACCAAAAGCACCGCCTTTCGCACAAAAGATGGCTTGCAGTCGGCCGCCCAGTTCACCGCAATGAATCCCGAGCGACTCGGGGAAGTCGATCCCGAGCTACTTGCGAAAATCGACGAAATGGCAGACGAACCCGACTCGTAGTGCGGCCTCTTTTCCTGTCCGCCTTTTTCCACTTTTTGCCGCTTTTCGGGGCGAGTCGCGGCAGCGGGCCGGCGCCGCGAAGGCGAAAGGGGCCACCCACGGTCCTTGGTGCCATCAACTGCACCAAGTGTTTTGCGGGCATTGCTGGCTGCCGGAACTCCCGTTTTCTCTACTTTTCTCTACCAGTCGCGGCCGGGGTTTGCGGGGAACCGTGGCGGTTCCCCTGTTCGCTCGCGAGTTCGTCTCTATAAGATGAATGAATCCTGGCCCTCGAGCTGTGGCGGAGCTCGCATTCGATCGGCCCGGCCTGGTTCAACGTCTTCTTTGCCGCGGCCTGGCCGCGAATCATAGGGCCCATGACGCGGAAGCACGACCCCTATCGATTTGACGTCGTCGTGGTAGGAGCCGGGCATGCCGGGCTCGAGGCGGCGCTGGCGGCCTCCAGGATGGGTTTGGGTACCGCGCTGCTCACCCTGAATTGCGACACAGTGGGCCAGATGAGCTGCAATCCGGCTATTGGCGGCGTGGCCAAGGGTCAGATCGTCCGCGAGATCGATGCCCTGGGCGGCGCGATGGGAATCCTCACCGACGCCACGGCGATCCAGTTCCGCCTGCTCAACCGAGGCAAGGGGCCGGCGATGCATAGCCCGCGTGCCCAATGCGACAAGAAAGCCTACCAGTTCCTGGCCAAGCTCACCGTCGAGCGACAGCAGAACCTCACGCTCCGGCAGGAGATGGTCGAGTCGATCGAGGTCGAGTCGGGCCGGGTCGCAGGCGCACGTTGCCGGGGTGGCATCCAGTACCGCGCCCGAGCGGTCGTGCTGACCACGGGGACGTTCCTCCAGGCGCTCATGCACACCGGAGAGGTCAAAACGCCCGGCGGCCGGGGTGGCGACGTCGCCGCGACCGGGCTCTCTCGCAGCCTTCTTGATCTCGGCTTCGAGCTCCGTCGATTCAAGACGGGAACGCCGCCCAGGCTCAACGGACGCACCATCGATTTCGAGCGGCTGGAACCTCAACCCGGCGATTCCGACCCCGTGCCGTTCTCGTTTCTCACGGACCGGATTACCCAGAACCAGGTCGATTGCCACATCACGTACACCAATCCGGCCGTTCATGACATCATCCGGAACAACCTGCATCGGGCCCCGATGTATTCGGGACAGATCCAATCGACGGGGCCCAGGTACTGCCCGTCCATCGAGGACAAGATCGTGCGTTTCGCCGATCGTCAGGCACACCAGATCTTCCTCGAACCCGAGGGCAGAAACACGCTGGAGTATTACTGCAACGGGATTTCCACCAGCCTCCCTCGCGATGTCCAGGAAGCGATCATCCCCCTGATTCCGGGGCTCGAGTACGCCGAGATCATGCGTTACGGCTATGCCGTGGAATACGACTACGCTCCGCCCGAGCAGCTTCGCCCGACACTCGAAACCAAGGGCTTGCCGGGGCTCTATTTCGCCGGTCAGATCAACGGCACCACGGGCTACGAGGAGGCCGCGTCGCAAGGCCTGATCGCCGGCATCAACGCCGTCCTTGCCGTGCAAGATCAAGCCCCGCTGCTCGTCGATCGATCGCAAGCCTATCTCGGCGTCCTCATCGACGACCTGGTCACCCGCGGCGTGGATGAGCCTTATCGGATGTTCACCAGCCGGGCCGAGTATCGATTGCTGCTGCGTCACGACAATGCCGACTTGCGACTGACGGAGTTGGGCCGCCGGGTCGGCCTGGTGGACGACCAGAGGTGGGCCCGTTTCGAGGCGCGACGCAACGCGATTGCCCGGCTTCGCGAGAGCCTGAAGACCACGCGGGTCCGTGGAAACTCCCTGTTTCAGTGGCTCCGGCGACCCGAGTCAACCTGGGAAGATTTGCTCCGGCTCGAGCACGCGCTGGACAGCACAGAGTTCAGCCAGGACGTGATCACACAGGTGATCATTGAAGCCAAGTACAACGGGTACATCGGGCGGCAGGTGGAGCAGATCGAGCGGTTTCGCCGGCTCGAAGATAAACCGATCCCCGCCGATCTTGACTACCGGGCCATTCCCCAGCTCCGGGCCGAAGCACGCGAGAAATTCGAGCGGATCCGTCCTCGTTCGCTGGGCCAGGCCGGGCGGATCAGCGGCATCAGCCCCGCCGACATGGCCACGCTGCTGATCCAGCTCAAACGCGGCGGCTCGGCCGCGTCAACCGTCAGCCCTTTGGACCCGGATGTCACCACGCCAATCCACGGCAAGCTGGAAGGGGAAAGCGGCGAACCCGCCTGCTCCACGTAAGACAAGATTCTTGAACGTGAATGTCCGTCGTCTCACTCTCAGGTCCAGGCCACGAGATCGCGTCCCCGTTTGCTCAGAGCACTGAAACCCTGCGGGCTCTCGAAACCAGGTCGCTACCCGGGTTTGACAGCCCGACTGCCGTGCCATCTTCTTGTCAAGAAGACCAATCTTCGCCAGACCTAATAGACACTTCGTGCCAGGAACTTCCTTTTTTCCCTATCTTTCCCAATGAAGCGTTTGCTAGAAGAAACCGTGTGATGACAATGACTTAGCTAGCCAAGGTGAGAAGAATGGGCGGCTCCGTTCTTCACTCCCATTTGGATTGACAATTCCGAGTACTGTTTTACAATTGGCTGAATTGGCAAGCTCGGCAATATCTACAGGCTTCGCAGAATTTACCGCTTGTGCGACACCTAGGAAGTTGAGGAGGTTCGACGTGGCAACGTCGTCCGGCTCAAACTTGTCGAGTTTTTGTGGCAACGGAGTGTTGCATGGAGGCAGATCAGGAAGTGTCGTCGCCTGACTTGCTGGCCCTTCCGGCCGGCTTGGGGGTGCGACTTCGTCCTTGATCTTGCAAATCGGGACTCACACGAACATGAAGACCGTGTACACGACTGGCGAGGCAGCGAAGATTTGCAAAGTCAGTCAGCAAACCATAATACGCTGCTTCGACTCGGGACAGTTGAAAGGCTTTCGGGTTCCCGGCTCGAGGTTTCGGCGAATTCCCCGCGAGGCGCTCTTTCGCTTCATGAAAGAGAACGGGATCCCGACCGACGCTCTGGAAAGCGGCCGCCGGCGAATTCTGATCGTGGACGATGATCAGGCCGTGGTCGACTTGATCTCGGAAGTACTGGCCACGGATGCGCGGTTCGAGCAGAAGACCGTCAACAACGGCTTCGGGGCCGGCATGCTCGCCAAGGAGTACCATCCCGACCTGATCATTCTCGATGTGATGCTGCCGGACATCAACGGGCAGGCGGTTTGCGAACTGATTCGCCGCGATCCCACGATGTCGGACATCAAGATCATCTGCATCTCGGGAATGGTCGAGGAGGACAAAATCGAGGATCTCCGCAAGTCGGGCGCCGACGATTTCCTGCACAAGCCGCTCGATATCGATGAACTGATGCGGCGGATTTGCCGACTCTTGGATATGGAGACGAGCGCCATTAGCTGAGCGTCAGGCAATGCTTGGATGCCTCAGCCTTTCTGACGTCCGCGTCGCGTCGGAGACGCATGACCTCTTCATGCTGGCGAGCGATTCTCTGCTTCGGTGCAGAGAGTGACACGGATCGGGAAGGAGCCCGATGACTGTGCGGGTCCAACCAGGACGGAAAACGGTTGCCGGCGAGCTGCGCTGTCGCGTGGAAGGGTTGGAGCATCTTCCCATCCGACCGGTGACGGCCCGGCAGGTGATGAGTGCCGCTCCGGAGACCGCTCTCGAAGCTGGCTCTGCTGCCGTTGACTGGTCGCGGCTGCGGGCGATCTGCGACCTTGATCCCGGTTGGGTCCTCCGTGAAGTGGTCGCGCGCGCCGGGTTCGATCCCATCAAGCTCGTCGCGGAACTTCCCTGGTGGCTATCGGGAAACCTCTCCGGGCCGCGCGCGGAGGTCTTTCAACGCCTCTGGAGACATTCGGTCGCGGTCAGCATTGCCGCGCGCTCGCTGGGCCGCGAGGCCGGTGACCTCAATTGCGAGCGACTGGCTCGCGCCGCGCTCCTTCACGGCCTGGGCCGATGGGCCGTTGCCGCGATCGACCCGGAATGGATTGTCGGCTGGCTGGGCGAGACAGACCCCTCCGCGCGCCATCACCTTGAAGTCTCGCAGCTCGGCACTGACCTTTGCGACCTCGGCCGCCGGCTGGCTGAACGGTGGGGATGCGACCCCTTGGTCGTGGACGCGGCGTGGCTGCACGACCGATCGTGCGAGACTTTGAATTGCGCCGCAACCGAACCGGAGCGACTGGCTCTGATCCAGCGAGCGTTCCTCTGTGCCGAGAACACCCCCTGGTCGCTGACTCGCTCGACCGACCAGGAATCCATGCCAATCGAGCCGCGGTTGCGGATCCTGGTCGCGGAGGTCCAGTCGCGGTGCGGCTCGCTCTTTGCCGCGGCCGATGCCACGACTCACGAGGAACGCATGACCCGGCAGAGCGCCCGGCTCACGCTGCAACTGGCCGAGGCCCTGCGTAAGAGCGAAAGCCAGGAGAGGCTGCTCCAGGCACTTGCCGACTCGAAGCCGTCCGGGCGTGCGGAAAACTGGGCGAACCGGGCCGCCATCGTCTGGTGCGCCGAGCCCGAAGTCAGTGCCGCGCGGGTGCTCTGGAAAGATGATCCGGACGCGGAACCGCCAGCCGATTCGGTCGGGGCGGCAGGCGAGCGGCCGGAATCGACCGCACCGGATCCACGTGAGAACCGGCCTCCATCGCTGGTGCTTCCCCTCAAGGCCGGCAACCTTGTTCAGGCGGAGATTCAGCTCTGGTGCGATCAGTCCCAGCCAGTTCTTCTACACCGCCTGAAGAGCACGCCGGTGCTCGCTGCCTGGGAGGCATGGGCGTCGCTCTTGGCCGGGCAGATGGTCCTGGAGCGGCGGTTGCAGGCGATCGTCTCGGCGGTCCGACAGCAAGTTGACGACGACGAACCCCGGATCCGTGATGCCAAGCTCCAGGCCCTGGGCGAGTTTGCCGCGGGCGCCGGGCACGAGCTCAACAATCCACTGGCCGTGATCGTCGGTCGAGCCCAGTTGCTCCTCGGGCGGTCCCAGGACGCGGAGACCAGCCGATCCCTGCGAATCATCCTCAGCCAGGCGCAGCGGACTCACCGGATTCTTCGCGACCTGATGTTTGTCGCCCGCCCACCTTCGCTCCGGCCCCGTTCCTGCCGTCCGTCGGAGGTTCTCCGCGCTTGCCTGGCGAGTTTTCAAGAGGAATGCGAGGCGCGAGGCATCCGTCTTGAGAGCGAACTGGAACCGACCGAATCGCCAACGTGGGCCGATCCCGATGCGCTTGGCCACCTGGCCGAGACCTTGGTTCGCAACGCCATTCAGGCGACGCCCCCGGGAGGCAAAGTGCAGGTGCGATCGCGACTCCAGGGCAACGACCTCCGCTGGTGGATCTGCGATAGCGGCAAGGGCATCGGCCCGGCCGAAGGGGCTCACCTGTTTGATCCCTTCTACTGCGGGCGACAGGCGGGTCGGGGCCTGGGTCTTGGCCTTCCCCGCGCAGCCCGCACCGTCGCCCTGGCGGGAGGCTCGCTGCACTGGTCTTCCCCGATCGGCCAGGGCACGACCTTTCAGGTCCAGCTACCCCTGGTCAGTCCCCCCGAACTGGTTGGCCCCGATAACCCGCAAGACCGATCCTCGCTTACCAGCGCGACGCCTCCACCAAGAACTTAGGCACTTTGTGCACGCGCGACCATCCCGTCGGCAACGGAGTGACAGTCGGGGCAAAGGAAGATCACGTTGAGCGGTTCCGCGTAATCCCAATGATGACGCTGGAGACGCCCGCGACGACGACACCAGACGCAGCATCTGGGACGCGTGATCAAGCCCAGCATTTCGCCCAGTGCCGCGGCGTACCTGGCCGACCTCGTCCGGATGCGGCGAGGACGCAGGCAATCGAGGCTGATCTCGACATGTCGGGTCAAACGGGCAAGCAGTGCACGCTGGTGGTCCCGCTTTCGTCTCTTCATGGTTCGCAACCCGTGTCGTAGGTCCAGGAGCGCAAACAGGTCCGCGAAGTCGAGGATGCTGCTCCTGCCTACCGGTGGTTTCCGAAGGCGAGTTACAGCACGCCCGGCACGAACCGATGCGAGAGATAATAGCAAAAGCTATACCGAATACAATATGCCAACGTGAATCCACGTGCGACGATCTTTCAGCTCGGAAGGAGGCGTTCCGAATGCCTCCGCAAGCCAGCCCGATGCGCGCCTGCGACCCCGGCCCGGCAAAGGCCGATCGGTGCAACGACTTTCACCGATCTTGCGCTCGCAGCTTGATCACGAGTGGACGAAATGTTCTCGAGCCAGCAGGGCCGCTCCCAGGATGCCGGCATCGTCGCCGAGCTCGGCGCGGACGATCTTGATATGGCCGTCGGGGTCGGTAATGATCTGTGTTCGAGCCGCGGTGCGCGCCAGGTCGATCCACGGATCGCCCAGGGCGTTGACCACGCCGCCGCCGATGATCATGACTTCCGGACCGAGGACATTCACCAGCCCGCCCAGACCCAGGCCCAGGTAATGGGCGGCTCGTTCCACGGCTTTCAGTGCAACGGGATCCCTGGCGGCAACCGCCTCGGCGAGGTCTCCGCTCTTGAGTCGCCCGCCCCTGCGAGCCATCTTATCGCGGAGCACGGTGGGAATGCCCTTCTGGATCGCCTTGTTGACTCGCCGCTGGATCGCCGTCTTGCTCGCCAGCGCTTCCATGCAGCCCTGGGCGCCGCACCCACACAGCGGGCCGCCGGCCTTGACGATCGTATGGCCGATCTCGCCGGCGTTTCCGGTCGAGCCGGTGAGGATCTCGCCGCCCAGGATGATGCAGCCGCCGATGCCCGTGCCCACGAACGCCGCGATCAGGTCCCGGTAACCGCGCCCGGCACCCAGCCGGAACTCGGCGTAACCCGCCACGCGAACATCGTTCTGAACCAGAACCGGCCGGTCAAGATGGGCGGAAAGCTCCGGACCGATCGGATAATTCTTCACGTCGAGATTGGCGCTGAAGAGAATCACTCCAGACTTGACATCGAGCGGACCGGGCGAGCCAATTCCGCCCGCCACGACGTCCTCGCGCGGGATTCCGGCGCATGCCAGGGCCTCGTCCACGCACGCGATCATCTCCTGGAGAATCGCCGGGCCGCCTTCCCTGGCCGGCGTGTTGCGCTTGCCGCGTCCCAGGATCCGGTTCTCGGCGCTGACCACGCCGGCCAGTATTTTTGTCCCGCCCAGGTCAACACCGACCACGGGCGGCCCTCCCCCCTGCCATGTCATGACCTGCGCTCCGAACCGCTCTTCGCGTTTGCGAACTCTGTGCACTGATCACTGTGTCCAGAAGAGTCTACCTGACCGAGACCGACTCCGAAACACGCCCGGCGCGGAATCACGACTCGGATCCAGGCCCACCCTCTCCGCGTTGCGCGGCTCCCGTTCGGCATTCCGCATTTTCCAGGATCTCTTTGAGCTCGGCGGCGTCGAGGGTCTCCTGGTCGATCAAACGAGCCGCGATCACGTCGAGGGTCTTTCGATGGTCTTGCAGGATGTTCCGGGCCTTCACCTGCGCTTCGTCGATGATCCGGCGCACTTCGAGATCGATCTCCCGGGCGGTCTCTTCGCTCCAGGACATTTCCGCCGCGGTGGGTCCGTACGGGCCGGAGTCCTTGAGGTAGTTCAGGCGGCCCAGAACCGGGCTCATGCCAAACTCGACAACCATTCGCCGGGCGATCTGGGTGGCGCGTCGCAGATCGCTCGAGCAGCCGTCGGAGGCCTCGCCCAGGGCCAGTTCCTCGGCCAGCGTACCCCCCAGCAGACTGCTGACCGCGTTCTCCAGCGACGTCCGGGTGTGCAGCAGGCGGTCCTCTTCGGGGCGGTAAAGCGTATAGCCAATCGCTCCGTTGCCGCGGCCGATGATCGAGATCTTGTGCACCGGGTCGGTTTCGGGAAGTTTGCGAGCGACCAGGGCATGTCCGGCCTCATGGAAGGCGATGCGATTCTTCTCCTCGCGGCGCAGCAGGCGCTGACGCTTTTCGGGACCGGCGATCAGGCGTTCGATCCCTTCCTCGAACTCGGGGAGGCCGACGGTGGTCTTGCCGCGCCGGGCCGCCAGCAGGGCCGCCTCGTTGACGAGATTGGCCAGGTCGGCGCCGACGAAGCCCGGCGTGATCGCCGCGACCTGGCGCAGGTTGATTGTTTCTTCGAGCGGGACGGCGCGCGCGTGGACCTTGAGAATCTGCTCGCGGCCGATCAGGTCGGGACGGTCGACGACCACCTGGCGGTCAAAGCGGCCCGGCCGCACCAGCGCCTGGTCGAGCGTCTCCGGGCGATTGGTCGCGGCCAGCAGGATGATCCCTCGGTTGGCGTCAAACCCGTCCATCTCCACGAGCAACTGGTTGAGCGTTTGATCACGCTCGTCGTGGCCGCCGGGCCCTCCCGCGCCGCGCGCCTTGCCGATCGCGTCCAGCTCATCGATGAAGATGAGGCAAGGCGCCTTGGCCTGGGCGCGGGCAAAAAGGTTCCTGACCCGTGAGGCTCCGACCCCCACGAAGAGCTCGACGAAGTCGGAGCCGGACAGGGAGAAGAACGGCACCCCCGCCTCGCCGGCCACTGCGCGCGCCAGCAGCGTCTTACCGGTTCCCGGAGCGCCGATCAGGAGAACTCCCTTGGGAACCCGGCCACCCAGCGAGCAGTACTTTCCGGGCGTCTGGAGGAACTCGACGATCTCTTTCAGCTCCGTGACGACCTCGTCATGCCCGGCGACGTCCTCGAACGTCACGCGCTGGGCGTTGCCGGTGTACACGCGCGGCCGGCTCTTGGCGAAGGCCATGGCCGAACCCATTCCTCCGGACCGAGAGATGACCCAGGAAAACGCCAGCAGCATGAGCAAGAAAAGCGTGGCCGGAAAGACGACGGTCTGCAGCGGGGAAGGCCCGGTTTCGGCCTCGTAGTCACCGCCGGGAACGTGGACATCGAGCAGGCGGATCAGGTCAAGATCGTGTTCCATGCCGACGCCGGATACGCGGAAGCGGATCGGCCGGCCATCCTGCGGGTTGACCGCCAGCAGCCGGCCTTCGATCACGGTGGGACCAAGCCGGACGGACGCGATTTCACCTCGTTCGAGTTGCTTGCGAAATTGCCCATAGGGCAAGGTTTTCACCGGCTCCTGGAGCCGCAGGGCCACGGCCACTCCCAGAGCCAGTAACAGCCCGCCGCTAACCAGGAGACCGATAATCAACCGTTGCCGGTCACGTCGCGACTTGGTGGGCGGGTTCTTCAGGGAGCTCATTCCGTCAACCGCGTCAGAGGGCCATGAAGCCAGTCAGGGTGCAGTTTGCTGGCGGAACCGGAAGCCTTGGCATTCTGTTCGTGCGATCGGGTCGAGCCGCGATTCTCCGGCCTGGGCCAGAGACTTGCTCATCGTCTCATGACGGCGACGGGTTTCGCTCCCTGCCGCGAGCCTGCTCCTGCACGCTGTTGCCGAGTTGCTGGGGACGCCCCAGCAGGACGTGCGGAGAAGGAGCGTGGGCCTCGATTCGCCTTGCCTTGGTCAGGTCGATCGCCTCGTCGGACAGAGTCACATCGAACTTCCGGTTTCCAGACAACTGGAGGGGGAGCCGGATGGTGAAGGTGCTTCCCTGCCCGAGCTGGCTCTTCAAGTGGATTTCACCGCCAAGCAACCGGGTCAGCTCGCGGACAATCGACAGCCCCAGCCCGGTGCCTTGATGCTCACGAGTCAGAACGTTGTCCTCCTGACCGGGCACCTTGGCCTGCCGGAACTTCTCGAATACGGTCTCCCGGTCTTCCTCGGCGATGCCGATGCCCGTGTCTTCCACCTCGAGCACCACGTAGCGTCCATCGGTCCTGGCACGGAGGGTCACACGGCCGCCCTCCGGAGTGAATTTGATGGCGTTGGAAAGCAGATTGTAGAGAATCTGGCGGACCTTGCCAGAGTCCTGCCGCAGCAAGGGGATCGCTTCCTCCAGCCGGCACTCCAGCGCGATGTTCTTGCGGTCGGCCATCGGCCGCGTCAGATTGGCGAGCGCCTCGCAGACATCGCGAATCGAGAAGTCCTCGATCCGAACCTCCATCTTGCCGCTCTCGATCTTGGCCAGGTCCAGAATGTCGTTGATCATCCCCAGCAACATCTTACCGGAGGTCTGGATGTTGCTGGCATACCGCCGCTGCCGGTCTCCCAGGGCGTCGCTGCCGGAGAGGACCTCGGAGAAGCCGATGATCGAGTTCAGCGGCGTCCGCAGCTCGTGGCTCATGGTCGCCAGGAAGTCACTCTTGATCCGATTCATCTCGTAAAGAGCCATGTTCGCCTGGGCGAGCTCGTCCACCTTCCGATCCAGGTCGCCGTTCACGTCGCGCAGCTCTTGCTGCATGGCCACCAGGTTATGCAACATCCGGTTGAAGGCGTGCGACAGGTCCTCGAACTCGTCGCCGGTCTGGATCTGGCTGCGGATGTTCAGCCGCCCCGCCGCGATGGCGTCGGAGACGTCGCGCAAGTGCTTGACCGGCTTGACGATCACGTAACGCACGATCATGTACGACGAAACCATCGCCAGGATGGCCGTCACCAGGGCCGCCGTGATCAGCATGGCCCGGTTGCTATTGATCGCCTTCTCGGTCTGTTCCATCGGGAGGTGCACGACCACGGCACCCGCCAGGTCGCCGGCCTTGACGGGCACTGAGTGCTGGCCGTCCGCTGCCTGACGCCAGAAGTGGTTGTCCAGGTGGTCGGTATTCTCGTTCTGACTATCCGGCGCCCCGCCATCCTTATCCTTGCTGTGGCAATCCATCAGGCAAGAGGGCTTGAAAGTCACCGCCTGGATGTACTGATATTCTTTGCCAGTCTTGGTCTTGTTGATCCGATCGGCCCACATCGGAGTGCCGTCGGCGAAGTAGTAGGGCTTTTCCTGGGGCTTGCCGGCCTTCCGCATGGCATCCTCGTCGGACGCCGCCTGGACAAATCGGGCCAGCGTGGTCCTCTCGAACTCGTCTGCCGGCTGCTTCTTGGAATCCTTGGTGTTGTAGGGATTGAGGACCCAGGGTTCGGAGTTGGGCATGTCGTCGAGCGGTCGGAGGCCCCCCCAGAGCACATCGATGATCGACTCGAAATCCTCGTTCCCCATCTTCTTGTAATGGATGTTCATGAGCGTGGGGTTGACGAGCATACGGGCCGTCTGGGTCGTCTGCTTCTTCACCAGGGTCTCGGTCTTGAGGCCGTACAAGAGGAAGCTGACTGTCACCAGCAGAAAGATCCCCAGCCCGAAGATGAAGCGGCACTTCCGCTCCAGGCTGGTTTCACCGAGCAGGTGCTTGAAGCTGCGATAGGACACGGATCGCGGTCCTCTAACTGGATCCCAACCCGCCGGTGCCCGCAGTGCGGGCGTCTTGACGCGGACGGGCATCCCTTGCCTGCAAAAGCCTCCGCCTAAACCATCGTCCTGAAAGGACTCTTCACCCTACTCGAAAACGGCCCCGACGGCCAGACCGAGCCGAAAGACGCTGCAGTTCAGACGTAAGCCGGCGGTCGGCGGAAAGCGGGGGTTAGGTGCGGTCAGGTTCGGGGGGGGCGGGCTCGGCTGGGTCGGGCATGGATTCATGCAACAGGCGGCGCGTCTTGCT
>JBEKTN010000139.1:0-19209 GCA_049516015.1 Isosphaeraceae bacterium | reverse complement strand
CCCGACCAATCTCAAGTACAGGCCGTAAGCCAGGAGGAGCTCGACGACGCCAGGGCCGCCTTGGATGAGGCCGAGGCCAAGCTGACCGTCAACCAGAAAGCGCTGGAGCTGGCTCTCGCCGGTCCACGCAAGGAGGAAATCGCCGAAAGCGAGGCGCGGCTGACACTCAACCGGAAGGCGCTGGAGCTGTCCCTCGCCGGCCCACGCAAGGAAGACATCGCCCAGGCCGAGGCCCAATTGCGGGGCACCGAGGCGCAACTGGCGTTTCTGAAGCAGCAACTTGCCGACACTCAGCTCATGGCACCGGCTGACGCCGTTGTCCGCACGCGGCTGCTCGAGGTGGGAGAGATGTCCTCCCCGCAACGGCCCGTCTTCGCGCTGGCGATCATCGACCCCAAGTGGATTCGCGCGTATGTGTCCGAGACAGACATTGGCAAGGTGCGTCCGGGGATGACGGCGTCCGTGGCCGTCGACAGCTTCCCGAACCGGCACTTCGAGGGGTGGGTCGGCTTCATCTCGCCGGTCGCCGAATTCACCCCGAAGGCCGTGCAGATCGAGGAGCTGCGCACGAGCCTGGTCTACGAGGTCCGCGTGTTCGTGAAGGATCCGTCGGACGAGCTGCGACTGGGCATGCCGGCGACCGTCTCCTTTCCTCCCGACCAGCGCGGTCCTCAAGCTCTGGAGGGCCCGCGATGAGCGCCGCCCTGGCAAACCCGCCGGTCCTGCTGGGCCGCGACATCCGCAAGACATTCCGCCGCCACACCGGCGAAGTGGTCAAGGCGCTCGATGCCGTCTCTCTGGAGGTCGGTCCGGGGATGGTCACGGCCCTGGTTGGACCCGATGGCGCGGGCAAGACCACGCTCATTCGGTTAGCGGCGGGGTTGATGACGGCTGACACGGGTGAGCTGAAGGTCCTTGATATCGATGTGGCCGCCGACCCCCAGCAGGTCCAGGAACGCATCGGCTACATGCCCCAAAGGTTCGGGTTGTACGAGGACCTGAGCGTGCTTGAAAACCTGAACCTTTATGCCGACATGCACGGTGTCACCGCCGGGGAGCGGCGGGAACGCTACCCGCGGCTGATGGAGATGACGGCGCTGGGACGGTTCACCGCCCGCCTGGCCGGGCGGTTGTCGGGTGGGATGAAGCAGAAGCTGGGGCTGGCTTGCACGCTCGTTCGGTTGCCGGAATTGCTGTTGCTCGATGAACCGACGGTTGGCGTCGATCCGCTGTCGCGGCGGGACCTCTGGAAGATCATCCGGCAACTGGTCCACGACCAGGGCTTGACGGTGCTGGTCAGCACGTCCTACCTGGACGAGGCCGAGCGGTGCGATCGGAGTGTCGTGCTCCAGGAGGGCAGGGTCCTGGCGCAGGGCCCTCCGGCCGAACTGAGCCGCAAGGCGGCCGGCCGGACGTTCCTTGCCGAGCCGCCCCCGGGGCAAACGGCGCGCGGGCTCCAGGCCCGGTTGCTCGACGACCCGGGCATCGTCGATGCGGTCCCTGAAGGTGGGCGGGTCCGGTTTGTAACGGCCAGCCCCGAGGCCGCCCCCGTGGCGAGCGTCGGCCCGCTCGAGGGCGCCGCGGTCGTGCCGGCACCGCCGCGCTATGAAGACGGGTTCATGATCTTGCTGCATGGAACAGCGGCCGCGGGGCCAGCCCTTGCGGGCTCCACGACCCTCGACCGGCCGCCGCGGCGATCCGGAGACGAAGCGGTCATCGAGGTCCGCGACCTGGTCCGGCGGTTCGGGTCATTCACCGCGGTCGATCATGTCAGCTTCGAGGTCCGGCCGGGCGAGATCTTCGGCCTGCTCGGACCCAACGGCGCGGGCAAGACCACGACCTTTCGCATGCTTTGCGGGCTGCTCGCCGCGACCAGCGGCACGTTGCGCGTGGCGGGCGTCGACCTGCACAAGGCGCGGGCCTCGGCCCGGCAGCGCATCGGCTACGTGGCTCAGAAGTTTTCGCTCTATGGACCGCTTTCCGTGACCGAGAACCTGGAGTTCTTTGCCATTGCCTACGGCCTGCACGGCGGCCGCAGGCGCGACCGGATCGGCTGGGCCATGCGGCAGTTCGAGCTGGCGCGGTTTGCCCGGCTGCCCAGCGAACAGCTTCCTGGCGGCTACAGGCAACGGCTGGCGATGGCGGCCGCGCTTTTGCACGAGCCCGAGATCCTGTTCCTCGACGAGCCAACCTCAGGCGCCGATCCGCTGGCCCGCCGCGAGTTCTGGCGGCGGATCACCGCGCTGGCCGAGCAGGGCGTGACGGCGATCATCACAACCCACTTCCTGGAGGAGGCCGAGTACTGCGACCGGGTTGCCATCATGGACGCCGGGCGCATTCTGGCACAAGGCACGCCCGCCGAGGTTCGCCGCCACGCCCGTCCCGAACCGGGCCGTGCGGCGACGATGGAGGAGGCGTTCATCGCCATCGTGGATGAAGCGCGCCACGGCGAGTCGCCTCAGGCGGCCGGCGTGGGAGGTGCCGCATGAACGCCACATCCCGATCCCGTCAGCGCCGGTTTGCCGCCAAACAGCGGCGGGTCTGGTCCCTGGTGCGCAAGGAGACCCAGCAGATCGTCCGCGACCCCAGTAGCATCGCGGTCGGTGTCGTGCTGCCGGTGATCCTCATCCTCGTGTTCGGCTACGGATTGTCGCTGGACGTGAAGAATGTGCCGGTGGCCGTCGTCCTGGAAGACCCCTCGCCCGACGCCGTGGAGCTGGCCGCCGGCTTCCAGCTCTCGCCGTACTTCGAGGCGCGGCTGCTCACCTCGATGTCGCGGGCTCGAGAGCTGATGCTCGCCCGGCAGGTGGACGGGATCGTCCGCATCCGCCCCGACTTCGCGAGGCGCCTGAGCCAGGGCGACGCCGAGGTCCAGGTCCTCGTCCACGGAACCGACGCCAACAAGGCCCGGATCATCCAGATCTACGCCCAGGGGGCGGTCGGGCAGTGGACGGCGCGACGGGCGGCCGAAGGCAAGGACGTGGCCGCCGGGCCGGTCATCGTGCGCGACCGGATCTGGTTCAACGAGGCCAATGACAGCCACCATTTCCTCGTCCCTGGCCTGGTCGTTCTGGTGATGACGCTCATCGGGGCCTTGCTCACCGCGATGGTGATGGCGCGCGAGTGGGAACGCGGCACCCTGGAAAGCCTGTTCGTCACGCCGGTCCGGATCGACGAGGTCCTGCTGGGCAAGACGATCCCCTACTTCGCGCTGGGGATGGTCGGGCTGTCGCTCTGCCTGCTGGCGGCCAGGTTTCTGTTCCAGATTCCGGTGCGCGGGTCGGTCTGGGTGCTGGCCGGGGGGTCGATGCTCTACTTGCTGGTGGCGCTGGGAATCGGCTTGCTGATCTCGACAGCCACGAAGAGTCAGTTCGTGGCCAGCCAGGTGACCATGCTGGTCAGCTTCCTGCCGGCGTTCATGCTCTCCGGGTTCCTGTTCGACTTGCGCAGCATGCCGGCCGTGGTCCGCGCGATCACCACGATCCTGCCGGCCCGGTATTACGTGGCCATCCTGCAAACGGTTTTTCTGGCCGGCGACGTTTGGGGGGTCATCGTGCCCAATGCGGCCGTGCTGGCCGTCATGGCGGCCGTGGTGCTGCTCCTGTCCCGAGCCATAACCCGCAAGAAGCTGGACTGAACCGAGGTGCGATATGTTGGAGTCGATCGGTCGCATCCTCGGCCTGACCTGGAAAGAGTTGCTGGCCGTTCTCAAGGACCCGCGCGGCCGGTTCACTCTCCTGGTCCCGCCGGTGTTCCAGTGTTTGATCTACGGGTACGTGGCGACGTATGACCTGAACGACGTGCCCTATGCTGTACTGGACCGCGATCGCAGCGCCGCGTCTCGAGACCTGGTGGCGCGCCTGGACGGCTCGAGGGCGTTTCACCGCCTGGCCGACCTCTACAGGACGGAGGACCTCAAGACCGCGATCGATGAGCGCCGCGTCTTGCTGGTGATTGGGATTGATTCTGATTTCGAGCGCAGGCTGCTGCTGGGCCAGTCGGCCGATGTGCAGGCGATCGCGGACGGCCGCAATTCGAATACCGCCGGCACGGCGCTCGGGTACGTCGGCGCCGTCGTGACGGCGTTCAATGCCGACTGGCGCGCGGCCCACGGCCAGGGCGGCTCGCAGGTCCGGGTCGCATCGCGCGCGTGGTATAACCCGAACCTGGAGACGCGCTGGCACATGATCCCGAGCTTGATCGGCACGCTGACGCTGCTCCAGACCCTGCTTTTGACGGCCATGTCCGTCGCTCGTGAGCGCGAAGAGGGAACGTTCGACCAGTTGCTGGTGACACCCTTTCGCCCGGTCGAGATCATGGCCGGCAAGGCGCTGCCATCGCTGCTCATCGGATTCGTGCAGGCGACGAATATCCTGCTGGTGGCTCAGCTCTGGTTCCAGATCCCGTTTGCCGGGTCGTTCCTGACGCTCTACACGGGCCTCAGTCTCTTCCTGCTCGCGGCGGTGGGGATCGGGCTTTTGGTGTCGTCGATCGCGGCGACCATGCAGCAGGCGATGCTCTACTCGTTTCTGGTGATGATGCCGTTTGCCCTCTTGTCGGGGCTGGCCACACCGGTCAGCAGCATGCCCGAGGTCCTCCAGGAATGCACGCGGGTCAACCCGTTGCGGTACGCGATTGACATTGCCGAGCGCGTGTACCTGGAGGGAGCGGGACTGGATCTGCTGGTGCCCGATCTTTGGCCGCTGGCCCTGATCGCGATCGTGACGCTGGCGACGGCCTCCTGGCTGTTCCGCCACCGGGTCACCTGAGTGAACCCGGTTGCCAGGCCGGCCGAGCCAGAGGTTATCGTTGCCGCGGCCCCATCAGCTCACGGAGGAGGAGGTCGGTATGAGCCATCCCGTCGCAGCCCGATCGGTGCGGCTGGTCCTCCGCGGCGGACCGGCCTTGCTCGCCGTTCTGGCCTTGATGGCCGCCGGCTGTACCCCGCTCAAGGAGTGGGTGCATAACGGCTTCAAGGTCGGACCGAACTTCGAGGATCCGCCGGCGGCGGTCGCGACCGACTGGATCGACGCCGCCGACCCCCGCCTGATCCATGGTTCCGCGGCGGACAGCGCCTGGTGGAACGTCTTTGAGGATCTGGAGCTCAATTCCCTGATCGCAACCGCCTACCGGCAAAACCTCGACCTCAGGACCGTGGGGACCCGCGTCCTCCAGGCCCAGGCCCAGCGGAACATCGAAGTCGGCAACCTCTTCCCGCAGACCCAAAACGCCATCGCCGACTATGCGCATGCGCAAATCGGCAGCAACCTCAGTCTGTTCAACAATCCCCGGGCGCAGCTCCCGTCCAATCTCAACATCTGGGCCACCGGTTTCAACGCCTCCTGGGAGCTGGATCTCTGGGGCCGCCTCCGGCGGTCGATCGAGTCAGCCAATGCCGATCGGGACTCCGCGGTCGAGGCCTACCACGATACCCTGGTCATTCTGACGGCCGACGTGGCCACCAATTACGTCCAGATCCGCACGGTCCAGCAGCGTATTGCCTATGCCGGCCGCAACGTCGAGATCCAGCGCGGATCGCTGCGGCTGGCCGAGGCGAGGTTGAGGGACGGCAAAGCGACGGCCCTCGACGTGAAGCAGGCCCGATCCAGCCTGGCCCAGACCGAGTCGTCGCTGCCACCACTGGCGATCAGTTTGCGGCAGGCGAATAATCGGCTCTGCGTGCTGCTCGGTTTGCCGCCCCATGACCTGACTGTGATGCTGGGTGAGGCACCCATCCCGGCGACGCCGCCGGAAGCGGCGGTGGGCATTCCCGCCCAGTTGCTCCAGCACCGGCCCGACGTGCGCCGGGCATTGCGCGAGGCGGCGGCCCAGAGTGCCCGGATCGGCGTGGCTGAAGCCGACTTCTACCCTCAGATCGGGGTGACGGGCTTCCTCGGCTACGCCGCCAGCGATCTCCGCCACCTGCTTGCCGAGCAGAGTTTCACCGGCTTGATTCTGCCGACGTTCTCCTGGAAGATCTTGAACTATGGCCGCGTCCTCAACAATGTCCGGAACCAGGATGCCCGCTTCCAGGAGAAGGTTTTTCAGTACCAGCAGACTGTCTTGAAGGCTGGCCAGGAGGTCGAGGACGCCCTGGTGGCTTTCCTCCAATACCAGCTCCAAGCCCGGAGCCTGGAGGTCGCCGTGCAGGCGGCCCAGGATTCCGTGGTGCTGGTGCAAGCCCAATATCAGGGGGGACTTGTCGATTTCAACCGTGTTTTCACCGCGCAAGCGCAGCTTGTGACCCAGCAGGACCAGTTGGCGATTGCCCGCGGGAACATCGCGTCGAGCCTCATCGCCGTTTATCGGGCCCTGGGCGGAGGCTGGCAAGCCGTCGAGAACTGTCGGGCGCCGGCACTGTATCGCACTTGACGACCGCCAATAGTAGTAGTCAATCGAAGAGCTTCCCGCCAACCCCCAGCGACTCGATCCCCCCTGACCCCGCGAAGCCTCCCGGAAGGCGCGGCGCAGGCAACGAGTCACATGATGATACCAGCGAGTCAACGAAGCATCAACCAGATGCGCACGCGCGATCGTCATGGGCGGATCTTCTGGGATGACCCGCACAACCTAACGAATCGAAGCTGCCGGGTCAACTGCACAATGCCTGTCCTGTTTCATTTTTCGGTCCATCTTCCGACTACTTCTCTTGCTTGACAGGACCAGATCCCGCTGTTCAGATGAGTGAGCGTTCAAGTTGGCCAGAGGAGGGACCGCAACGAGGTCTCTCGAGTCATCTGGGAAATGTCGAATGAAATCGGCTCGAACGGAATCGCTTCGCACGGACATCGCGGATCGAGCAGGCCCGTCCAAGGGCTACGCGGGCGTCGTCGGCATGGCGGGCATCGCCAGCGCCGCCTGCGTAGTCCTGTTGCTTCTTGCGATTGGCCCGTGGCTGCTCACCGGCCGATCGATCGAGGAGTTCGGGACTGTGGATCGACTTTACCACTCGGTCGCCACGCGGATGGCCAGGGGCCTGGTTCCCTACAGGGACTTCGAGCTCGAGTACCCCGTCGGGTGTCTGCCTCAACTCTTTCTTCCCATACTGGCAGGGACCAGCGTCCGGGTTTACCGGCTCGCGTACGTCGCCGAGATGCTCGTGATCAACGCGCTGTTGCTGCTGGCGTTGACCTGGCACGTCGATCGCCGGGAGGGCCGCCTGGAGGCTCGCCGACGATTGATCTGGTACCTTGTCTCCTTTCTTTTCCTCGGCAGATTGATTATATCAAGAATTGATGTTGTCACTGCGCTGTTGATGTACGTGGCCGCGTTGAGCTGGGCCGCTCGCAAGCCGATCCTGTGGGGCTCCCTGGCCGCGCTGGGAGGATTGGTCAAGATCGTCCCCGCCCTGATCGTCCTTCCCGCCTCGCTCGGTGAGCTTGCGCGGCCGCGGAGCACCCGGCTTGTCGGTACGATCACGTTCGCCGTTTGCTCGGCGGTAGGCGTGTCGTTCTGGTATCTGCTCGGGCATTCCGGAATGGTCAGCGCGATCCGCTTCCACGCCGAGCGCGTGCTGGAGATCGAGTCCGTTTACGCGGGGTTGCTCATGTTGCTGGGGCGGTTGGGGGGAGAGCCTTTCGGCGTGCAGTGGGGGCATGGCTCCTATGAGGTGGTGTCCAGCCTGTCGCCGGCTATCCTTGCGGCGTCCCGGTACATCCAACTCGCTCTGCTCGGCATCAGCCTCATCCCCCTGGCCCGGTCCGGTTCCGACCGGGGTTTGCAGTGCTGCGGCGCTCTAACCCTGGCATTCATCGTGACGGCTCCCGTGCTCTCTCCCCAGTATCTTGTCTGGGTTCTGCCTCTGATCCTCTCGGTGGGCGGCTCGCTTGGCCGACGTGTCCGTCCGCTGTACGTTCTGGCCTGCGCTCTGACCTTCCTGATCTACCCCGTGTTCTTCTACCGCAGCCTGGTCCCGGCTCGCTTGCCAGGGATCTTGCTCCTCAATGCGCGCAACCTGCTTCTGATCGGACTCTGGCTGCTCATGTGCTTTGGCACCACTGGGCCAGACGGGGGAGAGAGGAGAGGCGGGAACAGGGACTACATTACGATGGAGAGCCGGCCAGTCGGCGTTCCGGGCGTCCCTGCCGTCGACCACCCCCGCCTACTTGGATTGAAATGGCTTGGACTTGCCCAGAAGGTCGGAAGCAGAAGTTAAAGGACAGGCCGCCCAGGCATCGCTCCGGCAACAACAGTATTCATGACGGATGCGACTTCGAAGGGCTGCATTCGCCGGCGCTGGTGAACCGGGCGATTTGCGGGTGGCTGCAGGTGCTGGACTGGATGGATCACCCGACGCCTGATCGACCTGGGGTAAGTTGCCGGGGTAGACGCCTGTGGACGGGACGAAAACATGGTAGACTATCACCTATGTCCAGGCTGCGCGAGCTGGTCGCGCCCAACCGACCTCAACTTCGAGCCGAAAGGACTTACTCCATGCGTCCCGACTGGTCCCCCGAAGAGGAAGGTGAAGCAGGCAAGCTCCACGCCCACCGCGAACCCGAGAGCGACCTGCCAATCATCAACCCGGATGACGACGACGATTTTGACGACTATGACGAGGACGAGGACACGGAGGAGGACGAGGCGCTCGATCTGGACGTGGACAGCGAGCCGCGGATCGTCCTGATCACCGGGGCCTGCGGCAACATCGGCCGCAAGCTTCGCGCCGCGTGGGAAGACGTTTACGACCTGATCCTGCTCGACTCCAACCCCGGTGAGGACGACGGCGACGTATTCCAGGCCGACCTGAGCGTCTTCGACGAGGATTGGATCACCCACTTCCACGGGGTTGATACGGTCGTCCATCTGGCGGCCAATTCCAACGAACTGTGCTCGCTTCACGAGCTGATCCAGCCCAACCTCGACGCGATGGCCAACGTGTTCAACGCCGCCGCGCTCGCGGGCGTGGACCGGATCGTCTTCGCCAGCTCGAGCCATGTCATGGGCGACTACAGGCATCTGGACGTGGATGTGATCGGCGTCGATCTTTCGCCGAGGCCGGATAATGTCTACGGCATGCTCAAGCTGGTCGGCGAGCGGCTGGGACAAAGCTTGGCCCTTGCCTTCGACCTGACCTTCATTGCCTTGCGCATCGGCTGGGTCCAGGAAGGGCGAAACCGTCCCGGGACCCTGCCCGACGACTGGGGCAAGAAGATGTGGCTTTCCAACCACGACCTCGTCCAGCTCTTCGATGCCGCCGTCGAGGCCGAGATCGAGGACCGCTCGTTCCTGGTGGTCAACGGGGTCTCCCGCAACCATGGTACCCGGTGGGACCTCACCGACGCCGCCGAGATCCTCGGTTACCTTCCCGAGGACGACGCCTACGCCGCCGAACACCGGGCCGAGACGGTGGACGAGGTTTCCTGACCAGGAATCGGCCGGATCGTACAATTGTAGGTTCGGAGGGTCCGCACAGCAGACCCGCGGCAAACTGGGCCATCTGCGGGGGCTGAAGCATTCGATGATCACTCGGGCCTCACCGTGATCGCGGTCGTTCCGTTGACCGTGGTGGCTGTCTTTCCCAGGCGGCGGGGTGATTCGGCGACGGCCTTGATCTGGAACTTGCCCGCAGGCAATGGCCCCAGCCGGAACTGGCCGTCGGCGTCGGCAACCGTCATGGCGTCGAGCTTGAATATCTGGCCCGGCCGTCGCTCTGGTAAAACCAGCTCGACCCAGCCCACGGCCGCTCCGGCCACGGGTTTGCCGCTCTCGCTCACGACCTTGGATTCGGCGGCCAACCTTTGTCCCCGGGCCGGGTCTTTGATGGCGGATGGCGGATGGCGGATGGCGGATGGCAAATGACAGATGGCGGATGGCGGATGGCAAATGACAGATGGCAAATAACAGATGGCGGATGGCGGATGGCGGATGGCGGATGGCGGATGGCGGATGGCGGATGGCGGATGGCGGATGGCGGATGGCGGATGGCGGATGGCGGATGGCAGATGGCAGATGGCAAAGGACAAAGGACCAAGGACCAAGGACAGCGCAAATGCCTACAGCCGTCGGCAATGTTGCCGACAGGTGTAGGCATGGTCAAGAGGATCCGTGAAATTTCTCGTCAAGCGCGGTGTGTCGCAACCGGGAATTCAGTTCATGAGGCACTCTCTGTCCTGTCGTGTGCCGTCAGAGAGGGGAGCAATCCTACCTGGTGAGCGCAAAAAAACCCACCAGGAGCGGGCGGGTTTCTTGGTGGGAGCCGGTCTGGGTCCCGGTCACAGTTCGTTGTAGAACCGGCTGAGGTCGGGCACGCCGTAGACGGGGAAGAATTCCGGTTCCTTGTCGTCTCTCGACTCTGGAGGTTGTCGGTCTTCGGGTCGCGGCCTTGAATCCGAGGTGCACGGCGAGAAGAATTGAAAGATCGAGCTCAGCTCCCGTACGTTTCGACCCTGCACCCGCCAGACCGCCTCGAGGCAAGGAGACGCATCATGACACCCAGCCGTCCCGACGAGGAGAGCCCCGCCTCGAAACCCGGTCCAGGCCGGGCGATCTCCGGCCGCCATGGGCTGCGGGAACAGGATCTGCTCTGGGCCGACTTCCTCGCCTTGGCCGCCTCGGTCGTCAATTCACTCGAGAAGAGCGCCCAGGCGATCCGCGACGGACGGTTTGATCTGATCGACGAGGTGGAAAACGAGGAAGAAGATTCCTATCGCCGCGAGGGGCTGATCGAACAGGAGTGTCTGCGAATCCTGGCGCTTTACGAGCCGGTCGCCTCGGACCTGAGGCGGATGGCCACGGTGCTCAAGGTCACTCGCGACTGGGAGCGGATCGCCGACCTGGCTCTCCGCGTCGCGCAACGGGCTCGAAAACTGGCGCGCAAACACGGCGGCATGGCCATGCCCGAGGGGCTCAAGCAACTGGCGCGCGATGTGCTCCTACAGGTACGTGCAAGTTACCAGGCCCTGGCCAGCCAAGACGTCGCCACGGCCCGGGCCGTCATCGGCGGCGACACTGCCATCAACGTGCAGTACCGTGCGCTCCGCAAGCAGTTCAAGACCGGTCTGGGCCAGCAGCCCGAGCAGCTTGACGCTTGGCTCGAGCTGATGAATACTGCGCGCAACCTCGAGCGGATCGCCGATCACGCCGTCGGCATCGCTCGGATGGTAGTTTATCTCGAGGAGGGGGTCATCATCCGCCACATGCCTTCGCAACGCTCCGCGAACTGATGAAGCCCTGCGCGGGTTGCAGCGGAGAATCGAACGGAAGACTGCGATGAAGGGAGGATCGATCTTGAGACGTTACCGTCCTGCACTGGCTGCCATCGTCGTGGGAGTCGTCGGGGGACTGACCGGGGACGGCCCTGAATCGTGGGCTCAAGTCCCCGCGACGCCAGCCGCCGTGGGAACTCAGGCTGCGCCGGTGGTCGTGAAGGTGGAAGGAGAAGTGTCCACGCCGCTCCGGCTGACGGCGGCAGAGCTGAACCAGCTTCCCCGCCAGACCGTCATCGCCAGGGCACACGACGAAAAGGAGTCGCGATTCGAGGGGGTCGCGCTCTTCGATGTCCTCAAGAAAGCGGGCCTGCCGACTGGCAATGAGCTGAGAGGCAAGGCCGTCGCACTCTACCTGGTCGTCGAGGCGGCCGACGGCTATCGCGCGGTCTTTGCCTTGCCCGAGCTCGATCCGGCCTTCACCGACAGAGTGATCCTTATGGCCGACCGCCGCGACGGGCAGGCACTCTCGTCCAGGGACGGCCCGCTTCAGATCGTCGTTCCCGGTGAAAAACGGCATGCTCGCTGGGTCAGGCAGGTGATCGCGCTGCGGATCGGCCGGGCGTGAATCGGCAGGAACACTGAATGATCGCCGAGGTCCCCCGCTACTCGATGTGCTGGACGTCCCACCCTCGGGAAGCGACGAGATGCTCCGCGATCATCCGCCGGTGGCACTCGTCCGCGCGTTTCGCAGCATCAGCGTGCAGGCTGTGGGGGACGTCTGTCCAGATCGTGTGCTCTGACGGCGTGCAGCCGCGGCGGCGCCAGCACCAAGGCGGCCACGACCGCCAGCCCGAAGGTCGCGTAGATCAGAGTGAAGACCCAGGGCCCGGCCTGGTAGAAGATCAACCGGTGCACCCAGTAGCCCAGGAAGTCTCCCGGGTAGGTGGCCTGTCCGGCCCGCACCCGGAGCTGCTTCTCCCAGACCGTCAAGGGGCAGGGAACGCCCGCCAGCGCCTCGCCCACGACGATCGCGATCATCACTAGATGAACCACCCGGAAGTAGATATTCCGCACCCACGTCCAGCGGCAGACAGCGCCGATGAGAATCGCCGCCAAGCCCAGCACCACGAACCCCACGTAGCACGCGTGAAAGACGACGATCAGATCGGCCATGACGCGCGACCACAACATGGAACGATTCCCCCAAGATCAAGGCCGGAAACCCCACATCTGGCCTCCATCAAGTACGAGACAAATCGAGCCAGGGATGAGCAGGAACGGGAGAAGTTCTCCAAGCTCACGGAAAATCGCGGCCCAGGGCGCCTTCCGCGGCATGGCAGATGTGGATTTCCGGAGTGATGCCAAGCTTGCGGGCGTGAACGGTTCGAACGCTTTCCGCGAAGGCTTTGGCCTGATCGACACGCACCAGATTGACCGTGCATCCGGCCCAGCCCGCGCCCGAGAGTTTGCCTCCGAGGAAGCCCGGACTTGCCTCGGCCGCCTCGACAAGTGTGTCGAGGGCCTCGGAGCTGTTCTCGAAGTCGTCGCGGCTGGAGGCGTGGGAGGCCGAAACGAGGCGGCCGAATTCCGTCAGGTTGCCGGCTCGCAGGGCAACAGCACCCTGGCGAACCCGCTCGTTCTCGGCGAGCACGTGCCGGGCGCGCTTGCGGCCGACGGGATCGAGCCTGTCCCAGTGTTCCGTCAGCTCCTCGAGGCTGAGGTCGCGCAACGATTTGACGGCATCGACCCCGCGCTTTTCCTGGAAGTAGGTCACGACCGTCTCACACTCTGCGCGCCGGCGATTGTACATACCGTCGGCCAGGCGCCGCGACGTCTTCGAATCGCAGACGATGATTGCCGGGCCGGGTTCAGCGAGCGGCAAACGAGCGTGCTCGAGCGTCTGACAATCGAGATACACCGCGTGGTGGGCACGCCCAAAGAGGCTCGAGAACTGGTCGAGCAAGCCCGACGCCACGCCCACGAACGCATTCTCCGACCGCCGCAGAACCTGGGCCAGCTTCAGCCGCGCCGGGTCGGCGGAATCTCCCCGCAAGTCGCCGATCGCTCGTCCCGGTACAAGTCCCGCCTGGAGCAGAAAGAAGGCAAGCGCGGCTTCCAGACTCGCCGAGCTGGAAAGACCCGCTCCCAGGGGCACATTGCCGGCGATGGTAATGTCGAATCCCGAAGTCAAAGGCGCTCTCTCTGCCTCCTGGATCGCCCAGACAACTCCTTTTACGTAATTTGGCCAATCTCCAGACTCGCCGCGTTCTAGGTTGTCCAGGTCAAAGGAGATGTTGCCGCGAAAATTCAAGGCGTGAGTTCGACAGGTGCGTCCTGTTGCCGGGCGTCCCGCGACCACGGTGAATCGGTCGATAGCGACGGCCATGACCAGGCCGCCGTTGTAGTCGGTGTGATTGCCCAGCAACTCGACCCGCCCGGGCGCGACGCCCAGCGCGGTGGGCTGAAATCCGAACTGTGTGACAGAGGCGGCTGTAGCGCGGGCTTCCAGTTCGCCCGAGGTTGACATGGCCCTTCCTGTCATCAGTCTTCGGCAGGACGAGCAGCCTGCCAGGCCAGGGGTTCGGCACCTGTGGCGACTCGTCCTCCCAGGGGATTTGCAGTGCTACGATCGCGTGCTGAACCCTTTGATCAGACGAGGCTGCTCTGCCTGGCGAGGTTGTTGGCCAGGTCGCGCAGGAGCTGGGCCTTGTCGGTCCGCTCCCAGGTGAATTCCGGCTCCGACCGGCCGAAGTGGCCACCGCTGGCGGTCTTGCGATAGATCGGCCGGCGCAGGTCAAGGTGCTTGATGATTCCCGACGGTGTGAGCGGGAAACTGCGCCGGATGATCTCTGAGATGGCCGAGTCGGGAAGCTGGCCGGTGCCGAAGCTGTCGACATGGATGCTGACCGGTTCGGAAACGCCGATGGCGTAGGCAAGCTGGATCTCGCAGCGCTCGGCCAGACCCGAGGCGACCAGGTTCTTGGCGACGTAACGGGCCATGTAGGCGGCGGATCGGTCCACCTTGGTGGGGTCTTTGCCGCTGAAAGCGCCGCCGCCATGCCGGCCCATGCCGCCGTAGGTGTCAACGATGATCTTGCGTCCGGTCACGCCCGAGTCACCATGCGGGCCGCCGATCACGAACTTGCCCGTCGGGTTGATGTGGTATTTGACCGAGCCATTGACCAGCTCCGGGGGGATGACCGGCTCGATCACTTCTTTCTTGATGGTCTCGACAATCTCGGCGTGGGAAACGTCGGGCGCGTGCTGGGTGGAGACGACGACTGTATCAACGCGAACAGGCGTGTACCCATCGTACTCGATGGTGACCTGGCTCTTGGCATCGGGCCGGAGCCAGCGAATCGACCCATTCTGCCTGAGATCGGTGATCTGGTGAATGATCCGATGTGCCAGGGCGATTGGCAGGGGCATCAGTTCAGAAGTCTCGTTGCAGGCGTACCCGAACATCATCCCCTGGTCGCCGGCTCCGATGTCCTTGCCCTTCTCCGCATCCTCGTCCACACCTTGAGCGATGTCGGGCGACTGCTTGCCGATCGCCACCATCACGGCGCAGGTCGTCGCGTCGAAGCCCATTTCGCTGGAGGTGTAGCCGATCTCACGCACGACCTGGCGGACGATCGTCGGATAGTCGACCATGGCCTTGGTGGTGATCTCGCCGGCCAGGCAAACCAGTCCCGTGGTCAGCAGGCTCTCGCAGGCCACCCGGGCGTACGGGTCTTGCTCGAGAATGGCATCGAGGATGCCGTCGGAAATCTGATCGGCCATCTTGTCGGGATGGCCCATCGAGACGGATTCACTCGTGAACAGGTAGTTGTCGTGGTTCGGCACGGGAGCTTCTCTCCTACCAGACTGATCAGATGTGTCCAAAAAATCACTAGCCCATGGGGGGCGGAGTTCATTGATCCAGGTGAGGGTTCACTTGCGAAAAAGGCGGTGCCGTTGCCAGCGCCCGGCGTGGGTGGGGACGGACCGCAAGACGTGCGGGACCACGCATTCGCCGCGGTCCTTCCACGCAGGCGCTCACAACGCCTTTGGGTTTCAAGTCTAGCAATCCGTCGGACGCTTGGAAAGCAGTTGTCGAATTCCGGCTTCGTCCCGCAAGGCGTGTCTCCGCGCTGCCGACAGATCGAAGCCATCGAGAGTTACGCCTTGCAAGGCAACGAGTTGCAATCCGTCTCTCGGCTCCGCCGTGTGCCATCTCCGGGTCTGCCGGTTCGATCTTGTGATGATTTGCGTCAACCGACCGAAGGTGGAACGAATGTGTCCCCCAGGCGGCGCTGATCATGGCCACGCTGCGACGTGGAGGTAACTATCCTGTTGAAGGTGGGATACGCGAAGAGATCGGCTGAGCGTCTGCCTGCCGTGCGTCGACTTGCTCTTGTGTGACACCTGTGGTACGATGTCTGACAATCCGATCAACTGTGAGGGGCCCATGGAACGAATCAATGTCAGAGTCGATCAGCGGCTGAAGCACGAGTTGGAGGCCGAAGCCAGGGAGAGGGGCGTCCGCCCCTCTGAGATTGTGCGGGAAGCTTTGAGCGAACACGTACACCGGCGCACCCCCCGGCAGAGTTGCCTTGACATCGCGCGGCGCATTGGCATCATCGGGGTTTACAAGGACACGCCGCCGGACCTTAGCACCAATCCCGA
This sequence comes from Isosphaeraceae bacterium, assembly GCA_049516015.1. Taxonomy (GTDB): domain Bacteria; phylum Planctomycetota; class Planctomycetia; order Isosphaerales; family Isosphaeraceae; genus Aquisphaera. The sequence continues at coordinate 3,391 of JBEKTN010000139.1, read as the reverse complement.
GCACATGGAAGGCTTCGGACGTGGCTGAGCAACGCATCCTCCTTGATACCGGGCCCTTGGTTGCTCTCCTCGCCCAGAATGACTCCTATCACCGCCTCTGCGTCGATACCCTTGCGTCGCTCTGTCCGCCGCTTTTCACCTGCTGGCCCGTGCTGACCGAAGCCGCGTGGCTGCTGCGCAATCAGGAGCGGCCCCTCGACCGCATCCTCGACGCCCAGATCTCCGGAATGTTCGAGCTAATGTCCCTGGAAAGCGACAGTCTCACCGCAATCGCCGCGATCATGCGTCGCTATGAAAACATCCGCCTTCAGCTTGCCGACGCAGCCTTGGTATATCTCGCCGACCGCGAGAACATTCGCACCATCTTCACCCTGGACCGCCGGGATTTCTCGATCATCCGGCTCAAACGCAACCGTCCATTCAGGCTCATCCCCGAGAAGCAATGACTGCGTCTGCCCGCAGTGCAATTCTCTTTTGTCGCGATGCGACGTGCCGGCCGTCCCGGCCATCATCGCCGACGTCGGCGGAACAAAGTGACATGCCCGGGCCTTACCGCAATCTTTGGTTTCTTGAGACTTCCTCTGCTCCTCGGTACAAATGAAAGCGAGGAACGGACCCTGGCACCAAGGTTCTCGTCGCGCTTTTCGAAAGGTAGTAAACATGAACGTGAAAACGCGCAAGCTTGGGAACTCGGGGCTCGAGGTGGGGCCGCTGGCGCTCGGTGGGAACGTGTTTGGCTGGACGACCGACGAGCCGACCTCGTTTCGCCTGCTCGACGCGTTCGTCGCTGCCGGGTTCAACCTGATCGATACCGCGGATATGTATTCGCGGTGGGTACCTGGCCATCAGGGCGGGGAATCCGAGACGATCATCGGCAACTGGTTCAAGCGGAGCGGCAAGCGAGGCAACGTCGTCCTGGCCACCAAGGTCGGCAATGAGATGGGGCCGGGCGAAAAAGGACTCTCGAAAGCTTACATTTTGCGAGCGGTGGAGCGATCGCTGGGGCGCCTCCAGACAGACTACATCGACCTTTACCAGTCGCACATCGACGACGCGACAACTCCGCTCGAAGAGACCTTGGAGGCCTATGGCGAACTGATCCGACAGGGGAAGGTGAGAGCGATCGGCGCCTCGAACTATACGGCCGAGCGGCTCGCCCAGGCGCTCGAGGTCAGCAAGCAGAACGGCTATCCGAGCTACGATTGCCTTCAACCGCTGTACAACCTCTATGACCGCGCTCCGTTCGAGGACGGGCTCGAACCGCTGTGCCGGCAGGCTGGGCTTGGAGTCATCCCTTACTACTCGCTCGCGAGCGGGTTCTTGACGGGGAAATACCGATCGGCACAGGACCTGTCGCAGAGCCCCCGGGGCGCGACGGTCAAGAAGTACTTGAACGAACGGGGGTCTCGCATCCTCCAGGCTCTCGACCAGGTTGCCGAGCAGTTCCGTTCCACGCCGGCTCGGGCGGCCCTCGCCTGGCTGAGCACGCGCCCCACGGTGACCGCACCAATTGCAAGTGCGACCAGCCTCGAGCAACTTGGCGACCTGATCGAGGCGACGCGGCTCGAGCTGGACGCCCCGGCGATCGAGCTGTTGAATCAGGCCAGTGCGTGAAGGCGATGCGGCTTCAACCTGGCGGCGAACTCTTCGCTTCACTGCGCTGCTTCTCCGCGTGCCATGGCCTCGCCATCGCCCGGGCACGCCTCGAGAACCATCCTCCACAGCCGCATCGCTTCGGCCGAATCACCGCGCTCCTCGGCCAGGACGGCGAGATTGCGGAGGGTGAGATGACCGTAGATGCCCTGATCGACGCTGCAGAACTCGTCGCTTCTCTCTCGCCACTCGCCACTCGCCACTCGCCACTTCCCCCACATTCACTGGCCACTGACTACTGGCCACTGGCCACTGTTCTCGGGCCGCTCGGCCAGCTCGGCATCGAGGATCTTGCCATCGCGCTGGAGTTTCCGTTCCCGCAGCGCCGGGTCGGTGTAGCCGGTGTGCCGGACGTTGACATCGGTCCAGCGCACCGGCACATTCGCCCGCCGCAAGGCCGGCAAGATCTGCTCGTGCACCGCGTATGTCCGGCGCACATCCTCACGCACCGAATACCCGATTTCTTTTCGGCTCCCTTCAACGCCGATTTTCGCGGCCGCTTAACTTGCTTATTTCCCACCCAACTCCGGCCGCTGATGAGGCGATTTTCCCTGGTTTTTTCGGGCTGTGAGCACGGCGACTTGGGTGTCGTTTAGGCAAGTTGCCCGCGGCTCCGGGCCGCGCTGCGCCGGTTTTCCTCCACCCTCTCTTCGCCGCCACCCCGACCGAAACCCCGTCATTTCTGGGTTCTCGCCCACAATCCACATCCGCTACTCCTGGGACCTGAGGGCTCCCCGGACGTCCCTCGGGGGCCGGTAACTTGCCTAATTGGGACCCAACCGCCATAGCTGGCTCCCCGGAACTCGGGTGTCGCTTGTAGCGTGTCGGCTTCAACAAACTGACTCGCTGGCCCAACGCCGTACTGGAATTTACGGCGACTGGCTGGTCACAAATAGATCATCATATACTATTCATCTAGTATATACTTCATTGTATCTCAGTATACGTTTATGACAAGTTGGGTGTCGATTAGGCAAGTTACGCCTCCGCGAAAATCGGCGTTCAATGACCGAAGAGCACCGACCTGAGTCAGGGATTGACCGTGGTGTTCCCGGAATGCGCCGGGGCGACAAGCCTGAATGGCTGGTCCTCCGCCTCGGGGTGCCAGAAAGTGGATGACCCTCTTCACTCCCCTTGAACTTCTTGAGTTGCTCGACGGCCGCGCTCGAGTAACGAATCTCTCAAGGCATGCTGCGAATCGCTCCTCTTCGATCTTAACAATCCCCTGGCAGCGCGACCATGGGAATACATCCACACGCTTCGATCGAGCGACCGATACCCCACCGCCCCGGCGATGTGCTGGGGCTTGATCTCGTCGGAGCCTTCCAGATCGGCGATCGTCCGCGCAACACGCAAGACCTTGTCGTGAGCCCAGGCGGATAACCCTAATTCTTCCATGGCGGCCTTGAGGATGCTCATGGCTTCGGGCTTGAGCTGGCAGAGCTTGCGGAGCTGCCGCGGGGTCATCCGGCCGTTGACAAGTGGGCCTTTGTGGCCGAAGCGCTTGGTCTGGCGGGCGCGAGCTTCCAGCACCTGGGCGCGGAAGTCGGAGGAGGGAGGGCCGGGGGGACATCTCGGCGAGCTGGGTGAAGGGGACGGCGGGGACCCTCGACGTAGAGGTCGATGCGGTCAAGCAGGGGGCCGGAGATCTTGCTGAGGTACTTCTCGACCTGGGGCGGCGTGCAGGAGCAGGCGCGGCGGGGATCCGACCTGTATCCGCAGGGGCAGGGGTTCATGG
>JBEKTN010000138.1:0-19592 GCA_049516015.1 Isosphaeraceae bacterium | reverse complement strand
CCTCGTCCGTGAGAACTTTCATCATCCCCTCCCTGGGACCAGTTCTCGAATCCGAAACCACAACGGAGGGGAGTAGAACAGAAAACTCGAATCATGCCGAGACTATTCTGCGGGGATTCCCTCACCTCCTTTCTCCGCATCCTTGGCGTGATTCCAGGCTGACTCGAGCCGAGCCTGCCAGCGCTCGGCGTGCCAGACCTGGGTGCTGAAGGCAATCGCGATCGCCTGCTCGGCGTTGACTGCGACGGCGGCGTCGAGCAAGTCCGTCACCATCTCGGCACGCTGGTGCGCGTCCGGCGAAGGCGACTCGTTATAGAGGTACGGATGTTCGGCGTACCGGGTCCGCGGCGGCTGGTCGTGGTTCATCATCGCGGCCGGCGAGCAGTTGCAGTTCTGCATCCAGCCGCATAGTGGGTTCTCGATCTGCACCAGGTCGGACATCGCGTGGATCCCTTTCCACTCGTTGGCCGACGTGTTGCCCGCAATGGGCCGGCTGGAATTGACGCCGTCGGGACGGATCGGTACGCGGCCGTTGCGGAGGTAATAGATGTCGCCTTGTACCGCGCTGATCATGAATTTGCCTGTTCTGGTTGGCACCGGCGCCAGTCGTGGCGTACCACGGGGACGTCATCCTGGGCAGGTATGCCTCGCCCAAGTTATGGAATTGCGTCACGGGAATGATTGCCGGTGGCGGCATTGTCTCGAGCCTGGCCCTCAGAGAGTTCTTCATCAGAGAGCGCCAGTAGCTCCGATGCGTGGCCGAACAGCGGCTTGAGCGGCTATCCCGGAGCCATGCGTAGTCATCCGACCGCGCCAAGAGGCTCAACCTCGTTCGCGGACGAAGGCCCAGTCACAACTCTTCGTAAAATTGGCCCAGGCAGTAGTCGATGGCCTCGGGGCGGAGCCGGCTGTCGCCGTCTTCCTCACCGTCGGCCTCGTCGAGAGGCTTGGGGTTGACGTCGGGGTTCTCATCGGCGAGGGCCGATTTGCGGTCAAGCAACTTCGCCCGCCGCGCAGCCCGGAAGCGATCCATGACGACGACGAAGGCCGGAACGAGGACGGGACGGACAAGGAAGGTGTCAAGCAGGATTCCCAGGCCCAGGGCAAAGCCCAGCTCGCGCAGGGAGGTCAAGGTACCGGTGAGCATCGAACCGAACGTGCCGGCCATGATCAGGCCGCACGAGCTGATGATGCCGCCGGTGTGGGCTACGGCCAGACGTGTTCCCTCGGTGATGCCGTGCTTTTCCTCTTCCTCGATCACGCGGGCCATGAGCAGGATGTTGTAATCCTCGCCCACGGCGACAAGGATCACGAACAGAAAGAAACCGACCGTCCAGTCCAGTCCTCCCCAGGGCTCAGCACCGTGATGGAGCGACCGGAAGACCAGTTCGGTGACGCCGAGCGACGCCAGATAGCCCAGCACAACCGTCAGGATCAGGTAGAGGCAGATCCCGGGCCGGCGCAAGAGTGCTACGAGGATCGCGTAGACCCCCAGCGTGACCAGAATGTACATCCTCTGCTGGTCGCTGGTGGTCACGTTCTTGAGATCGTTGACTGCCGAGGTGGACCCGGCCAGGCCGATCTCAACCGAACCGTGCAGCGGCTCGCCGGGATGGGTTGCGGTGGTCAAGACCTGCCGCACGTCCTCCAGCGATTCCAGGCTCGAATGAGCGAAGGGATCGGACCGGAAGACGATGTCGAACCGGGTGATGTGGTTCAGATCTGCCTTGTTGAGCGGATTGGTGCTGACGTAACGAGAATCGACGGCCGCGCGCATGGCCTGGTCGGCAATGCGCTGGAGGAACGTCTTCTCTTGGTCGGGAACCGGCGGCTTGCCGAGCGGCTGGGACAGCGAGCGGACCTCGGCCACGACCGGGATGGACATCAGTCGGCGGCTCATTTCCTGGACGGCGTCGCGGCCTGCCGGCGACCGGAAGTCGATGCGTGGGTTCTCGACGAGGGCCACCGTCGGACTGAGCTCGCCGACTGCAAAATAGTGGCGGATGACGCTGGCTCCGATGACGCTGGGCCGGTCCGGGTCCAGGTCGGCGAGCTGGCTATAGCTGGCCTTGGTCTGCGCACCGATGATCGCCAGTGGAATCAGGCCGGCCAGGCAGAAGGTCAGGATCGTGATCGGATACTTGACCACGAGATCAGCGACGCGGATCCAGAATCCCGTCATGGGAATCTGCTCCAGGCTCTCGGCCTCGGGATCGGCACCCTTCTCGTGGTGCGGCGGCTTGAACGGCCAGAAGATTGCTCCCCGCAGCCATGAAAGCAATACCGGCGCCAGCGTCAGCGCGGCGACGAGGGCCATCGTCAGGCTCAGTGCGATTGCGGGCCCCGTGTACTGGATCTTGGCGAATTCCGAGAAGTAGAGCATTCCCAGGCCGACGATCACCGTCCCGGCGCTGGCGATCAGGGCCGCGCCGACCTGAACGATCGCCTCACGCAGCGCGTCGGTCCGCGATCGGCCTCGCCTTAGTTCCTCGCGATAGCGGGCGATCAGGAACAGGCAGTAGTCGGTACCGGCCCCGAAGAGCACGACAACGACAAAAACCCGCGTGATATTGATCACCTGGAAGGTGATTCCGGGGACTTCCGTCAGCAGGGCAATTCCCTTCAGGGACGCAACCACCGAGAGGGCAATCGTCAGCAGCGGGATCATTGCCAGAAGCGGAGAGCGATAGACGATCAGCAGGATCACCACGACGAGCAGGACGGTTGTCCTGGTGGTGCTTTCGATGCTCTGGTTGGCCGCGGTGTTCATGTCATGGCCGACGACCGCGGACCCGGTAACCACCCGACGCAGGCCCTCAGGCAGAGGGGGACTGGTCTGGAGGTACTCGAGAATCCGGTCCACGGCGACCCGCGTCTTCTTGGACAGGTAGGTTCCGCGCAGCGAGACGATCGTGAGCACCGCCTGACCCGGTCCCCCGGTGCTCTTGCCGATCAAACGTGGTCCGATCACGGGCGACCGGTGGGTGTCGAGCTTCTTGACCCCCAGCTCAGGGTTCGCCTGGCTGAACTTGTGGAAGTCGGCGGCTCGCTCCTCGACCAGGGCGAAATCGGCCGCCGTCAGTGGTTCGCTGCTTCGTTCATAAATCACAACAAACTGGGAGCTTGCAGCGTCCCGAGGGAAACCTCGCTCGAGCAGGTCCTGGCCGATGACGCTGGGATAGTCGCGGGGAAAGAAGCGGACGTCGTCGTCCTTGGTCACCTGATCCCAGGGCGGCGCGTACCGAAAAAGCAGAAAAGCCACAACCGCCCAGGCCAGCACCACGAGCCAGGAGTGACGTTGGACCAGTCGGGCAAGGAGTGAGAACATGAGTCAACGCATTTCCGAAGTGAAGTGAAAGGTCAGGCCGTCGGAATCGGGACTTCCCACTGGCAGCCGCGCACCTGTCCGATTCCGATCGCCTAAAAGTCACTCAACTTACGGAGTTTGAACATAGTCGATCGCACCGATGGTGTCAAAGCGAAAGCCTTCCTGGAACAGGGGGCGGGCCAGTTCGTTTTTCGACGGACCCGGGCGGGAAGTCATCCAGCTCATCACGATGTCGGATCTTCGCAACCTGGGTCTTGTCGGGGTAGATATAATGATCTAGTAAAGGGATGAGTGCCAGACGTTTTAGGGCGCTCGACCACCAGAAGACCTTGAGGGCTGGGGATTCCGTGTTTGAACCAATCGCTTGCAAACTTCGTGAGACCTGGACCGGGCGGCTAGCTCACTACCGCACCCATCGCAATGACGAGCACCTCGCAGCGCTTTTCGAGGAGGCTACCAGGTACGTCGGTCTGCACCTCGAAAACGACCTCTGCCGATCTGACCACTGGTCGGGCGTGACGCTCCGGCATGCAGCCGCCATTCTCCTGTTCCTGGCCGACAAGGGCGTTGTCACGCGATCCACACGTCATGGCAGGCGCATCTTCGAGCCGCTTCCCCATGCCGAATCCTGGATCTCTGACCAGGCTCGGCTGCGCAGTTACAGGGAGCCGCTGGTCGAACTGATTTCAGCGCTGCGTCATGACCTCAGCCGCCGAGCCCATTCCCGTCAATCCTGAAGCTTAGCGGAAGCCTGATCGAAGTCAATCGGGCAGGGACGGCCTGGCGCTGAGTCATGCATGCCGCGGATTCGCCGCGCCGCCGCCTGTCTCCTCGATCATCTCACCCGCCAGTGTTCCGCATGCGGCCCGAATGTCCTTGCCGCCCGAATAACGGCGCACTATCGGCTGACCAACATGCCGCGTCAGCGCATCTCGGAACGAGCGCAGCTCATCGGCCGCCGGTGGGTGAAAGCGGCCGGTGAGATCGGTCACCTCGATGAGATCCAACCGAACGGGTGTATCACCGATCAGCTCGCCCAAGGCTCGGGCATCGTCCTGGTCCATGTTCTCTCCCGAGATGCAGACGTAGGCCAGGGTCACCCGGTCGCGGCGGGCCTGTGCATGCCGCCGCGCGGCCGCCATGACCGCGGCCACGGGAGTGCGGGCGGCCAGCGGCACGAGGCGCGCTCGCTTGGCGTCGGTCGCAGCACCCAAGCTGATGGCCAGGCGGTACTTGTGTCCCTCATCGGTATACCGGTCGATCTCGGGCACAAGTCCGACCGTGCTGATCGTGATCGTCTTGGCGGCGATCGAGGCGCCGAACGGGCAGCGCAGCAGCTCGGCGGCCGGCAGCACTCGCTCGTAATTCAAGAACGGTTCGCCCATGCCCATGAACACAGCCCCGGTGACGCGCCGGTCCGTGCACCTTGCAAGGTGGCGTGCCTGGATGAACTGGTCGATGATCTCCCAGGTCTCCAGGCTGCGTCGGCGGGGCATGCGCGCCGTCGCACAGAACTGGCAGCCCATGACGCAGCCGACCTGGGAAGAGAGGCAAATGCTAACGGCACCAGGTTTGAGCAGCGGGATGATCACCGTTTCGACGGCGAGACCATCGTGCGTCCTGAAGCGGAGTTTCTGGAAACCGTCGGTTCCGGAGACGACGGAGTGCTCGAGTGCGAGTCGCGACAGATTGCCAATGGCGTCAATCAAGCGCCGGGGAATCTGGCAGTCGCGCCCCCATGCGATGGGGTCGTGAACTCCCCTGGCTACAATCGCCGAAAGCAAACGCCGGACAATTTCCGGGCCGACGCCCAAGGCCAGCGCCCGCTGCATGAAGACCTCGGGAGCCAGGTTTCGGGGATCGATCACGCGTGTCACTTTCAAAAAAACCGGAAAAACCGTCGACGTTTCCCATTCTTTCATTAGAGTAACGAATGCGTCTACAGGCGAGCACAACGCGATTCCCACAGGACATTCGGCCCCGGTCGCCATCGAGAACCCCGGACATGTCTTGCAACCGATTGCTCCGCCCGGTCCGTCCGAGACGCCTGCAGGAGCGAACAAGAGCCCGATCAGGCAAGCACAAGGCAAGTGGGTCATGGAACCGGAAAAATCCACCCAACCTTCTCGACAGTTGCTTCGTACAGAGGAGGTATCTCTAGGAAGTTCTCTGATCGGGTCCTGGCTTGCTTGCCCGAAGTCCCGTTCAGTTCAGAGGTTGACGTGTTTAGTGCAGGACGGTGAAACCAGGTCGACCTGGGGTCGGGTCGAAATCGCTTGGCTCGGGCAATCGATCAAAATGATTGCCCGGGTGACGTTTCGATCTGTTGTTGCCTCGGTCGTGCGATGGACATCGTAGAAGAGGAGATCGAGAGCGAATGAAACGTAATCCAGTAGCTTGGGTCGCGATTCTGGTTTCTACCGCGGCCCTGGTCAGTTCGTCGGTAGTCCTGCGGCGCATGCCCGCCGCCCCGAACGTTTCGCCGGAGAGTCAAAAAACGGTACAGGCCCTCTCCCAGGCGTTCGAGTCGGTCGCAGATTTCGTGCGTCCGTCGGTGGTTCAGATCAGCGTCCAGAAGAAAGCCGCACGGTTACCGAGCCTACGGGGTCTGCCGTTCCCGGGCCCCGGCGGTCGCAATCCGAATCCGAACAGCCCGCAGGATCTGAAGGACCTGGAGGAGATGCTCAAGCGGTTCTTCGGTCCCGATGGAGCGCCGGAGCGGGAGCAGTTTGGCGGACGTGGACAAGGGACCGGCTCGGGCTTTGTTTATGACAACCGCGGGCACATCCTGACCAACAACCATGTCGTGGAATCGGCCGAGAAGATCACCGTGGCCTTCCATGACGGTACCGAAGCGATCGCGACCGTGGTGGGAACCGACGCCAAGGCCGACGTGGCCGTGATCAAGGTGGACAACACGAGCTACCCGCCTCTGCCCCGAGGCGACAGCGGCAAGCTCAGGGTCGGCGAACTGGTCATGGCGGTTGGCTCTCCTTTCGAGCTCAGCCAGAGCGTGACCACGGGGATCATCTCGGCGACGGAGCGCAATGAGGTGGGAATCAACGAGTACGAGTCGTTCCTTCAGACCGATGCGCCGATCAACCCGGGCAACTCGGGGGGTCCGCTCGTGAACATGAGCGGGGAGGTTATTGGAGTCAACTCGGCCATCGTCACCGGCGGCCGCGGCAATGACGGAATCGGCTTTGCCGTGCCGATCGACATGGCGGCCAACGTGGCCGATCAGCTCATCAAGGACGGCAAGGTGCATCGGGCGCGAATCGGCATCAAGCTCGGCGTGCTCACGCCGGTGCTTGCCAGACAGCTTGGTCTCGAGCCCGGGACCAAGGGAATCCTGGTCGATGAGGTTGTCCCTGGCAGTCCCGCCGAGAAGGCCGGCCTCAAGCAGGGCGACGTCATCGTGGGCTTCGCCGGCGAGAAGGTCACCAGCAGGCCGACATTCCGCTTGAAGGTGGCGTCGAGCCCCGTTGGCAAGTCCTACGAGATCGACTACTTCCGCGAGGGCAAGCGGCAATCGACGACCATCACTCCTGCCCCGGCCGAAAATGTCGTTTTCGACCTCGAGCGCGACACCGGTCAGGATCGGGAATCAAAGTCGGCCGAGCCGGCCAAGACCGCGTTCAATGAATTCGGTTTCGATGTCCAGCCTCTGACCGCCGAACTGGCCAAGTCTCTCGATCTGCCCGCGGGCATCAAGGGCCTCCTGGTCAGCGAGGTCAAGGAGGGATCCAGCGCCGACGCCGAAGGAATCAAGCAAGGCGACGTGATCACCAAGGTCGTTCGCGACCGCAAGATCCAGCCGCTTACGACTGTCAAGGAATTCCAGGACCTGGCCTCGAAAGCGGATGCGGTCTCGTTCTACGTGCAGTCCGGCAAGAATACCGGAAGGTTCGTGACGCTTTCCAAGGCCAAGAAGTGAGCTTCGTCGCGCGGCGAATCTGACCCGGGCAAGATTGGTCTGCACCGCCCAGGGCTCGCGTTCTCCAGAAAGGGACGGTCCGGAATCACTTCCGGACCGTCCCTTTTTTATCAATAATCCGGAGTGACCCGGTTCCGCGGGGCCAATCGAGGAGCCAGTCACGAGATCGGGTGGGTCCTCCTGGTGGTACTTCGTGTATCGGCCCGACGGGCGGCCCAAATTGTGAAGATCTTGCCCGCAGAGAAGCTTTCCGCAACTTCGATCTCCGCGCGATCCGTTCGATCGGCAAAGATTGACGATCTTACGGGCTCAGGGACGAGCATGAGCGGTCCCGATCGAGTTACCCCGCTCCCGCGTTCGGCCGCGAAGCCGCGGCTGACGGATCGGCAAATCCGAAGATTCCCGTGCCAAGAGTCGTTGGCGGCGGTATCATGAAGCTAGTGCCGCTTTCCTCGGGGCTTGCTCGGATCACCCTGTGACAGCAGCACACCCGGTACCTTCGTGGACGAGTCCGGGGACGGTTCCCTGACCAAGGAGTCGTCGCGACAAGACAGCAATCAAGATCGGACACGGCTTGTCCGGCCGGGTAGGTGTCCGGCCGGGCCGTTCCGGTTCGGTCTGATCCGGTGGCCAAGGACCAGGTTGGCGATGATTGATCCCAAGACCAATCCGGGCTCGGAGGAGCATGAGTCGATCGAGCATTACGACCTGGAGGTCGCGCCTCGGGTGCGTAACCTGCCGGCGTACCTCTTCGGCCGGATCAACGAGCTGAAGTACCGCAAGAGAAAAGCGGGGATCGATGTCATCGACCTGGGCATGGGCAACCCCACCGACCCGCCCGAGGAGTGGGTCATCGACAAGCTCTGCGAGGCCGCGCGCGACTCACGCAACCACCGCTATAGCGTGGCCAACGGCGTGTACAACCTGCGTCGCGAAGTCGCAGTGCGGTACGAGAGCCGATTCGGGGTCAGTCTGGACCCCGACCAGGAAGTTGTCGCGACGATCGGCTCCAAGGAGGGGTTCAGTCACATGTGCCTGGCCCTGCTCGGTCCGGGGGACACGGCACTTGTCCCGGCGCCGAGTTTTCCGATTCACATTCACGCCGTCGCGCTGGCGTCAGCCAACGTGATCTCGCTGGATGTGCGCGACTCGGAGTTGTTCCTGACCAATATCGCGCGGGTCTGCGAGAGCCTGTACCCCAGGCCCAAGATCCTGGTTCTCAACTACCCGCACAACCCGACGGCCACGGTCGTCGATCAGGCGTTCTTCGAAGAGATCGTCGGCCTGGCCAAGAAGTATCACTTCTTCGTGATCCACGACTTCGCCTATGGGGATATCGGCTTCGAGGGCTGCCAGCCGCCGAGCTTCCTCTCGGTCAAGGGAGCCAAGAACGTCGGCTGCGAGTTCACCACGATGTCCAAGGGCTACAACATGGCCGGTTGGCGCGTGGGATTCGCGGCGGGGAACCGCGACATGCTAGGCGCCCTCAAGGCGATCAAGGGTTATTACGACTATGGAATCTTCCAGGCGGTCCAGGTCGCCGCGATCGTGGCCTTGAGGCACGGCGAAGAGGGCCGACTGGCGCAAGTGGTCGAATACCAGGAGCGACGCGACGTCCTGCTCCGCGGATTGCGCAGGCTGGGCTGGGAACCTCAGACACCGCAAGCTGGCATGTTCGTCTGGACGCCCATGCCCGAACCCTGGAAATCACAGATGGGCTCGATTGATTTCGCGATGAAACTGCTCGAAGATGCAAATGTGGTGGTCAGTCCGGGCCGCGGTTTTGGCGACACCGGTGAGGGCTGCCTGCGGGTGGCTTTGGTGGAGAACGCTCACCGGCTGCGCCAGGCAGTCAGACAGATAGGGCGTTGCCTCAGGACCGAACAAGCCACCCGCTGAGGTGAGTTCGTTTCCGACTGCGGCACGGGCAGCCGGCCGTGTCACTTCCTTCACGGCCTGGAAGACCGCGCCGCGGTATTGCCTGGCACAGGCGTCTTGCCCGTGCGTATTGTGGAGCAGCATCCTGGTTTCAACCACTCATCGAGAGAAGGGGGGAGTCCCATGATCGAATGCGCGTACTGCGAGCGCCCCCTGATCTGCGAGTCGTGCAGGACACCCTACAAGCCGCCCTCTCAGCAGTATTACGAGGCTCTCTCGCAGGCCGAGGCGGACCTGGGATGTCCCGAGTGCGGGGCAGTCCTGGTTTGCCACTGGTGCAAAACCCCGTATGACGGCGGGGACAAAGACTCGAATGCGCCCGAGGCCCGGGGGGCTTGACGCCCGGGCCCGGCACGCTTCAGATTAAACATTGTGGGGCCGCCCCGAAGCCGGTGAAGGGTTTTCCTGCTGGACTGAGGCGTTCACGTGGTTGCCACTCTTGCCGAGGGGCATCGGCTCCATTCGACCGAAGATCATCCGCCCGGCGCTTGTCTGGAGAACACTGGTGACGGTGAGCCGCACCGTCTCGCCCAGGTGATAAGAACCCTGCTCGGCCACCACCATCGTGCCGTCGTCGAGATATCCGACACCCTGGCCCTGCTCCTCCCCCTTCTTGAGCAGCTTGACGGTGAGGTTCTCGCCAGGCAGAACAATCGGTTTCATGGCGTTGGCAAGGTCGTTCAGGTTGATGACCTCCACTCCCTGGAGCCGGGCGATCTTGTTCAGATTGTAGTCGTTGGTAACGACCTTGCCGCCGAGATGCTTGGCCAGGATTACCAGTTGCTGATCGACCTCCCGCACCCCGGCCAGTTCGGCAATCTCGCCGTCGTGGATACGGACCTCGACACCCGGGGATTTCTGAAGGCGGTTGAGGATATCCAGGCCGCGCCTGCCCCGGTTGCGTCGCAGCTTGTCGGCGCTGTCGGCAATGTTCTGCAACTCCTGCAAGACGAAGCGGGGCACGACCATCGGCTGATCGATCACCTGGGTTTCCGCCACATCGGCGATCCGGCCGTCAATGATCACCGAGGTGTCCAGCACCAGGGGACGCGAGCCCTTGACTTTCTTGGCGAACTCGATATACGGAATAATGAACCGAAAGTCATCCTTGGTCTGAAGTAGTGTCGACACGCAGATGTAGCAGATGAAGATCATGAGGGTGCTGGTCATCGCCATGTGCACCTTGGGATTCAGGTAGAGTTGCATGGCCGGCTGGATCGCGTCGTTGATCAGATTGCTCAGGAAAAGCCCGACGATCACTCCGAAATAAAGTGCGGAGATGGTCTGAATTCGCTTCCGCGGGGTCATCAGGTCGCCGGCGACAACCGCGATCGCACCGATCATCACACCGATGAATATGACATAAGGATTGGCGAGCTGATTCTCCCCGACGATCCTCGCCAACTTGACTCCAAGGCCGGCGATCACCAGGACGAAAACGGCCCGGATCAGGATCAAGAGCATGGTCGAATAACCTCTCTGTGGACCGTCAGGTCGTGAAGTTAGGAATCAGATAAAGCTCACGCCCCACTCAGGATGACGGGGGGGAGGAATGATCCTCCGCGCGGATTTCCTCGACCAGTCGATCGTAGAATTCGTGCAGGCTCTCCACGAGCACTTTCGTCTGCCCGAGCACCGGCATGAAGTTCGTGTCACCGTCCCACCGCGGCACGACATGCCAGTGGAGGTGGCCGGGAAGGCCCGCCCCCGCGGCTTTCCCCATATTCAAACCGACATTGTAACCGTGCGGCCGCAGCATCCGCTCGAGAATTCCCACCATCCGCCGCACCGTTTCGATCGGTTCAAGAAGATCGGGACCTGACAACTCGTCGATTCGCCCTTGATGTACTCGCGGTGCTACCAGGAGATGTCCATTGTTGTAAGGGAACCGATTCAATACAACCACGGAATGGGGACGCCGCCAGGCCAGGAGATTTCGCCGATCATCAACCCCGGTCAGTCCTTGACAAATAAAGCAGGACGAATTGCCCTCCTGCTGCGACGATTCCCGAATATACTGTGCCCTCCACGGCGCCCAGATGCGATCGAGCACAGCTTATCCCTCCGCCGGCTCACCGACGCCGGAGGTCGGGGACCCGATCGACCCGCGCAACGACCGCGGGTAACGATGACAGGTGAGGCGGCCCGAAAGCTTTACGACTAACGTATTTCATCATACCAGGCATACCCTGGTTGTCGCGAGCGGATTCCGGATGGTTCTGGCACCTTCTTGAGTTCTCGACCTCGAATTCGAATGCCGGCGGTCGTGTCGTCCGCAGTTTCGAGATGAGGTTGGACAAGGTGGAACGAGGACGCCGGACCTCGCCGGTCGTTGCTCAATCGGATCGTACCCTGGAGCAGCCCAGCGCGTGGGCTTGCGAGTCACAACGCCTCTTCCCGGACGGGATGTAATCATGGTGTGGGATGATTCAGAGGCTTGACTGAGAGCCTCTATTTGATAAGATAATTTACCTTTTAACATCAGGCCTACTTGGACTTCTCACATGCTTCACACCAAAAATGATTAGGCTTCCTGATCGGCGGTTTTTTGGTGTGCCTCCGTCCTGACTCTCCGGCATGCCTTCCAACCCGTGCTGGAACTGCGGGTTAAGAATCCCCCGGCTTCCCAACTTGTCGTGTGGTTCGTGGCCCAAACCAAGGGCGTTCCACCCTTGGTTTGCGGGCTGAGTATATTTTGACTATGGAAAACCTGAAAAACTATCGAAACATCGGAATCTCCGCCCACATCGACTCGGGCAAGACCACACTGACGGAGCGCATGCTCTTTTACACGGGCCGTACCCACGTGATCAAGGAGGTCAAGGGTGAAGGGGCCGTGATGGACCACATGGAGCTGGAGAAGGAGCGAGGGATCACGATCACCTCGGCTGCGACCACTGTCCAGTGGGACGACAAGACGATCAACATCATCGACACTCCGGGCCACGTCGACTTCACCGTCGAGGTCGAGCGGTCGCTCCGCGTGCTCGACGGAGCTGTGCTGGTCCTCTGCGCCGTGGCTGGCGTCCAGTCGCAATCGATCACCGTCGATCGCCAGATGAAGCGGTATGCCGTCCCACGAATCGCCTTCATCAACAAGATGGATCGCACCGGCGCCAATCCGGCCAACGTGATCCAGCAGCTCGAGACCAAGCTCAACCTGACGGCGATACCGCTCCAGTTGCCGATCGGGGCCGAGTCGAACTTCCAGGGCGTGATCGACCTGATCGAACGCCAGGCTATCTTCTTCGACGGTGACAACGGCGAGGACGTCCGTACCGAGCCAGTCCCGGCCGATCTGGTCGAGGCCACCGAACGTGCTCGTCAGGGGATGCTCGAGGCGCTCTCCATGGTCTCCGACGAGATCATGGAACTGCTTCTGGAGGAAGTTGATGTTCCGCTCGACCTGATCTACAAGACGATCCGCGCGGGGACGATCGCCCAGCAGCTCTGTCCGGTCATGGTCGGTTCCGCCTATCGCAACAAGGGGGTGCAGCCGCTCCTGGACGCGATCTGCCGCTACTTGCCCACCCCGCTGGATCGCGAGATCTTTGCCAAGGACAACAACAACGGCATGGCCGAGATTCCCCTGTCTGCCGACCCCGACGCACCGCTTGTGGCCATGGCGTTCAAGCTGGTCGAGGAATCGTTCGGTCAGGTCACCTACATGCGGATCTACCAGGGAACGCTGTCCAAAGGAACCTTTTACTTCAATGCGCGACAGCGCAAGCGGGCGCGGATCAGCCGGATCCTGCGCGTGCACGCCGACCAGAAAGAAGACATCGATTCCGCGCCCGCCGGTGATATCGTGGCCGTGATGGGCCTGGAGTGCGCCACCGGCGACACGTATTGCTCCGAAGGCACGAATGTGTCGCTCGAAAGCATCTATGCGGCTGAGCCGGTCATCGATCTGTCCATCCAGCCGGCGAAGCGGGCCGATTACGACAAGCTATCCAAGGCCCTGAACCGGTTCATGCGAGAGGATCCCACGTTCCGGGTGCACGTTGACCCCGAGACCAGCGAGACCATCATCTCGGGGATGGGCGAGCTCCACCTCGAGATCTACGTCGAGCGAATTCGCCGCGAGTACAAGGTCGAATGCACCGTGGGCGCTCCCAAGGTCAGCTATCGCGAGGCGCCGACCCGCGAGACGCCTTTCAACTACAAGCACAGGAAACAGACCGGCGGCTCCGGTCAGTACGCCCACGTCGTGGGCAAGCTGATCCCGCTGGATGTCCAGGCACCCGAACCCTTTGTCTTCGAGAACAAGGTCACCGGGGGACGCATTCCTGCGGAGTACATTCCCTCGGTCGAGAAGGGGTTCCGCGAGTCCTTGCACAAGGGGCCCGTGGCCGGCTACGAGGTCATCGGCGTGCACATGCGGCTGGAAGACGGGTCGTACCACGACGTGGACTCTTCGACCATGGCCTTCGAGATCTGCGCCCGCGACTGCTTCCGTGAAACGTTCAAGAAGGCCGATCCCGTGCTCCTCGAGCCGATCATGAAGGTCGAGGTCGAGATCCCCACCGAGTTCCAGGGGCCGGTCACCGGCGCCATTTCTTCCAAGCGCGGGGTCATCCTCGGCACCGAGAGCCGCCAGGGCTATACGGTCATCACGTCCGAGGTGCCCTTGGCCGAAATGTTTGGCTACTCCAACGATCTTCGCAGCTCAACCCAGGGGAAGGGCTCCTTCAGCATGGAGTTCCTCAAGTATCAGAAGGTCCCCTCGCGGTTCCAGGAAGAGATCGTCAAGAAGGCGGCCAAGGCAACGGCCTGAGTTCTTGCTGCCGCCGTGCGCTGGGCCCTGATCGCTCAGGGCCTGGCGCGAGCTTCCGCGGGCGAAACCATCACGCCCGTTACCGCGAGGTTCGCTGGGCGATCCGGTGCCGCCACCAGATGCCCCAACCGGTCATCGCGGCGGCCAAGAGCAGCGAGCTTGGCTCCGGAACTGCCGGCGGAGCAACCGTTTGCGCACCCGAGGGCGTGGCTGGGCTGGAGAGCACCTGAGGTGCCGTGGAAGTCTCAGGGAGCGGAGGAACGTTGGATGGAAGAGAAGGAGAGCTCAATAACTGCGCCAGGGCGGGTGAGAGAATCGGGTGGTAGTAGGTGAACCGGGTCGGATCCAGACTGCGACGCCACTCCAGATAGTCGATCATCGGATTGGCGATCGCTTGTGCCTGGGTGTCCGTGTTGAGCACCTGCCAGATTGTGCTTTCAATGGCCGGTGTGAACGCCGGAGCATGGGTCGTGGACCAAGTCTGGGTACCCTCCGCCAGGAAATTCGTCCAGGCCTCAAACGTCTTGGCCTCAGTGGGTGTCAGGACGAGTTTCTTGGTGGTCGCGGATTGCAAGGGCTGAACCGCAAGGATCAGGGCGCCCGCCAAAACTACTCGGAACAACCGAACCGTCCCGGTTCGTGTCGGCTTATGCGTGAGTCCATTCACGTTCATAGAGCACCAAAACCACTTCCAAGCGAGGCATGCGAACATGCACTCTGATGGTTGATGGGAACTTAGGATCCGAGGAATTCGATCGGACCTTTCCCCCCGAACAGTTGAGCGGATTATGCGCAGCGTGAGTTTATTGTCCACGTCAATGGTCAAGGCAGCCTCTCAGACCAACCCAGACTGCGGATTCCTTCAGCTCGCAGCCCCGAGCTTGACACTGATAACGGCTGGTTCTGTCAGTTCCCGACTCGGGCACCAGGTCCGTTGAACGGTGGGAGTCGGGGCGGTATCGTGGCGATGGAGAGCCTGTTTGCAAGCGATCTGAAGAGATTTCGGACAATTCATGCTTGAAGCTCGGGGTCGCGGTTGTGTCCAGGCGCGTGCCCCATCAGAACGGTGTGACCATCAAGAGCGGAGAGCCAGACATGGCAACGGCGACGGCCAGCGACGCGACAGGAGCGGCAGAGTATCCGACCCGGATGTACATCGATGGATCGTGGTGCGATGCCCAGGACGGCCAAACGCTGTCGGTGATCAATCCGGCCGACGAGTCGGTGCTGGCCGAAGTGGCCTACGGAACGCGGACCGAGGCCGATCGGGCCATCGCCGCGGCGGAGCGTGCGTTTCCGGCCTGGCGTGCCCTGTCGGCTTACGACCGTGCCAGGATCCTCAAGCAGACGGCCGACCTGATGCGCGACCGAGCCGGCAGGATCGCCCGCGCCTTGACCCAGGAGCAGGGCAAGCCGCTCACCGAGGCCAGGCTCGAAGTCCTGCACGCGGCCGACACCTTTGAGTGGTTCGCGGAGGAAGGCAAGCGTTCCTACGGTCGGATCATTCCCCCGATGAACGTCGCCAAGCGTCATTACGCCATCAAGCACCCCGTGGGGGTGGTGGGCACGATCACCCCGTGGAACTTTCCGGCGGCCTTACCCAGCCGCAAAATCGCCCCGGCGCTGGCGGTGGGCTGCACCGTCGTGAGCCGCCCGGCCGAACAAACACCACTCACGTTGATCCTGATGTTCGAGTGCCTGGCCGACGCGGGCATTCCCCCCGGCGTGGCCAACCTCGTGATCGGCCCCGCCCGCCCGATCGCCGACGCCTTCTTCGAGCATGCGTCAGTCCGCAAGATCAGCTTCACCGGCTCGACCGAGGTCGGCAAGGAGCTGATCCGCCGTTCGGCCGACCAGGTCAAGCGTCTGAGCCTCGAGCTGGGTGGCCACGCGCCGCTGATCGTCTTCCCCGACGCCGACGTCCACCAGGTGGCTCAGGCGGCGGTGATTGGCAAGTTCCGCAACAATGGCCAGGTCTGCATTGCCCCGTCGCGCTTTTATGTCCACGAGAAGATCTCCAAGGATTTCACCGACGCCGCGGTGGCGCTGGCCAGAAGCCTGAAGATCGGCAATGGCCTGGAACCCGGGGTTCAGGTGGGCCCGATGTTCGAGGCCCGAGCGCTCGAGAAGACCTCGGCGCTCATCGAGGATGCCCGCACCAAGGGGGGCAAGGTCCTCACCGGCGGCGGCCGCTCGAAACGCTTCGACAAGGGCTACTGGTTCGAGCCCACAATCATCCGCGAGGTCAATGGGGAAATGAAGCTCATGACCGAGGAGCCATTCGCACCGGTCATGCCGCTCCTCGATTTTGATAAGCTCGACGACGTGATCGCCGCGGCCAACAACACGCCTTACGGCCTGGCGGCCTACGTCTTCACGAACGATCTGACCGTCGCCACCCGCATGGCCGAGGGTCTGGAAGCCGGCATCATCGGCATCAACGATCCCGTCCCCGCCACGCCCCAATGCCCCTTCGGCGGCATGAAGGAATCAGGCATGGGCCGCGAGCTGGGCAGCGAAGGCCTCGACGCCTATCTCGAGACGAAGTATGTCTCGGTTGGTCTGAGGCAGTGAGGATGTTGATGCGTTGTTGAATTCGTCGCGCCAAGGTCTCACCCCAGCACCGTCAGCGCCGTCTTTTGCTGCTTCTGCTTTTCCTTTTCCACGAACGAGGCCAGCGGCTTGGTCTCCTCGTCGAACCGCGCGACTTCCTCGAGCAGAGCCTGGACCATCTCGTCTTCCTTGACGTGGCGGATCGGCACCCCGCGCTTGAAGATGATGCCCTTGCCCGAGCCGGCGGCGATGCCCAGATCGGCTTCCTTGGCCTCGCCAAAGCCGTTGACCAGGCAGCCCAGGATGCTGATGCGAAGGGGGTTGGACAACCCCTTCATCTTCTCTTCGACCTCGGCGACGATCCGCTCCAGATCAATGTCCAGCCGGCCGCAGGTCGGGCAGGCGACCACTTCGGGTTTCGTGACCCGGCGGTCGCAAGCGCGCAGGATGTCGAAGCCGGCGGCGATCTCAGGTACAGAATCGCCCAGCAGGGAGACGCGAATCGTATCGCCGATGCCCCGCAAGAGAATTGCGCCAATGCCCGCGGCGCTCTTGAGCGTGCCGTACTCTCGCGAACCGGCCTCCGTGATGCCCACGTGGGTGGGATAGTCGCACTTCGCCGCGTACTGGGTGTAACACTCGACGGCCGTCGGCACGTGGCTGGCCTTCAGGCTGACGATCATCAGCTTGTAGCCCAGGGCCTCGGCAGTCTCGATGTGCCGCAGGGCGCTCTCGACCATCGCCTCGGGACAGGGGAAGCCGTACTTGTCGATCAGGTCCTTCTCGAGACTGCCCGAGTTGACGCCAATCCGCATCGGCACGCCGGCGTCGCGCGCCTTCCGCACCACCTCCTTGAACCGCTCCTCGCCGCCGATATTCCCCGGGTTGATCCTGATCTTGTCCACCGCTCTCCGGCCTGAAGGGGTGCGCGCTTCCAGGCAGGCGAGCGCCATGCGATAGTCGTAATGGATGTCGGCGATCAAGGGGATTCGGATCTGGTCGCGGATTGCCTTGACTCCCGCGACGTCCTCTTTCTTGGGCACGGTCACCCGGACAATCTCGCACCCCGCTTCCTCGAGTCTGCGGATTTGCGCCAGCGTCCCTTGAACGTCGAACGTGTTGGTGGTCGTCATCGACTGGACCGAGATCGGGTGGGTACCGCCGAGAACGTACTCGCCAATGCCGACTTCGCGTGTCTTGTGCCGCTGGACCGCGGTCGAATAGGCCATCGATCGTCGTCCTAATCTCTTGTGAGCGTTGTCTTTAGTGCAATTCTTGGGTCAGCAATCAGATAAGATTATCGTAATCAAATGGTGGCCGTGGGTCAAGGCTCGGCGGTTGCCTTCGAGCCGCGTGGGCTACATGGTCGTACGATCCTGCGACAAGGGCCCCGGCTGGGGCAAGCGGGTCGACGCGTGGATGGTCTACCGTTGAACAAAACCTTACGGTGGACCCGTCCCACGCTTGCTCCCTTCGCGCTGGCGCGGCTCTTTTTCCTTGTCCCACGCTTGCTGCCGGTTGTATCGATCATTCCGGTTCTAACGATTTGCGCCAGAGCCTTTCCTGTGGCATGCTTGTCGCGGCGGTCTGACCACGCGATTGTGCTCGTTTTCCACGGGAATCCCCACCATGACTCCGCTCCGGCAACGCTTCATCGAAGACCTTCAGCTCCGCAACTGCTCGCCCTTGACCATCAAGGCTTACGTCCACCACCTCCGCGAGCTGGCACGCTACTTCAACCAGTCCCCAGAGCAACTCAGCGACGATCACATCCATCGCTATCTCGTGTACCTGCTCCACGGCAAACAGGTCGCATGGTCTTCCTAATAACCAAAATGTGGCCGCCATCCGATTCTTTTATCGTGTAACTTATCCCAGAGACATCGTGATCACACGGCTTCCCTACGGTAAGCGGCCCAAACGCTTGCCGGCGGTCCGCTCACCCCAACAGGTGGCCCTCTTTCTCGACACCGTGCATGACCGGACGAACCGGATTGTGCTGCGTACCATCTACGCCACCGGGATGCGGATCAACGAAGCCTTGCACCTGACCGCCGCTCAGATCGATAGCAGTCGCATGGTCATGCGGGTGCTGGGCAAGGGTCAGAAGGAACGACTGGTACCGCTCTCCCCGCAACTGCTGGAAGAACCGCGTGCCTACTGGCGTGAAACGAGGCCGACGCAATGGATGCTCCCGGGCAAGGATTCCCACCAACCTTTGAGCGCCGCGAGGGTGCAGAACGCCTGCAGGCAGGCTTGCTACGACGCGGGACTGCCGCGGATCACACCCCACACTCTGCGCCACTGTCATGCCACCCATCTCCTGGAAGCGGGAACCGACATCCGAACGATCCAAGCCTTGCTGGGCCATCAGCGCATCGCAACCACGGCTTTGTACACGCACGTCACCTTGGCGGGAGTGCAGCAGGTGGTCAGCCCGCTCGACCGTCTGCCCCCGCCGCAGGGCCCATCGACCAGTCACTAACTTTTGGTCAGCTCGCGCGGCAGTATGGAGACGAGTTCCTGAAGCGCTGGCCCCAGTGTCCCCACGTGCGGCAGACGCTGCACGACCTGGCGCTCTGCCGCACAGCCGGAGGTCCGATACCACTACCATTCCTGCGGCAACCGAAGCTGTCCTGAGTGTGGTGGCAGCAAGCGGTCGGCCTGGCTGGCCAAATGTCAGGCCGACTTGCTTCCCGTGCCCTACTTCCACGTGGTCTTCACCCTGCCCCACGAACTCAGCGCGCTGGTCCTGGGCAACCGAGAGCTGATGTATCGGCTGCTCTTCGCCAGCGCCAAGGAGACGCTTCTGGAGGTGGCCGCCGATCCCAAACATCTGGGAGCGCGGATCGGGGTGCTGATGGTGTTGCACACCTGGGGTCAGAAGCTGGAACATCATCCCCACGTTCACTGTGTGGTCCCTGGGGGTGGGTTGGCGGCACCCCATACGCTCAACTTAAAGGAAGTTGGTCTAGCATGAAAAACGGGAAGCCGTTATTCCATCACGTGTTGCAATGCGTCTCGTGCTGGAAGAAGGAGCTTCCCGATGGAGATTGTAG
>JBEKTN010000137.1:0-19334 GCA_049516015.1 Isosphaeraceae bacterium | reverse complement strand
TCTTGGGTCATGTTCGATTCGGCCGGCTTGGCAGGTTGGGTAGAGACGGCCATGGAATTGGCCTCCGGGACGCTGGTTTCTTCGAAGGATCGACGCGATCCATCCTACGCGATTTCGCACCAACTCGGCAACGCAGCCCAGACCAGGGTGCGCGAAGGGGACAGGAACCCGCGCACATCGTCATGCGCCGCAGCACCGGCGGGCCCGGATGAGGATGACTCCATGGACTGCGGCCGTGTCGAGGTCTCCGGTCTGGCCTGGGCCGGCAACGCGGCGGCGCCGCGATTGGCCAGGAAGACTTCGAGAACCAGGGCGATCAGTACGGCCGCCAGGAACCACTCCCACAGGCTGGTACCCTCGCGCAGGCGCTCGATGGTCCCGGCCAGATCGCTGGGATTCTCGCAGAAGAGCAGCGGCCGCGTGCCGAAACGGGCTTGCAAATCCGCTTGTGTGACGGTGGCCGGGTCGGACTCGGCCGGGTCGATGTTGACGGCGAAGGCCATCTGCTTGGGCGGTTTGCGGTTGACCTGCCGCACCAGGTAAACGCCGGCCTCGTGAGTATCCGAGTAGCGCCAGCCGTCGGCGTCCTGATCGGCCTTGCGGACGCGCACGACCTCACCGGAGGGTCGGACGACTTCGATTTCGGGGTCACCGGCCTGATCGGGAACCTTGCTGCGGCCAAGCGGTAGCCTCACCGGCGCCCCGGCCAGGCCCATGGTCCTCTCGGTCTCGGCGCCGGCGAGGTGCAGCGTCAGGCGGGCCAGGAGCGGCAGGAATAGCGGCTTGAGCGGCAGGTTGGTCCAGTCGACATGAACGCCGGCGCCCAGAAGCAGCACGGAGCCGGTGCCGACTGCCCGCTCCGCGAGCAGGGGTTGACCGTCGTCGAGCTTGATCAGCACGCGTCCCGCGGCCTGCGGGCTCAACGTCATGGGAAAGTACTTGTAGACGAGCACGGACCGGAAGAGCGATGCCGGTTCCGTCAGGGGCGCGAGCGCCGGGCTGTCCTTGTCGAGGAAGCCCAGGCGCCAGCTCTCGACGCCGCCGGGAAGGGGTTGCCGCAACGCCTCGAGCGGGGCTGGCAGCAACTGGCCATGGGCCAGCGCGTTCATGGCGTTGTAGGCGTCTGGCTGAACGTTCTGGCCGCAGACCCAGACGACGTGGCCGCCGGAGCGGGCGTAGGCAAGGAGCTTCTCGGCGGCGGGCGGAGCCAGCGCAGGCAGATTGACACAGAAAACCACGGCCTGGCTGGAAAGGTCGTCCGTGGCGAGCGAGTCGGGTGTCAGTGTCGTGGTCCGGAACGCCCCGCCGACCGAGCCGCCGGGAGCGAACGCTCGTTCCAGGTAGAAGGCGTCGTCGGCCTGCGGCACCTCGCCGCGGCGGGCCTTGACGATCGCCAGCGGTATCTGCTGATCGACGCTCACCGCGAAATAGAGCCGGTTATCCAGTGCTAATCCATCCTCCTCCACCAGTCTCACCTCGCCCCGATGCACGCCCTCCCGGTCCAGGGTGAAGCGGAACTCGTACTTGAGCGTTCCGCCCGGCGGCAGGCTGAGGTCGGGGCTGACCGCTTCCCGGGCGCCGTCGATCTGCAATTCCAGGTGCTTCTGCTGAGGCACACTCGAGCAGTTGAGCACTAGGGCGGCGGCCTGAAAGGGTACGCCGGCGACCGGGGCCGGGCTGGAGAGGGAGACAGTCTGCAGGGCCACGTTGGGCGCCGGCTCTCGGTCCACGTTGACAATGACCACGGGGGCTGGAGCGGGACGTTTCGCCTGCTTCGGGTCGTCTTCCTGGGCTGGCTCTTTCAGGCCTTCCCAGGAGAGGCTCTGGTCGTCGGTCAGGACGTAGATCTCCTTGCTGGGGGCATCCGCTTGAGCAAGCAGGTCACGGGCTTGCTGGAGCTTGGCCGCGAGGTCGGCGCGCTCGTAACTGGGCCGGCACTGGTCGAGCGCCTGCTGCACGGTCTCGTGAGTACGAAAGAGCCGCCCGAGCTCCGGGCCGGGGGGTCCGCCGGTCGGCAAGAGCGCCACCTGGTCGCCCACGCGCAGCCGGGCGAGCACCTGCTCGGCCGCCTGGCGGGCGGTCTCGAACCGGGGCCGGCCGGCATCGACCACCGCCATGCTGGCGGAGTTGTCCAGCACGATCGCGATGGCCGCGCTCCGGCCCCCACCCCAGAGCGTCGCCAGGCTGGAGAGCGCGGGGCGGGCCAGACCCAAGGCGATCAGCAGCAGTACGGCCACCCTCACGGCCAGCAGCGACATGTCCTCGATGTACTTGCGCCGGCGCGTCCGCTGGACGCTGATCTGGAGAAACCGGAGCGTGCTGAAGTGCACCACCCTGGCCTTCTGGCGATGGATCAGGTGCACGAAGACCGGAATCATCCCGGCGAGCGCGGCCAGCAAGAAGAGCGGGGCAGCGAAGGTCATGGCCGGGTCCGTTTCTCCAGGTAGCGCGAGAGCATGGAATCGAACGGGACCGAGGTATCTGTCAACACATAATCAAATTGACAATCCGCGCAGATCTTGCGGTAGCGATCGATGAACGCGTCGAGCTGGCGGCGGTATTCGTCCCGGACGTAGGCGGGATCGACCTGGAGCCGCTCGCCGGTCTCCATGTCGACGAAGCTGGCCGTGTCGCGAAATGGAAACGTGATCTCCGCATGATCGAGCACGTGGAAAACGATCACCTCGTGCCGCTTGTAATGGAAGTGATGCAGGGCGGGTTCCACGGCCTCGGGATTGTCGTAGAGATCGCTGATCAGGATGATCAGGCAGCGCCGCTTGAAGCGGTCGGCCAGCCGGTGCAGGGTCGCTCCCAGGCTGGTCGGCCGGCCGGGCTTGATGGCCTCGAGGTGGCTCATCATCTCGTCGAAATGCCGCGGCGAACTGCGCGCGGGCAGGTCGAGCCGGACCTCGGTGTCGAAGGTCGTCATCCCCACGGCATCCTGCTGGCGCATCATCAGGTAGGCCAGCACCGCGGTCAGGTACGAGGCGTACTGCAGCTTGGTGATACTCGGCGGCTCACCGTAGTCCATCGAGGCGCTGCTGTCCAGCAGGATCTGGGCGCGGAGGTTGGTCTCTTCTTCATACTGCTTGATGTAGAGCCGGTCGGTCCGCCCCAGCACCCGCCAGTCGAGGTGCCGCGGATTGTCGCCGGCGGTGTACTTGCGATGCTCGGCGAACTCGACGCCGAACCCCTTGTAGGGGCTGGAGTGCAGCCCCGTGATGAACCCCTCGACGACGCTGCGGGCCACCAGCGAAAGGTTCTTCACGCGCGCCAGGGCCGAGGGGTCCAGGTACCGGTATCCTCGATCGCGGCTCATCGCAGTTGAAACCTCCTGCGGAGGGCCCACTCGGTGCTGAGCACGCCGACGAAGACGACCCAGAAGAGCCGGGGAAAGTAGAGCGGCTGCTCCAGCGAGACGTGCCGCCGCTTCTCCTTGCGGTCGAGCTCGCCGATCAACTGGTCGGCTGTGCTGATATGAAAATAGCGCCCGCCTGTCGCTGCCGCGATCCGGGAGAGCAGGGCATCGTCCAGGTCGAGCCTGTCGAACTCGAGGTTGGGCCTGCCGACTTCAGCGGTCGTCTGATCGGCTCTCAGGACCGTCGCGCCCAGCCGGGACTCGACCATGATCTGGTAGGTCCCGGGCCGCTTGGGCTCGAAGCTTCCCTGGTAGCTGCCCGCCGAGCCCGCGACCGGGGCCAGGGTCACCGTGTCGGTCGTTCCCTGCGGGGTCTTGACCTGCGCAAGGACCGCGGCTTGCTCGGTTTCTTCCCCCTCCTTGTTGCGGACCGCGGCCAGGATGGTGATCGCCGAGCCCGGCTCGTAGTAGGCCTTGTCGGTGCGGGCGGTGATTCCCGCCTCGGCTTTCACCTCGGCCGTGCGGTTGGCCAGCCAGCGGATCATCTGGCCCCAGAACCGCGCAAACGGCGACTCCTGGTCCATGGCCATGGGAACCTGCTGCCAGTTGCGCGTCGTGTCGCCGGTGAAGACCGCCGCGCGGCCCTTGCCAACGGGTTGAACAGCCAGAACGGGCAGCTTGCCGTCCTCGCCAGGATGCGTCGCCAGTACCAAGGCGCCGGGCCGTGCCCCCTTGACGCGCACGCAACCGTCCAGCGGTGGCAGCCCGAGGGCCTGAGGCGGCGAGCTCGAGGTCGGGAAGAACTTGCCGATGTTGGCGAAGATCGGGTGGTCGCGCCCCGCCGGGGTGAGGATCGGCAGGAACGGATCGGTGATCTGGCCGATGTTCCGATCTCCCGTGAGGACCGGCAAGATTCCCTCAAGCGCAGTCCCTCCGTAGCCTCCGGGCCCCAGGCTGTGATAGCCGCCGAACGCCAGCAAACCGGCCCCTGAGCGAACCCGCTGCACCAGCAGCTCCATGGGCTGAGGCTTCCAGTAGCTGCTGTCCAGGTCGCCCAGCAAGATCACGTCGAACTTCTCCAGGGTCGCCGCGTCCGCGGGAATCCCAGGCAGCTTCAGGCCCTCCATGTTGGTCCGCTGGACGAACACGTTAGGCCGGGTCTGGACCAGGGCACAGAATTCGAGGTCGGGGTCCCTGGAGAGGAACCGTTGCGCGATCGCCCCGTACTCGGCCCGCAACGTCCCCTCGAGGTAGAGCACCCGGATCTTGCTATCGACGACCTGGACCACGGCGGACCGATGGTTGTTCTGGGCGATCTTCTCTTCGGGTACCGGCGGTATGCGGACTGTGTAGGTGTGTCGTCCCTTGACGGTGGGCACGAACTGAAAGACGACCGCCTGCGGAGCGTCACCATCACGCAAGACGATCTCGGCCTGGTCGAGCGGTTTGCCGTCTTCCTCCAGGACGGCCTTGACGACCTGCCCGCCGAGCCCGGCCTGGCCGACGTGAGCGGTGATCCTGGCCCGGTTGTTCACGGGCAACTGCTCGGCGCAGTCGAGGTCGGCCACCCGCGCATCGCGATAAGAGGGGCTGTTCCGCAAGCTGTTGCCCACTCCGATCGCATGGACGACCACTCCGAGCTTGCGGGCCGCGGCCACGGGGTCGCCCGCGGCGTTGTGAATCCCATCCGAGAAGAGCACGACGGCCTCGACGGCCCGCCGCGGGACCGCACGCGCTCCGGCCACCAGGGCCCGGGTAAGCGACGTCGCCTCGCCGGCCGGCTTGAGTCGCTCGAGATCGCCGGGCCGGTCCAGCGGCGTGGCCCGTTCCGAAAACTCGAGGACGTGAAGGTCGAAGTCCTTCTTCAACCTGGACGACCAGTCCAGAACACGGGTCCGCGCCTGCTCGAACCGGGTCGTCCCGGTGGCGTCGTCGGCCGTGGACATGGAGGACGAGGTATCCAGTGCCAGGATGACGGCCCGGCGCTGGAGCTCTTCACGCTCCAGGCTCAGGACCGGTCGGAACAGTAAGAACACGACCAGGAGGATCGCCACCGTCCGCAAGGCCAGCAGCAATCGCCACCGCGACGGCATGACCTGCGCGAAGATCCGGCGGTAGAATACCCCCGCCAGCACGACGGCCGCCGCGGCGACCGCCAGCATGGTCAAGAGGCTGTGCCCCTGTTCGAGCGTGATATGAAACACAACGCCTGCCCGGTCCTGCTTCGACCTCGAAGGTTTCCTACTCGAGAATTCTCGCACTTTGCCGGGTCGTCGTCAAATCGCCCACGCCGCGGCCAAGCAAGGGTTTGATCGGATCTCAACAACGTTAGTCAGACGGCGAAATCTTTGGTATTGTGACTCCGGGCATTCCGTCGGACTGGATCTTGCTTGATCTTGCTCATCATCCTGCTCTTGCTCGTCGGTGCATTGTCATGAGTCTTGTACTAAGAGTAAGAGGAGGAGATTACGATCAAGATCAGGATCAAGATCAGGAAAAGGCCGGGGCCCATTCTTGAAACGGTTTCTGAGCGGCCAACCAGGGCTGCCGTTGGCGGCGCGTCACCCCCCCCAGCGTGCTTCCAGCCAGGCGGCGAGCCGTTTGGCCCACCGGGTTTCGTTGCGGGTATCCTCGACCGAGAGCCAGTGCGTCAGCTCGTCGGCCCTGACCTTGAGCAGCCGGCTGGCCGGAGCCGGCCTGTAGCGACCATCGCGGCCAAGGCGTTCGATCACGACCTTCGCGCCGTCGAAACGCCACAGCTCGGCGACTTTCATCGCCGCATAGATCCCCGGCCGGTCGACTTCGGGAGGCGAGATGTCGATCTCGATGGCCAGGTCGGGAGGGGGCATCCGGCGGGCGGCATGCTTACCCTTGATCTTGGCGGCGGCCTCGATCTTCTGGAGTTCCACGTAGTAGGACTGGCCGGCCTCGATGCCCCGGCCGATCGCCGGTCGCTTCCAGGTCATCTCGCCGTAGCTGCCCAGGGGCAGGTCGATGACCTTGGCGATCTCGAACACGGCGTAGCCGAGCAGTTGCCTGTACTTCTCATGGTCCCGGCTCTTGGTCATGATCTCCAGGTTGCTCCCGTCGAAGGCCATCCGGATCGGGCTACGTTCTGGCAGGCTATCGACCCAGGTCTCGTAGACCGACCAGTCGACGTCGGGGACGACCAGTCGCGTCGAGCCGACGAGAACTCGTCGTTCCGGCCCGATGGGTGCAAGAGTGTCCGTCTTCAAGGCTGCCCCCTCATCGTTTCAAGATCAGCGCCGGCGGTTTTCCTCTCCATTCTCGTTCTCCACGCGGTGCGTGGGCTGGTCTCATCGAGTGACTTTTGTAACCAACAGCCTGCACCAAACCGTCTCCAGGATGCATCTTATCAAAACCGTGGCCAAGGGGCGCCCGTGGCAGGACGATCCAAGCACTTCCTTGCTCGGCTCCCCTCCTTGCGCTACGATGGGGCGGGGCGCGAGGTGGTCTGGGATCGAGCCGGACTGAAAGCCGTCAATGACGGCGAGGCACAGCGAACCATCAACCCCGACCGTCGAGCGGGGTGGGCACTCTGATTACGACGGGCGACCCGAGCGATCTGACAACGCAATAGAGCGCAGTGATTCCGACTGGTACGTGCCAACACAGAGGAGGCTCTCATGGCAGATGCCCTGACCGGAAAGGTTGCCGTGATCACAGGCGGGGCGACGGGGATCGGCAAGGCCGTGGCAACCCGGCTGGCGGCGGCAGGGGCAAAGGTCCTCATTGCCGGCCGCGACCATGTTCGCGGCAAGACCTCCGCCTACGATCTGGCGCAGCACGGTTATGAGGTCAAGTTCCTGCGGACCGACGTCCGGATCGAGAATGCGATCAGCGGCCTCTTCGACCAGGCGATCGATCTCTACGGCGGCCTGGACTTCCTGTTCAACAACGCGGGGATCGAGGGCGTGCTGGGCCCGATCAGCGAGAGTTCCGAGGAGATCGTCGACGACGTCCTGTCCATCAACATCAAGGGCGTCTTCCTCTGCATGAAGCAAGTTCTCCCCTTGTTCACCAAGCAGGGGGGCGGGATTATCGTCAACACCTCGTCGTTCGTCGGCACGGTTTTGCCGTTCCCGGACGCGGTCCTGCTGGGAGCGACGCAGGCCGGGGTGATCAGCATGACCCAGTCCGTCGCCGCCGGCTTCGCGAGCGAGAACATCCGGGTCTTCGCGGTCTGCCCCTGGCTCACCGACACCCCCATGGTGGACCGGCTCACACACCACCAGGCAGAGGCGAAGAGCCGGCTCGCGGGAATGAACCCCAGCGGCATGGCCGCAACCCCCGGAGATGTCGCCAACGTGGTCCTGGCCATGTTCGCCGGCGACCCCAGCTTCCAGTCGGGCGACGCCATCCTGGTCGACCACGGCGGCGCCACCCAGAAGATCCGGCCGATGTCGGCGTGACGATCGCTTCAACGCTGACCCATGTGATCGGATTCCCGGGCAGCCTGCCTAAGGGAATTCAGCGACAGAGGATCAAGCTCCGTTCCAACCTACTTTTTCAGGACGTAATACTTCGGCTTCATGTGTCGGATGGTGTAGTCACCGCTTTTCCATTCGAGAAAGAGATACTCTTCGTCGCCGATTTTCTTGATCTCGTATTTTGCGGCAGTCTTGTCGCCGCTATGAATCACCACACCCTTCGTCCAGGTAAGGACAGTGGAAGTCTCGACACCCTTCTTCGTGGCAAAGAGAGCGGAGGTCTTGCCGCCGGGAAGGAACTTCAGCTCCTTCATGTACAGGTCACCCGCGAAGTGCCTTCGCTCCGAATTGAACTGCCTGGGCTCATCGACAAAATCAACGCTCGTCCAGCGCCCGAGCACCGCGTCATCGTTGGCGAACGGGAGGTTGATATTGTCCTCAATCCGCCCTTTTTGGTCCGAGGGGACTTTATCCGTATTCGCAGGCTCGAAACCGATCGCCACGATCTCCTTCTTGCCCTTCATGATGGAAACCATCTCGTCCCGGACCGGCTGGCCGTTCTTCGTCGCCAGCACCCGGTGCATGCCGGTGCGCAGTCGGATCTCTTGAGGGCCGGCGCCGCCGATGATCACGACCTCGTCGTCGATATCGACCTTCACGCCCGGGTCATCAACCTTGACCACCAGCGTGCCCTCAGGTGTCTTGATCCGCAGGATCGTGGCGACGAAGTCTGCAAGCTGGCTCAGGCCGGCCGCCTCTGCAGCGCCCAGGCCCGCCAGGGCCAGCAGGACAAAGCCCGCGGCCGCGGCCAGCTTACGACGGGGACGGTGCGCGGGCTTGGACACGGGCAGATCGAAATCCAGCTTCGGCAACGACGGCCCCGGAACGCCGGGAACTACCGGACGGGGAACGGCCGTCGGCTGCTGGACGTGGGCGAGCCCGCGCTCCAGCAGGTCCGCCACCTCGGCGGCGGTCTGGAAGCGGTCGGCCGGGTCCTTGGCGAGCAGGCGGTCGATGACGGCTTCGAGCCAGTCGGGGATGTCGGGGTCGAGCTCGCGGATCGACCGGTGCCGGTCGTCACAGACGCGCTTGAGCACGGCCATCGCCGAGTCGGCGCGGAACGGCGAGCGGCCGCTGGCCATCGCGTAGAGCACGGCGCCCAGCGAGAACAGATCAGAGCGGGCGTCCACCGGCTCGCCGCGGGCCTGCTCGGGTGCCATGTACTGCGGCGTCCCGGCGATGATGCCGCTCTGCGTCAAGCTGACGTCGTCGATCGCACGGGCCAGGCCGAAGTCGGTGAGCTTGACCCGCTCGACGCAGTTCTCGAGCAGGATGTTGGCCGGCTTGATATCGCGATGGACGACCCCCACGGCATGGGCCGCTGCCAGGGCCCGGGCCGCCTGGGTGCCGATCCGCAAGATCTCTTTCACCTCGAGCGGGCCCGAGGCGTCGAGCCGTTCCTGGAGCGAGCGGCCGGGGATGTACTGCATGACGAGGTAGGGCAGCCCGCGGAACTCGTCGACCGCATGAATGGCCACGATGTGCTCGTGTCCCACGGCCGCCACCGCCCGCGCCTCGCGGGCGAACCGCCGCCGCGCCGTGGCCCCGTGCGCCAGGGCGGGGGTGAGCACCTTGATCGCCACTGTCCGGTCGAGCGCCGGGTCGCGCGCCTTGAGCACCACGCCCATCCCGCCTTGCCCGAGCACCTCGAAAACTTCGTAAGGACCCAGCCGGCCCAGAGTCCCCGGCTGGTCCGGATGGGGCGGGTCGAGAAACTCGAGCCAGGCGCTGCTGCCGGCGGTGAGGTCGGTCACGGCGTCCTCCGCTTCGAGGGTTCCGTGCGCCAGGCCGATCGTGGGCGCGGCGCCGGGCCCGGCCTCGCCGCCTAGCAGGCGAGCCTCGCCCCAGAGCTGGCTGGCCGCCGCCAGCCGCTCCAGCTCAAGCCGGCAGAACTCGCACGATTCCAGATGAGTGGCGAGCTCCGCCTGCTCAGAGTCCGAGAGCCGATCCTCCAGGGAGAGACGCAAGCGGTAAGAGTCGCACCGATGTGAGCACACGGCCATGATCATTCTCCCCTGGATCGTGATGGACGATGACTATGACGACAGAATCGATTCCTCTTCTTCAACGTCTTCGATCACCGCCCGCAGCCGGGCCATGACCCGGCTCTTGGCGATGTAGACCGCGCCGACCGAGACCCCGACGGCCCCCGCCACGGCCCCTGGCTCCCGCCCCTCCACCGCGGTCAGCCAGAAGGCCTTCCAGGTGGAGTCGCGGAACTCGCCGCGGACCTGCTCGGCTGCCCAGTGGAAGAGCCTGCGGCGGTACTCGGCGTCGAACGGGCCGTTTCGGCCGAGTCGGGCGCCGGGACGCGGTCGAGTAATTCCCGGACATCCGGGTCGCCCGTGGCCTGGGGCCGAACACGCCGGGCGGCCAGGAGGTTGATCATCAGGTTGCGGGCGATCCGGAACAGCCAGCCGCGGAACGACCCGCGGGCCGGGTCCGGATTATAGCGGTCGATCGCCCCGGCCACCGCACGAAAGACGTCCTGCGCCAGGTCGGCCGCATCCGCCTCCTGAAACCCCTTGGCACGCGCCAGCCGGTCGATTATAGGCGCGTAGATCGCCACGAATTCGCCCCAAGCCTGCCCGTCTTTCGGGTCCTTGAGCCGAACCAGCAGGCTCTGACGCGTCGCCGGCGAATCGGTCATGCACGTCCTCCATCAAGGAACACAGCCCACCACGGAAATCCTTTCAAAGATTCTCGCCTGCCGGCGATCGGCCCGGCAAATTGGGTTCGATCGTTCCCGCTGAACATGCGGTCAACTTGCGCTAAACCCAGAATTCAGAAACCCTTATATCGTTCAAGATTTTGGCTTCGTTCGCGCCGTTTCGGACCAGCGGCAGTGCTGACACTCTTCTGAGTATGGCGCAACCCCCGTGAGTAGTAAGGGTCTTTCTGAGAAACACGTCGAACATCCGATGGACTCGCAGGCACATCGGCGCGCGCTGCCTCCGGCTGTGGCTCGACCTGCCGAAACTGGTGAAATCGGTCCGGAGAGGAAAGAACCCTGATTCACTCCCGCCGGTCAACCCGCCTGGCGATGGCGGCCTCGAGCCACGCCGTGCGTTCGGCCTCCGTTGCCGCGAAGGGGGACCACTCCTCGCGGATGAGGTCGAGGTCGATCTCGTCGCGATTGGCGGTCAGCAAGGTCTCGATGTCAATCTGGTCCTGGGACCGGAAGGCAACCATCTTGGTCAGGATCAGCCCCTCGGCAGTGGCCACCCGAACCGTGTGGCCCTCCGTCCATTCCAGGCGTGCGGCGTCGGCGAGTGTTCGGGAGTAGAGGGGGAGAACTGGCTTGAGCCAGTCGATTCGAACACGGCCGAACGGGAACGAGGCCACATGCTCTCGGACGAATTGCTTGATGACGACCGGCGGGTCGAGCGTGCAGCCCCGCTCGATGAGGTCGTCCAGCAGTCCTGGCAAGACGATCTGCGGAACTTCGAGCAGGAAATCGACATCCTGGGTAAATCGGGGACGACCGCGAAGCACGAACGCCAGCCCGCCGATGAGCGCATACCGGATCGATCGGGCGTCGAACGCCTCGGCCAGAGATTCGACGGCCCGTACGGAATCGCCTGGCAAGAGGTTGGGGTCAACGAGCATGGCGTGCGATAAAATCCCGGATGTTACGTCGCTCAAGGAGCTTTTGCTCTTCAGAATACTGTTTCGCCCAAGCAGCCTTCGGCGAAATGCTCGTCAGGAACGCGCCCTCGGCCAGAATGCGCTGAATGGCCCGGATGCGCTCCCCCGGCGAGCGCGCCCGGAACCTTGCAACATCTTCGAGGATCACCTCGGTCTCACTCGGGAACTTGATGGGCAGGTTCATCGTGTCTCCTCGTATCTTTCTTCGCCGATTGTATTGTAATTGTAGCAGAAAGGAAGTCGAGGTGAAGGATTGAAAGTGATGCCCGGCCCTGCTGAGTTATGGCCAAGGGTTCACGACGCGCGGGATGGCTCAGCAAGAACGAGGCTTTAGCCCGCGGAGCCCACGCCACCGGGCCCCCGAAGGGGTGGGCAGTGGAGGAGCGCCGTTCCGGGGGCTTTAGCCCGTCTTGATTGTCTGAACGAAATCGACTATACTTAGATCATGAAACTCACTGTCCAGATCCAACTCCTGCCGGCCGCCGAACAATCGCGGACGCTCCGCGCGATCGTCGAACGGTTCAACGAGGCTTGCAATTGGATCGCCGCCGAATGCTTTGCTCGCAACGAGTCCAACCAGTTCCGTGTCCGCAAGTTTGCCTACAAGCAAGTCCGGGATCGGTTCGGACTCTCCTCGCAAATGGCTCAACTGGCGATCAAAGTCGTCTGTGACGCATACAAGCGGGACAAGAGCATCAAGCCCAAGTTTCGCAAGCACGCGGCGATCGTTTATGACCAGCGGACCATGAGTTTCAAGGGACCCGACCGAGTGAGCCTGTTGACGCTCACCGGCCGCGAGCTTATTCCCTACGTGATGGGCAAGTATCAGGCCGAGCAGTTTACCCATGCCAAGGGTCAAGCCGACCTTATCCTTCGCCACGATGGCAAGTGGTTCCTGCTCGTGACGGTTGATGTCCCCGACACTGCACCGATCCCCACGACAAACTTCATGGGGGTGGACTTCGGCGTGGTCAACATCGCCATGACCGAGGATGGAGAGAAGTTCTCCGGAGAGAAGATCGACGCCACACGTCGACATTACGGCCAGCGTCGCAAGGCGCTGGGCAGAGCCGCGGGTGCCAAGCGGAGAGCAGGCAAGCGACCCAAGAACATCCGTAGGGCCACGAAACGAACCAAGGCAAGGGAAGCCAGGTTCCGCAAGCACGAGAACCATTGCATCGCCAAGAAGATCGTGGAAACCGCCAAGGGCACCGGACGCGGAATCGGCCTTGAAAATCTCGAAGGGATTCGCGACCGAGTCTCGGCTAGGGGCGGAGAACAGCGTAATCGGCTCTCGGGTTGGGCTTTCTTCCAGTTGCGAGAATTCGTGGAATACAAGGCCGCGATGGCTGGTGTGCCCGTGGTCGCAGTCGACCCGCGCAACACCAGCCGGACCTGTCCCGAATGTGGACACTGCGAGAAAACCAACCGCAAGAGCCAGTCGGAATTCGAGTGTCGTGCGTGTGGACATCGTTCGCATGCAGACCTCGTCGGGGCTCGGATCGTAGGGTCCAGAGCCAGGGCGTCCGTAACGGCGCCTCAGCATGCGGGACCCGTCCCAGCGTGAACCCGAAAGGGAAAGCTACAGGGCTTTAGCCCTCGTAGATCGTTACCTCCGTCCTTTCCCGGTGGCGGCTGACGCCTTCTGGCTTGCCGTCCCGGCCGCCTTGTGCCTGCCTTCCTCGAGTGCCTTGGCGCCGAGCTGGATCGAGCGGACGTAGACCAGGGACTTGAGGTCGGTTCCCGGATTGCCCTTGTCGCGCTTGTGGAGGAGATAACGCTCGGGCTCAGCGGCCGGATCGGCCCGGACGTAGACGATACCCGAGAGGGTGCCTTCGATCTTCTGGCCGTTCTGGAGGGTGATCTTGTGGGTGTACTCGCGGGACGGATAGGTGCGGCCCGTGAAGTACTTCTCGTCGCTGGCGTTTTCCTTGAACCGCCATTCCTCCTCGACCCATTCCTTCTGGACGGTGCAGTCGATCCGCTTGATCGCCTTCAAGGGAATCTCCCGGTGCTTCTGCTGCTGCTCGTCGAAGATCTTGAGCCGGGCGTCGCGGGTCAGCATGAGCTGGCCGGGATGGACCTTGCCGTCGGACATCTCCACGAAACCCGGCACGGCATCATCCCGCTTCTGATCTTCGCGTTCGGCCCGGGAGCCGAACGGATTGAGCGCAGGAGGTTCCGATTGCTGGCCCCGGGCCGCCGGGATCGCCAGCAGAACGAGAAGCTCGGCCAGGAAGAACCGGGTGAACGGCTTGCGGGGCGACGTCAACATCATCGAGCCTCCTGGAGGACGGATGGCGGGCAGCGGATACCCAGGGAACCGCGGCTGTGGGGCCACGAATTGCCGATCCATGGTATCCGGTCACATCAGGTATTATCGTAGAGAATGAGTGTCATTAAACAGGTCCCGGCAACGTAATGTTTCGTTGGAGAGGATTGCACTCCGCGTTCGGGAATCTTCCCGAAGAATGCCTGTTTCGTACACTTACGAGCCAAGGCGCACAAAACAAGGACATTACGATGTCGGCGGCAAAGCACACTGACGAAGGTGAGCTGTCGCGGCGGCAGTTCGTCAAACAGTCCACGATCGCCTACTGGACAGCGGCGGGGGCAGCCGGCTCGGGGATGCTGGCCTTGCCCGGGCTGGGATTGGCCCAGGAGGGATCGGGGCCGGTGGATTGCGGCCCTCCGCCCAGGGCGAAACCGCAAAGCCGGACGGGGGGCGAGTCGTTTCCCCCCCTGCCCTTGCCCGCCACGCCCTTGCGGCGGACAGAGAAGAAGCGGCCGCCCGCTCCCCCCTCCCTGGCCGGCAAGATGGCGCTGGGGCCGGTTCGCTTCGTCCGCAAGGGCGATCAGCGAGTTCAGTACCGCGACTGGATGACCGATCCGGCCGACCTGTACAGCCTGCTTGCCTGGACCAACCGGAAGCTGGGCATCAACTACGGCAAGGCCGAGGCCGACTTCGAGCACTTCTCGTTCGACCCGCGGGAGCTGCCGGCCCTGCTCTTCGCCGGGCACAACGGCTTCCAGCTCGGCGACGAGGTGCGGCAGCGGCTGGCCCGCTACGTGCTGGACGGCGGCATGATCATCGGCGACGCTTGCTGCGGCTGGAAAGATTTCAACGACGCGTTCCGCCGCGAGATCCAGGCCATCTTCCCCGACCGGCCGATGCGCAAGCTCACGCCCGACGACCCGATCTTTTCCTCCTATTACAAGCTGAGCAACTTCACCTACCAGAAGGCCGACGGCTCGCGCCACGAGGACGCTCCCTGCCTCGAGGGCCTGAGCGTCGGTTGTCGCACGGCCGTGGTCTACTCGCCGGTCGACCTCACGTGCGGCTGGGACGGCCACGATCACCCGCGCGGCCTGCGCGTTGTGATCGACCAGGCCCGCCAGATCGGCGCCAACTATGTGACCTACCTGCTGGGCAGTTACCAGCTCGGCCGGTTCTTGAGCAGCACCAAGGTCTACCACGAGGCTGACGCCGCCAGCCGCGACGATTTCATCTTCGCCCAGCTCGTGCACGACGGCGACTGGGATCCCGATCCCTCGGCCGTCCACAACCTGCTCAAGCACGTGCGCGACAACTCGACCTTGACGATCAAGTTCAAGAAGGTGAGCGTGCAGCCCAAGGACCCCAAGGCGACGGGCTACCCACTGCTCTACATGACGGGCCACCACGAGTTCCACTGGACCGACCTTGAGCGCGCGTGGCTGCAGCGTTACCTCAAGGCCGGCGGGATGCTGCTGGCCGACGCCTGCTGCGGGCGGCTGGCCTTCGACCTCGCGTTCCAGCGCGAGATCGCCCGGGTCCTGCCCGAGCACAAGCTCGAGACGATCCCGCTGGACCACCCGGTTTACCACGCGCATTACGACATCGGCAAGGTCGAGTACACGCCCCGCGTCACCGAGGACTTCGGCGCGCAGAGCGCCCCCAGCCTATCGGGAATCACCCTCGACGGACGGCTTGCCGTCGTCTACAGCCGGTTCGACCTGGGCAACGGCTGGGAGCAGTTCCCGCACCCCTACACCTACGGCTACAGCGACAAGGACGCGCTGGCCATCGGCACCAACGTCATCGTCTCGGCCGTGACACATTGATGGAGAGGCAAGTGTAGGGTGCGTCGAGCTCGCGACGACCCACCGATTCCGAGCGGCAGGCCACCTTAACGGATCAGGAAACGCCAATCATGTCGCCCCAGGCAGAAGTTGTGACCGCGCGGCTGCGGAAGACCTGGCTCCAGTGGTGGACGTTCTCGTGCTGGAGCGGCGCCATCCTGGCCGCCGCGGTTTCGCTGGCGACGCTCATGCTCTTTGTGCTGGTGGACGCCCTGCTGAAGCTGCCCCAGCGCGCGCTCGTCAGCCTGTTCGCGGTCTGGGCGGTCTTGAGCCTGGCGGCCATCGCCGCGCTCCTGGTCCGCCAGCGACGAGGTCGGCGCAGCCTGGCGGCGACCGCGCGGCGGGTTGAGCTGGCGTTTCCGGAGCTGGAAAGCCATCTGATCAACCTCGTCCAGTTCGCCGGCCGCGACGGTCTTGAGGCCGATCCGTTCCGCCAGGCGGCCATCGCCCAGTCCGCGGCCGCGGTTGCCGGCTTTCCCTTTGACCAGGCCGCGACCCGGGAAAACCGCTGGCGCCGGTTCCTGCTCTGCATGCAGACGCCGCGCGATCTCTGCGAGTCGTTCGTGTTGCTCGCGCTGGTCTTGGGCCTGGCCGTCCTCTGTAGCGCGGTGGTCCCCGCCTGGGGCTCCTCGACCCGCCGGATCTTGCATCCGTTCACATTCGTCCCCTCGCTGGGCTCGGTCAAGATCGTCAAGATCACGCCCGGCGATACCGAGGTCCTGATCGGGTCGAGCCTGCAAATTGCCGCCGAGATCGATAACCCGGCGCGCCAACCCCTTGCCGCCACGCTCTTCGTCCGCCAGGCCGACAAGCCGGAAGCCGCCCAGGCGATGCTCCCCGACGAGACGGGCGGCAAGTACGTCGCCGCGCTTTCCCAGATCCTGGCGCCTCTCCAGTACCGGCTGCAGATTGGCGACACGCAAACCCAGCTTTACAAGGTCGCGGTCTACGAGAAGCCGACCGTCGCCCTGGTCGAGGCGGCCTACGAATTCCCCGCGTACCTGGAGCGCCCGCGGGAGACCGTCAAGCAGAACCAGGGCGATCTCGAGGCGCCGCAGTTCACGCGGGCCGAGCTGAGAATACATCCCACGGCGCCGATCGCCCGGGGCCACCTCATGGTCGAGGGGAATTCGATCGATGGCCAGGTGAGCGACGACGGCAAGACCCTGGTGGCACAGCTCTTGCTCAAGGACACGACGACCTACACCATCCACCTGTTCACCGCGGGCGGTCATTCCGACCCCCAGCCGCGGGTCAACCAGGTGAAGGTCGTGACCGATGCTCCGCCCACCGTCGAGCTCGTCGAACCGGCAAGAGAGACCACAATCGCCGTGGGAACCAAGCCTAACGTCGTGGTCAGGGCCAGTGACGACTACGGGCTGGGCCAGGTCCGCATCGAGACCCGCGACGATGCCCCCATGGGGGAGAAGTCCGGTCTCGCAGTGAAGACGGTGGCCTCGTGGACGAAGTTTGCCACCACCGGAGTCGTGCTCGATCATCCCCTGGAGCTCGACCCAAAGGCAGTCAAGGCGGGGCAGACGGTCTGGGTGCGGGCCGTTGCCCAGGACCGCCGCCAGCTCGAGTTGCCGGAGCTCAAGCTTGGGCCTCAGGAGTCGGCCACGCCCTGGCAGCAGATCCACATCGTGGCCGCCGAGGCCAAGGCCAAGGTCGAGCTCGCGCAGCTCGAGAGCCTGCGGACCGCGCTGGCCCGGATCCTGCAAGACCAGCTCAGGGCTCGCGCCGCCGCGGCCGGCCTGCCCAGGAGCTCGACGGAGGCCGAGGCCGGCACGCTAGCCGCCCTTATCCGCGGCCAGCAGCTAGCCGTGCAGCAGGCGGCGACCGCCGTCACGGAACTGATCGGAGCGACCGAGGACCCCGAGCGCCTGACGATCAAGCGCGTGGTCGGCAAGCTGGCCTTCAGCGAGATGATCCAGGCACTCCGGCAAGCTGAGGCCCTGCAACAGGTCAAGCTCGTCACCGAGCTGGCCAGGCCGTCGGCCGAGCTCATGGCCACCCAGGACAAGATTATCGATGTCCTGCGCCGGCTGATGAACGAGGTCAGGAAAGATACCGCCGACCTGCTTGCCGAGATGAAGAAACGGCCCGGCACCGAGCTTCCCTCCGACGTCCAGAGCAAGCTCAAGGACCTCAAGGACAAGCTCGACGAGTTCCTCAAGCAGCAGAAGAAGGTGATCGAGGCCACCGAAAGCCTGGCCAAGAAACCGGTGGAGGATTTCACGGAGAAGGACAAGCTGCTGCTCAAGGAGCTGGCGGCGACCGAGGACGAGTGGGCCAAGTTCATGGCCGACAAGCACACCGACTTGAGCAAGCTGCCCGAGCAGGACTTCGCCAACCCGAGCCTGCTCAAGGAACTGGTCGAGGTCCAGACCGAGCTGAAGATGGCCAAGGACGCCCTGACCAAGAAGACGGCCGATATCGCCGTGCCCCTGGAGCAGCTCGGGGCCGAGATGGCCAAGGAGATGACCACGAACATCGAAAAGTGGCTCCCCGACACGCCCGACCGCGAGCGCTGGAGCCAGGAAGAGCCGCTCACCGACGACATGAAG
Organism: Isosphaeraceae bacterium; assembly: GCA_049516015.1. Classification (GTDB taxonomy): domain Bacteria; phylum Planctomycetota; class Planctomycetia; order Isosphaerales; family Isosphaeraceae; genus Aquisphaera. The sequence goes on along the minus strand of JBEKTN010000137.1, from coordinate 1,128 downwards.
GAAGCCCCGATGGCCGAGCTGCCCAAGGAGATGGAGGACATCGTCGGCAAGCTGATGGAGGACGAGGAAGACCTCTTCAACGAGATGGAAGACGCCTCGAGCAGCTGGGCCGACTCGCTGGACAAAGGGGCCGGCTGGGACGCGATGGACGGCCCGATCTCGAACAACAGCGCCCGGGGAGTGACCGGCAACCGCCTGCCCAACAGCAGCGAGATCGCCGGCCGCAGCGGCGAGGGACGGCAAGGCAAGTCGAGCGGGGAGTTCGTGGGCGATACGGCCGTGGGCAAGGGCGGGCGGAACACGCCCAGCCGCCTGACTCCCGACGCATTCGTCAAGGGCCAGGTCAAGGACTACAGCAAGGACCCCGTCGGCGGCGCCACGGGCGGCGGCAAGGAGAGCGGCGCGGGGGGCGAGGGGCTGCACGGGCCTGTCCCCAACCGTCCCGAGCGCGACATGGGCTGCCTGGCGACCAAGCAGGCCCAGCTCCGCAACAAGGCCGAGGGGGTCGATCTCCGCTTCAAAGTGCTCAAGTACCACCACAACGACCTCAAGCGGATGATCGACGTCATGGCCGCCGTCGAAGGCGACCTCAAGGCTGGGCGCTACCGCAGCGCCCTGCGCCGCCGCGACGTCCTGATCGAGGGTCTGGGCGAGGTCAAGACCTATCTGAAGGGCGAGTTCACCGTCCGCCAGGACCAGACCGCCAATCTTCCCACCGACATCCAGAAGGAGATCCTGGGCAGCATGCAGGAGCCGTCGCCGCCGGGCTGGGAAGAGCTGAACAGGCAGTACTTCGAGCGGCTGACCACGGCCCCGGCAACGGCGGCCGAGCAGCCCGCGATGGCGACGCAAGCACCAAATCCACCCCAGGCCGAGAAGAAGTGAGCGAACATGCGTTTCGCCAGGATCGTCCCTCAGGGTCTCGTCGCGTGGCCTCCACACATCATTCCCACCCTCGGGCACGGGTCTCGAGGGGCAATCCCCACGGGTCGTTGGATCGCGCTGGCCGCGGCCTCAGACCTCCTGATCTGGGACCAGGGTAGGTTGCGGGTCGTAGGAGTTATCTGCTTACGCAGATGGTGTTTGGGAGATCTTCGTCTGAGTGGATAAGATGGCACGATGGGAAAT